>JANLPN010000456.1:0-24522 GCA_031367285.1 Betaproteobacteria bacterium | reverse complement strand
GGGAAGGCGATTGGCAAGTTGCTCCACCAGCCCGGATACCGGCCAACACGGTGGAGCCATGTTCGCATGGTTCCGTGATGCCCACGGGCTGTCGGGGACGACGGCCAGGGTTTTTTTGTTGATTGTTTATTCCATGAAAACCGGTATCTTCCATGCGCCGTCACACGCGCTTGTACGCCTTGCGGCCGTACCCCTGGCCATTTCGGTCGCCTCGCCTGCATGGGCGCAAACCCAACTCAAGGAGGTCGTCGTCACGGCGAATCGGTCGGAGCAGTTACTTACGGATGCGTTACCGCACACGACCGTAATTGGCAGAGACGTGATTGAGCGCTCTCAGGCAGTTGATCTGCCAACGCTGCTCGCCACCGAAGCGGGCTTCCAGTTCACGCAAAACGGTGGGCGGGGAACGTCCGCCAACCTTTTCCTGCGCGGCAGTGCGTCGTTGCAGGTATTGGTTTTGGTTGACGGCGTCCCGCTGACCAAGCAGGACACGACTGGAACCGTGAGCCTGGAGCACATCATGCTCGACCAGGTTGAACGAGTGGAAGTGGTGCGCGGCAACGTTTCGGCAATCTACGGCAGCGGCGCGATAGGAGGTGTGATACAGGTGTTCACCCGCAAGGGACAAGGCAAACCCGTGGGCTTTGTGCAGTTGGAGGCTGGCTCCTACGGCAGTTTACGTGCTGCAGCGGGGTTCAGTGGACAGGCCGGAGACACCCGATTCTCGTTCGGCGTCGGGCGTCACACCACGCGCGGTTTCTCGTCGATGGACGTGACCCAATACCCCAATGAGAATCCGGATCGGGACGGTTACCGCAACACCAATTACAACCTCAATGTGTCGCACGAGCTGGTGCAAGGCCATACGCTCGGGCTCCGCACTCAAAGCAGTGATGGGAAGTTCGAGTTCGATGGCGGCGGCTTTGGCACACCTTCCGACATCTACAAAGGCATCAACAAGCTGAGCACATGGTCACTTTACAGCCACAACCAGATCACACGCGATTGGCGCAGCGAACTGACCTTTAGCCAGGAGCGTGAGCGTTCGGTGTACGACGCCCGCCTGACGGCGTTCCCCTATGACAGCGCGGCCGTAACCCATGGCCGCACGCTGAACTGGACCAATGCGGTGGCGCTCGGGACCTGGTTGCTGACGGCCGGTGCCGAGCACCAGCGCCAGATGATCGATACGATCGACAGTTTTGCTACACAACTCAATCGTGAACGTGGCGTCACATCGCTGTTCGCCGGCCTTTCAGGCACGTTTGGCGAGCACTCCATGCAATTCAATGTGCGTAGTGATGACGCGGATGGACTCGCCGCAAAAACGACAGGTTATGCAGCTTACGGCTTTCAGCTTACTCCCGCCTGGAAGATGATCGCAAGCGCTTCGACCGCGTTCAATCTGCCGCCGTTGGGCTATCTATACGACCCGTTCTCTGGCAATGCGGCGTTGCAGCCCGAAACCGCGCGCTCGGCTGAATTCGGCGTGCAGTGGGCGCAGGACGGACAGATAGTGCGCGCTACTGCGTTCAAAACAAATATTTCCAATCTGCTGCAATACGACTTTGCCACCTTCGCCTTCAACAACGTCACCAACGCTTCCAACAAGGGCCTGGAGGTGAGCTACACCGGAAAATTAATGAGCGCGGATCTGCGTGGGAGTTTGACCGTGCAAGATCCGATAGACGAAACCACGGGCCTACGCCTCATTCGTCGGGCGCGTACCATGGGCTCGATAGGAGCTTCGATTCCGCTGGAGAAATGGACTGTGGGCGGCGACGTGCGTTACACAGGCGGGCGTCCAGACACACCGGCCAACCCTCCACTGAATGCGTACACCGTGGCCAATCTCACGGCGCGTTATGCAGTGACAAGGGAGATCGCACTGACTGCCCGTATCGACAACCTGTTTGACCGGCAGTATCAGACCGCTTATGGCTACAACCAGTCCGGCCGGGCGGCCTATGTAGGTATCCTCTGGACGCAGAAGTAGATCGACCTGAGATGACGCAACTGGCCTTTCCTGCCGTGGACCCCGGCTTCACTCCCGCTGCGGCGGCACTGGGCCCCCAGCGCATTGTCTGCCTGACCGAAGAAACCACCGAATGGCTGTACCTGCTCGGTGAAGAGCGCCGCATCGTGGGTATTTCGGGCTATACGGTGCGCCCGCGCCGGGCGCGGGAAGAGAAGCCCAAGGTGAGCGCTTTCCTGAGCGCCAAAATCGACAAGATCCTGGCCTTGCAGCCCGACTGTGTATTTGGCTTTTCGGATTTGCAGGCCGACATAGCGGCTGCGCTGATCCGCCACGGCATCCAGGTCACGGTGTTCAACCAACGCAGCGTGGCCGAGATCTTCTCCATGATGTACCAGGTGGCGGCCATGGTGGGGCAGGCGGAGCAGGGACTGGCCCTGATCGGCACCATGCGGGACCAGCTCCGGGCAATTGGCGACGCGGCGGCACAATTGCCGCGCCGCCCACGCGTGTTCTTCGAGGAGTGGGATGTGCCGCATATCAGCGCCATCCGCTGGGTCTCGGAGCTGCTGGGTATCGCGGGCGGCGACGACTGTTTTCCGGAACTGGCCGCCATGCCGTTGGGCAAGGACCGCATCATTGCCGATGGCGCCGAGATCGTGCGGCGCAACCCGGACATAATCATCGGCTCCTGGTGCGGCAAGAAGTTCCGCCCCGAAAAAGTGGCGGCGCGCGAAGGATGGGCGAATGTGAACGCGGTCCGCGACCAGCAGCTGTTCGAGATCAAATCGGCCGACATACTGCAACCCGGCCCCGCCGCGTTGACCGATGGGGTGGCGCAACTGCACCGCATCGTCATGGCGTGGAGCAAGAGACAAGCCCCCACGCTTGTGGCTTCGCCGCTCTTGGCGAACAGTGCGTCTACCGCACCACTCCCCGATGGCGGGGTTCAGATGTGACGACAGATACCACCCTGGCACGCAGCGAACTTATCGTGGGCGGCCAGAAAAGCGGCAAGTCGCACCGGGCGCAAGACCTGGCCAAAGCCTGGCTGGCGCGGTCGTCCGGCCACCGCGCGGTACTGGTTGCAACTGCCAGGGGGGAAGACGGGGAGATGCGCGAACGCATAAAGCGCCACCAACGCGACCGGCTGCGCGACGTGCCGGCCATGGTCACCATGGAAGAGCCGCTGGAACTGGCGCGGGCCCTACACACCCACAACCGCTCCGACACCCTGGTGGTGGTCGACTGCGTGACTTTGTGGCTGACCAACCTTTTATGGCCGGCACATGGAGCAGAAGGAACGGACGCCGGTGCGCCGGTGGCCTTGCCCGATGTTGCCGCCGCCACGGCAGCGCTGCTGCAGGCGTTGAAGGGGGCAGCCGGGCCCGTGGTGCTGGTCAGCAATGAAATCGGCCTGGGTGTGGTGCCCATGGGCCGCGAGGTGCGCGCCTTCGTCGACGCATTGGGCTTGCTGAACCAGCAGCTCGCCGGGGCCTGCGAACGCGTCACCCTGATGGCCTCCGGTTTACCCCTGGTTCTGAAGGGTGCGGCATGAAACGCACCTGTTATTTCTTGCTGATGGCGCTGCTGATGGTTCGCTACGGGCCCGCCGGCGCGCTGGAGCTGGTGGATGACCGGGGTGTCAAGGTGCGCATGGCCCAGACGCCGCGCCGTATCGTGAGTGTGTTGCCGTCGCTGACCGAAATGGTCTGCACCCTGGGCCAGTGCCAGCGCCTGGTGGGTGTGGACCGTTATTCGAACTATCCCGACAGCGTGCGCACCCTGCCCAAGGTGGGGGGCGGGCTGGACCCCAATATCGAGGCCATCGTGGCACTGCAGCCGGATCTGGTCTTGCTGGCCACCTCGTCGCCTGCCAGCGACCGGCTGGAGGCGCTGGGTATCAAGGTGGTGGCGCTGGAGCCCAAAAGTTATATCGACGTGCAGCGGGTGCTGGACCGGGTGGGCCTGTTGCTGGACGTGCCCGATGCACAGCGTCTGTGGCGCGAGATCGACGCCGGTGTGGCGGCGGCGGCTCAGACCTTGCCGGCCCACGCCAAAAACGCACGCGTATATTTCGAGGTAAATAACGCTCCGTATGCGGCCGGCGAGGCATCGTTCATCGGCGAGACACTGACCCGGCTGGGTGCAAAAAACATTGTGCCCAAGGCGCTCGGCCCTTTCCCCAAGATCAACCCCGAATTCGTGGTGCGGGCCGACCCCGATGTGATCATGGTGGGTGATGCCAGTTTCACCGGCATGGCGCAGCGCCCGGGCTGGTCCGGTATGCGTGCCATCCGGGCCAAGCGGGTATGTGTTTTTACGCCGGCCGAGTCGGACGTCATGGTGCGCCCCGGGCCGCGCATGGCGGAGGCGGCGCGCACCATGGCGCAATGCCTGCGGCAACACTTTCCATGACGGGCCCGGCCTCCTGGCGTGCACAGCGGCAGCGCAAGGCGGCCTTGGCCGCGTTGGTACTGCTGTTGTTATCGCTGGTCCTGCTGCTGCTGGGCATGGGTGTGGGCAGCACCGGGTTTGCGAGCGTGTTGCACACCGGCCAGGACCCGGTGGCGGCCCAGATAGTGTGGGACATCCGCGCGCCGCGCGCACTGGGAGCCTGGCTGGCCGGCGCTTTGCTGGGCCTGGCTGGCGCCGTGGCGCAAGGCCTGTTTCGCAACCCGCTGGCGGATCCGTATTTGCTGGGCAGCGCTTCCGGCGCGTCGCTCGGGGTGGCGGTGGCGCTGGCGCTGTTCGGAACCACACCGTTCGCGACCGAATGGCTGGTCCGCCTAGGGCTCACCAGCGCGGCCTTTGCCGGCGCGGTGGGTGCGGTGCTGCTGACGCTGCTGCTGGCCCGTGGCGTGCAGCACACGCTGCGCTTGCTGCTGGCCGGTGTGGTGGTGGGTGTGGTGCTGGGCGCGTTTGGCTCGCTGATCATGATGGTGCAGCCCGAGGTGATGTTGTCCATGCAGGCCTTCCTGCTGGGCAGCACCAGTTTTGTCGGCTGGAGCGCCTGCGCCCTGATGGCTGGGGCGTGGTTGCTGTGTGTGGTGGTGGCCTGGGTGCTGGCCCGCGTACTGGACGGCCTGTCGCTGGGCGAGGCCACTGCCGCCAGCCTGGGTCTGCCCTTGCCGCGGATGCGCGCCGCGCTGGTGGCTGTGCTGGCGCTGGCCACCGGTACGGCGGTGGCGCAGACCGGCCTGATCGCATTTGTCGGCCTGGCGGCGCCGCACCTCGTGCGGTCCGTGGTCAAGACCACGCACCGCCATTTTCTGGTGCTGTCGAGCCTGATGGGCGGCGTGTTGCTGCTGGCTGCCGACACGCTGGCGCGCGGGCTGCTTGCGCCCCAGGAGTTGCCGGTGGGGGTGCTGACGGCCGTGTTGGGCGGAGGTTACCTGTTGTGGCTGATGCACCGGCGTACCGGGCCGGGTGGCGGCTTGTGACTGCGCATTCACCTCATGAGAAAACGGCGGGCCGCTCCCAAGTTTTCTTGCACCCCCTCGGGGGGCTTGGCGAAGCCAGGGCTGGGGGCGCTAACGTGGCCCTGCAGGCGAGCGCCGTTCGTGCCCGGCTGGGTGATACGGAGGTATTGCACGGCATTCACCTGAGCCTGCCCAGGGGCCGGTGGACAAGCGTGGTAGGGCCCAACGGCGCAGGTAAATCCACTCTGCTCAAGGTGCTTGCGCATGTTTTGCCCTACCAGGGCGAGGTGGCTTTGCTGGGCCAATCGCTGGCTACCTTGCCGGCGCGCACACGTGCACGGCAACTGGCCTGGATGGGTCAGAACGAGTCCAGTGGCGACGATTTGACGGTGTGGGATGTCGCCATGCTGGGCCGTCTGCCGCACCAGGCCTGGCTGGCCGCACCCGGCACCGCCGACCACGCCGCCGTGGAGCAAGCGCTGCGCGCCACCCAGGCTTGGGATTGGCGCCAGCGGGCCCTGGGCCAACTCTCGGGTGGCGAGCGCCAGCGCGTTTTGCTGGCGCGCGCGCTGGCGGTACAGGCAGACGTCTTGCTGATGGACGAACCCCTGGCCAACCTGGACCCGCCGCACCAGGCGGACTGGCTGGGCCTGGTGCGCAAGCTCGTTGCGTCGGGCAAAACCGTGGTCAGCGTGTTGCACGAAATATCCATGGCGCTGCATGCGGATGAGATGCTTGTTATGGCGCAAGGCAATATCACCCACCAGGGAGGTTGTGCCGATGTGGCAACCCACCGGGCGCTGGAAGCGGTGTTCGATGGGCGCATTGCGATCCACGCGTTGGCCGGCCAGTGGGTCGCTTTGCCACGAGGTTAAATATTTTAGTCACGACATAACTTGAGTACCAGTTAGTCTCCTTGGAAACTGCGTTTTGTGCGTCAAATTGACGTACAATTTTGCTTCTTGGGAGAATCACCATGCCTGTTACTACCGCCCCTGGCGAATCCGCGCGTATCAACCTTCGCACCAGTCCCGAGGCCAAGGCTTTGATCGAACGCGCTGCCGCAATCATGGGCGCTACCGTGTCAAGCTTCATGCTGCAAAACGCCTATGAGGCGGCGCGGCGCATCGTGGCTGACAAGGATACTTTGGTGTTATCGCAAGAGGCGTTCGAGGCTTTTGTGGCGACCTGCGAAAAGCCTCCCAGGCCCACCAAGGCTTTGCGCAAGCTGATGGCGTTGCGCTGAATGCCCGTGCGCATTGAACGGCTGGCCGCTCGTCACCGTCGAGAAGACTTCGATTGCGGCGAGCCCGCTCTCAACGAGTTTTTTCAGCGTCAGGCCGGGCAAATGGCACGTCGCGGCTTTGGAAAAACCTACGTCGCGCTGGCCAACGATGGGCTTACTGTTACAGGCTTTGTCACCATCAGCGCCGGCCAAGTAGAAACTGCGCAGCTACCGCCACATCTCAAGTTGCCGCGTTATCCCGCGCCGATATTGCGTATCGGTCGCCTGGCAGTTGATAAAGGCGAACAAGGCCAGGGGACCGGGCAGCATCTTATGTCTTTTGCGTTGCAGTTGGCACTGGAGTTCTCCCAGCAGGCAGGGTTGTATGCGGTGGAGGTCGATGCAAAAAACGACAAAGCGAAGACGTTTTATGAGCGGCTGGGATTCACGGAAACGCTGGGTAATCCACTGTGCCTGTATCTGCCTATATCCATGCTGCAAAACTCGGTGTGAAAAGATGAGTGCGGCAAGGGTAATCTCACAGGTTTTGTCCAACGGAAGTCCCATGGATAGCGAGTTCAAAAACATCTGGGGAGCCCAACATTAGCTTTGACTACGCCACGCTGGAGATGTTGCGTCGCCAGCATCCTGCCTGGCGTTTGCTGGTGGCGGAGCATGCACCGCTGATTGCCAGCTTTTTGCACCGCGTGTTCATCGTGCCGAACGTGCGGGTAATGGCCCAGGCCGATCTCGCGGAGATGCTGGAGGACACCTTGTTTGGCTTGCGTCAGCGTCTGGGCGACAAAGTGTTTCCCAAGCCCGCGCAAGAGTATCTGAATGATTGGGCGGCCAACGACAAAGGTTGGCTACGCAAGTTCTACCCTGGCGGTTCGGATGAGGCCCACTTCGATCTCACTCCGGCCACTGAACGTGCCTTGGCATGGCTCACAAGCCTGGGTGAACGGGCCTTCGTGGGCACGGAGTCCCGGCTTCTGACTTTGTTCGAACTGCTCAAGCAAATGAGCGAGGGCAGTGAGACCAACCCGGACGTACGTATCGCCGAGTTGCATAAACGTCGCGACGAGATCGATGCCGAGATTGCCCGCGTGCTGGGCGGCGATATGCCTTTGCTCGACGACACCGCGCTCAAGGACCGGTTCCAGCAGTTCACCGGCCTGGCGCGCGAACTGTTGACCGATTTTCGGGAGGTAGAGCAAAACTTCCGAGGGTTGGATCGGCGCGTGCGCGAGCGCATCGCGTTGTGGGACGGTGCCAAAGGTGTGCTGCTCGAAGAGATCATGGGCGAGCGAGACGCCATCGCCGACTCCGACCAAGGCAAGAGTTTTCGCGCGTTTTGGGACTTTCTGATGTCGCAGTCGCGCCAGGAGGAACTGACACAATTGCTGGAGCGTGTGCTTCAACTGCCTGCCGTAGCAGCGCTTGCGCCAGACACACGCTTGAAGCGCGTGCACTACGACTGGTTGGAAGCAGGTGAACATGCACAGCGTACGGTAGCCCAGCTATCCCAACAGTTGCGCCGCTTTCTGGACGATAAAGCCTGGCTGGAAAATCGCCGGATCATGGACATTCTCCACGGCATTGAGGTCAAGGCAATGGGTTTGCGGGACGCGCCGCCGTCGGGTAACTTCATGTTCGTGGACGATCTGGCACCGAGCACGGAGTTGCCTATGGAGCGTCCGCTATACAACCCACCGATCAAGCCCAGAATCGCCAATATGGCTCTTGAAGTAGGGCAAAACGACCTGGATGCGGCGGTCCTGTTTTCCCAGGTGATGATTGATAAGGTGGCCTTGTCAGGCCATATCCGCCAGTCCCTGCAAGAACGCATTCAGGTCAGCCTTGGTGAGTTGCTGCAAACGCGGCCCCTGCAGCAAGGCTTGGGAGAATTGGTGGCCTACTTGCAATTGGCTAGCGAGACACCGAATTCCATGGTGGATGAATCCTCGGCGGAGTCGGTGGAATGGCTGGCGCACGACGGCATGACGCGCAAGGCCAGGCTGCCACGTGTCATTTTCGTGAGAAGCTGACCAGTGCAAGCGCAAGAACCGCCGGACACCTCGGATCCCAACTCTGGTCCGGCCGTGGCTACTTATGACCTGTCGGCCGTGATTGTGCCGCTGCTAAAGGGTGTGGTGTACCGCGAGGACGAGGCGGCGCTGTGGGCGGCGTTGCTCGCATTGCAGGCGCGTGTGCGCGACTACGTGGCTGTGCTTGCGCTGGACCTTATGCTGGACGAGGCTGAAGGGTATGCATATTTGCGCTCGCGCGCCGCACCGCCGGAGGACGCGCCCAAATTGCCACGGTTGGTGGTTCGGCGGCCCTTGTCGTTTCAGGTCAGCCTGTTGCTGGCCTTGCTGCGCAAGAAGCTGGCGGAGTTCGATGCCAGTGGTGCCGACACCCGGCTGATACTGTCGCGCGGGGCGGTGGTGGAATTGATCAGGGTGTTCTTGTCCGCGGGCAGCAATGAATCCAGAATGATTGACCAGGTGGACACGCACCTGAACAAAATAATCGACCTCGGTTTTGCGCGCCGCCTGAAATCTCCGGCCTCCTCCGGTACCGCGTCGGAGCCGATGTTTGAGGTGCGGCGCATCCTCAAAGCCTTTGTGGATGCGCAATGGCTGAATGAATTTGATCGGCAATTGGCGGCCTATCGAGAGCAATTGTCCAAGGCCGACACCCAAGCCCAAGACGGTGCCGTGGATGACTGAACAGCAAATGCTCGATTTAGCCGAGACGACAAGCGACGTTTTGACGGGCTTTCGCCTGGTGCGTCTCGAAGTTTTCAATTGGGGCACCTTCGACGCACGTGTATGGTCGCTGGAACTGGGTGGCCGGAATGGTCTGCTGACGGGCGACATCGGATCGGGCAAGTCCACGCTGGTCGATGCAGTGACGACCTTGCTGGTACCTGCGCAGCGCATTGCATACAACAAGGCCGCAGGCGCCGATGCGCGCGAACGCTCGCTGCGTTCCTACGTGCTGGGCCATTACAAGTCCGAGCGAAATGAGGTGAGCGGCAGCGCAAAACCCGTGGCCTTGCGCGACCAGAACAACTACTCGGTGATTCTGGGCGTGTTCCACAACGCCGGTTTCAACCAGACCGTGACGCTGGCCCAGGTGTTCTGGATGAAGGACGCGTTCGGGCAACCGGAGCGCTTTTACGCCGTTGCCGAAAGGTCTTTGTCGCTGGTCGCGGACTTCTCACACTTCGGGACCGACATCACGCAGTTGCGCAAACGGCTGCGAAAGACTGGCGTAGAGGTGTTAGACACCTTCCCGCCCTATGGTGCCTATTTCCGACGCCGGTTTGGCATCGAGAGCGATCAGGCGCTGGAACTTTTCCTCCAGACGGTGTCGATGAAATCGGTGGGCAATCTGACCGACTTCGTACGCCACCACATGCTGGAGCCTTTTCAGGTCGCCCAGCGTATCCAGGACCTCATTGCCCACTTCGACGACTTGCATCGCGCGCATGAGGCCGTGCTCAAGGCCAGACAACAGGTGGAATTGTTGACCCCCCTGGTCAGCGACTGCGACAGGCATGCCGTGATGCTCGCTGCCGCCGAAGAGCTTCGAGCATGCCGCGATGCGCTGAAAGGACACTTTGCCGCGATCAAGATAGGGCTTCTGGACGAGCGATTGGCACTGTTGACAGGAACGCTGGGAGCTGAGAAAGCCAAAGTGGAGCGACTGGAAGCGCTGAAGCTTGCTCAACAACTCGATGAACGTGCGCTTCGGCTCAGCATCGCACAGAGTGGCGGTGATCGTATTGCGCGCATCGGCGAGGAAATCGCCCGCCGGCAGGAGGAAATCGGGCGACGCCAGAAAAATGCGGAGCGCTACGACGAACTGCGGCGAAAACTGAACCTGATTCAGGTGAGCAATGCGGAGGACCTGCTGCACCAGCAGCAAGCCTGCGTTCAGCTACATGCGCAAGCTACCGAAGACACCACTGAAAATCAGAACAAGATCACTGAATCGAGCGTGGCTTTAGCGCAAGGCATGGAGCAGCACAAAGCCTTGACCGCCGAGATCACCAGCTTGAAGGGCAGGCGTAGCAATATTGACGCGCGGCAAATCGCCATGCGCGCGGCAATGTGCAATGCCCTGAGTCTGCGCGAGGACAGCATGTCCTTCGCGGGTGAATTGATCGAGGTGCATCAGGATCAGCAAGACTGGGAGGGTGCGATAGAACGCCTGTTGCATAACTTTGGCCTGTCGCTTTTGGTCCCCGATGCAGACTACGCACGAGTCGCCGAATGGGTCGATAAAACGCACCTCAAAGGCAGGCTTGTCTACTTTCGCGTACGTGCTCCCCAGCGTGGCGAGTTGCCCTTGTTGCATCGGGAGTCGCTGGTGCGAAAGATTTCCGTCAAGCCGGATTCCGCGTTTTATGAGTGGCTGGAGCGCGAACTGAGTCACCGTTTCGATGTGGCGTGCTGCGCCACGCAGGAACAGTTCCGGCGCGAAACCAAGGCAATTACACGAGCCGGTCAAATCAAAGCCGCCGGTGAGCGCCATGAAAAGGATGACCGCCACCGCCTGGACGACCGCAGCCGTTATGTTTTGGGCTGGAGCAATGCCGCCAAGATAGCAACGCTAAGTGCCACCGTCCGGACGATGGAGGAGCGGTTGGGCCGTATCGGCGTACAAATCGCCGCCATTCAGAAAAAGCAGAGTGCGGTCAAAGAACGGCTGGACACGTTGGCGAAGCTGGTGGAGTACCGGGATTTTCATGACATGGATTGGCGCGCGGTTACGCTGGAAGTGGCGAAGCTGAAGGATGAGCGCGCCGCGCTTGAAGCCGCGTCGGATATTTTGAAAGTTCTGACGGAGAGGCTGGAGGCGCTTGCGGGTGAGCAGGGCAAAACTCAAACTCAACTTGACGAGCAACGGGCCAGACGCGCAAAGACCGAGCAAAAAATCAGCGACCTGCAGCTACTGCGCGGCCAGACCGAAGTTCTGGTGGACGATGCCGTTGCGGCTGGGTATGCGGGGCACCTGGCGTCTTTGAAAGTGCAGGCGCTGGGTGAGCAGGCTATTACCGTCGAGTCCTGTGACAACAGGGAACGTGAGATGCGCGAGTGGCTGCAAAAAGCCATCGATGCAGACGATGCGCGCGTTAAGCGTCTGCGCGAAAAAATCATCGAAGCCATGCATACCTTCAGCACCCGGTATCCGCTGGAGACCCAGGAAGTGGATGTATCGGTGGAGTCCGCCGACGACTACCGTAGCCTGCTGGGCAAGCTGACGGCGGACGATTTGCCGCGCTTCGAGACGCGCTTCAAGGAACTGCTCAACGAGAACACGATTCGTGAACTGGTGCATTTCAATTCGCAGTTGAATCGCGAGCGCGAAACGATCAAGGAGCGCGTGGACCGCATCAACTTGTCGCTTACGAAAATCGACTACAACCCTGGGCGCTATATCGTGCTGGAACCCCAGGCAGCCATGGACGTGGAGGTACGCGACTTTCAAACCGAATTGCGTGCCTGTCTGGATGGTTCGCTTTCGGACGCCACGACAGGCGATAACAGCGATCAGTATTCGGAAGCCAAGTTCCTGCAGGTCAAGCACATTATCGAGCGGCTGCGTGGCCGCGAGGGCCAGTCCGAGCAGGATCGGCGCTGGACAGCCAAGGTGACGGACGTGCGCAATTGGTTTGTGTTTGCCGCCAGTGAACGCTGGCACGAGGACAAACGTGAACACGAGCACTACTCGGATTCCAGCGGTAAATCGGGCGGGCAAAAAGAGAAGCTGGCTTACACCATTCTGGCGGCCAGTTTGGCCTACCAGTTCGGGCTTGCTTGGGGCGAGGTGCGTTCGAGAAGTTTCCGCTTCGTCGTGATCGACGAAGCCTTTGGACGTGGATCGGACGAATCGGCGCAGTACGGATTGCGCTTGTTTCAGCAACTGAATCTGCAACTGCTTATCGTTACGCCGCTGCAAAAAATCCACATCATCGAGCCTTTCGTGTCCAGCGTGGGTTTTGTCCACAATGAAGAAGGCCGGGCGTCCATGCTGCGCAACCTGAGCATTGAGGAATACAGGGCCGAGAAGCAGCGTCTGGCGCAGGACGGCATGGAGCCCGCATGAGTTGGACTACGGTTTCGGAGTTGCGTGGACAAGTCCAGAAGCTGTGGGACAAGGGGACGCTGCTGGCAGCTTGCACGCAAGGCGAAGTGGCGGCTTTGTTCCCGTACCGTCTGCGGTTTGCGGGGCCGACCTCGACTGAATTGTCGGGGCGGTTCGAGGAGGTACGGGCGTGGATGGCCGATCTTCGCCAAGCCAACACTACGGGTGGCGCGCCGCGCCTGCGTATTGTTTTGCGCGAAGTTCGGCATCGTGTTTTGGGCACCAATTCCGTACCCGAAGAAATCTGGATAGACACGCCAGCAGACGCTTTGGCGCTGATCGGGAAGCAAAAGGAGGCAAGACGTTTTACGGACGTGCTGGAGCTCACCCGCGAACGTCTGCCGCAAGCCTTGCCGTGGCTGCAAAAGCGCCCTTTGGACGGGCTGGCATTGGCTACTGTTTGGCCGCGTCTGCTGGATGTGGTGCGGTGGGTACACGCGCATCCCCGTCCCGGTATCTATTTGCGACAAGTCGACATACCGGGGGTGGATAGCAAGTTCATCGAGGGGCAGCGTGGCGTACTTGCCGAACTGCTGGACTTGGCCTTGCCTGCTACTGCAATCGACCCAGGCGCCATTGGCACCAGCCAATTTTGCCGCCGGTATGGCTTTCAGGACAAACCCCTGCGTATACGCTTTCGCATACTGGATATGGGCTTGGCGTTACTGCACACAGGGACCGATCAGGACATCAGCGTAACCCAGGCCACTTTCGAGCAACTCAATCCGCCGGTAAGCCGGGTGTTCTTCACTGAAAACGAAGTCAATTTTCTCGCTTTTCCGCCGGTTCCCAATAGCATGGTGGTATTTGGAGCCGGGTATGGCTTTGATGTTCTGGCGGGGACGCGGTGGTTGCATCTCTGCTGTATCCACTATTGGGGCGACATAGACACCCATGGTTTTGCGATCCTGGACCAACTGCGCTCGCACTTGCCCCACGCCGAATCCTTGCTTATGGATCGTCCTACTTTGATAGCCCATGCAGCCCAGTGGGGCGAAGAGTCGCAAGCTCTGGTGCGTGACTTGCCCAGGCTCAACGCCGAGGAGGCAGCGTTGTTCGACGAGTTGCGCGACAACCGCTTGCGCCCACGCTTGAGGTTGGAGCAGGAGCGCATCGGCTTTGGCTGGTTACAACAGGCACTGTCACGTCTACTGGACGACGCAGTATCGCCGAACAAGGTATACCGGGAGTCATCTTCCGCCGATATTCAGCAACGACAGGCCTGACGCGTCAATATGCGTACCGGTTTGTTGCAATTGGTCCGTCCCGATTTAGCCGCGCTGGCGCAGTCGCTGCCTGCCGGGCTAGAGCATTTTAGCTGGCTGGTAAGCCGCCATGCGGCGCTGCTGAGTAAAGCCGGCGTGCCCGAAAGTGCCATCGAATCACTGGCCGAAAACCTCAACGGCTCGGTGGTCGTGCCTATCTTCTGCTTTGTGCTGCCGGGCTTGTCTGGCGCGGCGGTGTACCGCTTTGCCGATACGGCTGACGCCTGGGTATGCCGCGGCGCCTACAAAGGCGGCAACTGGGAACGGGCGGGCAAGTCGGCGGCGCGCGCGGATGAAGTCTTGTCGTGGCCCAATAGCGGCTGGCCGATGGCTGCAATGGCCCTGGGTCTGCAGGTTTGCCTGAAGAAGCCGCAGGTGTACTCGCTCAAGGCGCAGTGCAAACCGCCCCTGTCCGCGGATACCCGCCGCGCCGTCGCCTACGCCTCCAGGGTGCTGGTCATCGCGGTCACCATCGCAACCGCCATCCTGTTGCCTTTAGCGAAAGTGTCCACGTCATGACCGCCAAGTGCGTCATGGTGCTGGGTACGACCAGTGGAGCCGGCAAAAGCTGGCTGGCCACGGCCTTGTGCCGTCACTACGCGCGCCAGGGCTTGAAAGTGGCACCCTTCAAGGCGCAAAACATGAGCAACAACGCCAGGGTTGTGGCCCCCACGCTTGTCACTTCGTGTACTGAGCTGCCCCCCAAGGGGGCTAATTTTTCTTGGGGCGGCCCGGCGGAAAATTGCGGCGGCGAAATCGGCAGTGCCCAGTATTTTCAGGCGCTGGCGGCGTCCACCGTGCCGGACGTGCGCATGAACCCCTTGCTGCTCAAGCCCGAGCGCGACACCCACAGCCAGGTGGTGCTGATGGGGCAGGTGGATGAAGCTTTGTCGAACATGCCATGGCGTGGCCGAAGTGCCAGCGTGTGGCCGGTGATTCAAAAAGCGCTGGATCAGTTGATCGTGGAAAACGACGTCGTGGTGATTGAAGGCGCCGGCTCGCCGGCCGAGATCAATCTCTCGAGCAGCGATATCGTGAACATGCGGGTCGCACGCCACGCCAACGCCGCCTGCCTGCTGGTGACCGAAATCGACCGGGGCGGTGCGTTTGCGCACCTGTACGGCACCTGGGCCTTGTTGCCGCCTGAAGAACGTGCACTGATACACGGGTATGTGCTCAACAAATTTCGTGGTGACGCGGCCTTGCTGGCCCCCGCGCCGCAAATGCTGCAGGACCTGACCGGTATCCCCACCGTGGCGACCTTGCCGATGTGGTGGCAACATGGCTTGCCCGAAGAAGACGGCATATTGGATTATCGGGGTGTGTCGCCTCCCGCAGTCTCCTTCGCGGCGCGGAGTGACCAACCGCCACTTGCTTCTACGATGCGGACGATCGCTGTGGTCGCTTACCCGCGTATCAGCAACCTGGATGAATTCCAGCCGCTAAAAAGCGTGCCCGGCGTGCGTTTGTTGTGGGTGCGCAGTCCGGCGCAGTTGGCGGGCCTGCAGCGGGATGACTGGATCATCCTGCCCGGCTCCAAGAACACCAGCGGCGATCTGGCCTGGCTGCGTGCCCAGGGGCTGGACCGCGCCGTTGCCGGCCACGCGGCCAGTGGCGGGGCCGTGCTGGGCATTTGTGGTGGCCTGCAAATGCTGGGCGAAGCCTTGATAGACCCGCATGGAATCGATGGCAATGCGCCCGGCCTGGGCCTGTTGCCGCTGGTGACGGTATTTGCACAGGACAAGACGGTGCAAACCACGCGTGCTGCGTTTGCCACCCTGGATGGCCGGTGGAGCGCCTTGTCGGGACTCGAGGTGCAGGGATACGAAATCCACCATGGCCGGACACAGCAACACGCCGCCATGGCGGCCTCCGGCGATATGGCAGGCGTGGTGATGCCGCAGGGCCTGGCCTGGCAAAACAAGGCGGGCAACGTGCTCGGCGTTTACCTGCATGGCCTGTTCGAAGACGCGGGGGTGTTGCAGGCGCTGTTTGGCGCCACCACACCTACACTGCAATCCGTGTTCGACGGCCTGGCCGATTTTATCGAGCAGCACTTCACGCCAGGCGTGCTGGCGTCCCTGGTCCGCTGACACCGCGAGCCCGACGCCGCCCGGTTTCTTTTTACTTACTTCTTCACCCAGTTGCACCGATGAACACCCATCTTCCAGTTCTCGCGGATATCTCCGACCCGGCCCTGAGCCGGGCCTTGCAGCACAAACTCGACACCAAGACCAAACCCCTGGGCGCACTTGGCGCGCTGGAAACGCTGGCGCGCCAACTGGGGGAAATCCTGGGCACTGAGGCGCCACGGCTGGAGCAGCCGCAACTGGTGGTGTTTGCCGGTGACCACGGCCTGGTTGCGCGCGGCGTGTCGGCTTATCCGAGCGATGTGACCTGGCAGATGGTGGAGAACTTCCTGGCCGGAGGTGCGGCCGTGAGTGTGCTGGCGCGCCAGCATGGCATTGCCTTGACGGTGGTGGACTGCGGCGTGGCGCACGACTTCGGTCCACGCGCTCACGCCCAGGCAGGACAGGCGCGGCTGCTGCTGCACAAGATCGCACCCGGCACGCGTGACGCTTCGGAACAGCCGGCGATGACGGCGCGGCAATGCCAGGACGCATTGCATAACGGGCGTGAACTGGTGCGCGCCTTGCCTGGCAATGCCTTGTTGCTGGGGGAAATGGGTATTGGCAATACCTCCAGTGCGGCCTTGCTGTTGTCGCGCCTGGCCGGCCTGGATATTGCGTTGTGCACCGGTGCCGGCACCGGGCTGGACGCTGCGGCGATCATCCGCAAGACGGCAGTGTTGCGCACCGTGTTGCGGCAGCACGCGGGTGTGACGGCACCTCTGGAGGTGCTGGCCGCCATGGGTGGCTTCGAGATTGCGAGCATGGTCGGGGCCATCCTGCAGGCTGCGCTGGAACGGCGTGTAGTGCTGGTCGACGGCTTTATCGCGACCTCCGCAGTGCTGGTGGCGCATGCCTTGCAGCCGCTGGTATTGCAGCGTTGTGTCTTTGCACACCGTTCCGGGGAGCGTGGTCATGCGGCCATGCTGCAGCATCTGGGGGTGCAACCGCTGGTTGATATGGGCCTGCAGCTGGGCGAAGGCTCGGGTGCCGCACTGGTGTGGCCGTTGTTGTTGTCAGCCTGTGCCGTGTTGTCCGAGATGGCGAGTTTTGAGTCGGCCGGTGTATCGGGGCAATCAGCTGTCTGATTGACGATATTCCACAAGCCAAGCGCCATACACGCATGAACTTTTTGCGCCACTACCTGCTCGCCTTGCAGTTCTTTACCCGCATACCGGTCACCGGGCGGCTTGCCTCCTGGGTGGGCTACAGCCCGGCCATGCTGCGTGCCAGCGCAGCGCATTTTCCGGGCGTGGGGTGGCTGGTAGGTGGTGCCACGGGCGCGGCAAGCGCGGCGCTCTTGCTGGTATTGCCCAACAGTGCCATGGCGCCTTTGGTGGTGGCCGTTCTGGGCACGGTGCTCAGCGTATTGCTGACCGGCGCGTTTCACGAAGACGGGCTGGCTGACGTGGCCGACGGCCTGGGTGGGAGCAGCGAGCGGGAACGCGCATTGGCCATCATGAAGGATTCGCGTGTAGGTGCCTTCGGTGCGCTGGCGCTGGTGCTGGTGGTGCTGGTCAAGGTTTCGTTGCTGGCATTGATCGGGTCCGTCGATGGGCTGGCGATGTGCTGGGGCCTGTTTGCCGCCCATGTGGTGTCGCGTGGTTATCCGCTCTTGCTTATACGTGCGATGCGGCATGTGGGTGACGAGGCGGGTTCCAAATCCAAACCGCTGGCCGACCAGATCAGCATCGAGAGCCTGCTGGTGGCCGGCTTGTGGCTGCTGGCGGCGCTGGTGCTGGTCGCGTGGCTGCGTGAGGATATCGACTGGCTCGTGCCTGTGGCCTGTGCCACCTTGGCCTGGCTGCTGATGTGGCGCTGGTTCGAGCGGCGCCTGCAAGGCTTCACGGGCGACTGCCTTGGCGCGACCCAGCAGGTGTGCGAGGTGGCGTTTTATTTTGGCCTGGCGTTGGTGTTCTGACGTGGCAGGAGCGGGCGCAGCCGCTGGTAGGGAGCATGGTTTGATTCGCGGTGCGAGCGGCCCGTGGCTGGTGCGCCATGCCCAACCTTTGATTGCATCCGGTGTTTGTTACGGTGCCACCGACGTGGCGGCAGACCCGGAAGCGACCGAGGCCAGCGCCCTGGTGCTGGCACATCAGCTGCCACACGGCGCGCGCCTGATGAGCTCGCCTTTGCGGCGTTGCGCGCAACTGGCTCAGGCACTGCAGCGTTTACGGCCGGATTTGCTGGCCAGCAGTGACGCAAGGCTGGTGGAAATGGATTTCGGCTGTTGGGAGGGTTGGCGTTGGGACGATATCCCAAAGCCTGCCATTGACGCCTGGACCGCGCGGTTCGGTGACTGGCGTTTTGGCGGGCGCGAGAGTGTGCAGGAATTGCTGGACCGTGTTGCCGGCCTGTGGGCCGAGGCCTGCGCCACGACCGGCCCGGTCGCCTGGATCACCCATGCGGGTGTGATTCGCGCCGCGCTGCTGCTGTCACAAGGCATACGCGTGGTGGAGCGCAGCGACCAATGGCCGACGGAGGCCCCGGCGTTCGGAAAGTTGGTGCGCGCGGGCCTGATTCCCGCCATGCCTTTGCGCTGACCCGAGGCGTAATACAACGGCCTGTCATCCTCTTGCCAGCAAGGATTGCCCGAGCGCAAAAACCGAGTTCGGTGCCGTAGTGCGCAGGGGTTCCTGTTTCGGCTTCCTGAGCACGCCGTGCCTGGACGGTTTGCGCGGCTCGGGTCGGAATCCCTTGGCCCGCTGCTCCGCGGCCAGGCTGTGCAGGCTGATGGACTGCAGGTGCTCCACCATCTTGCGGTTCAAGGCATCCCACAGATCCTGTGTCATCTCCTGCCCGGCCGGTTCACTGGCGCCGGAAGCGCTAGCGGCTCCATCGTCAGCGCTGCCTTCCATGGCCGTGATGATGTCGGCCACCGTAATGCCATCGGCTCTTTGGCCCAGCGTATAACCGCCGCCCGGGCCACGGGTGCTTTCCACCAGGCCATGCTGGCGCAGTTTGCTGAACATCTGTTCCAGGTAAGAGAGCGAGATCTGGTGGCGCAAAGCTATGTGGGACAGCGGCACCGGACCGCTGCTTTGGTGCAGTGCCAACTCCATCATCGCGGTGACTGCAAATCGGCCTTTGGTACTCAATCGCATGGTGGTAACTCCTGGTGGCGTCACGATAGATGTGACGCCTTGAATGTAGGCGCCGAATCACTTCGTGTAAATGCGTATTTAAAACAATTTAACTTCGCGTAAAGCGAACAATAATGGCGGACCACCAAGACCATTTCCCATGAATTTCAAACACCTGCATTACTTTTGGGTAACCGCCAAGGCGGGCGGTATCATGCGCGCCGGGGAGCAGTTGCACACCACGCCGCAAACCCTGTCGGGCCAGATCAAGCTGCTGGAAGACTGGCTTGGGCGCAAGCTGTTCCGCAAGAGCGGTCGCAAGCTGGAGCTCACCGAGGACGGCCGGCTGGCGCTGGGTTATGCCGAACAGATATTTACCCTGGGGGCCGAAATGGAGACGGCGGTTCGCCAGGCGCGCGGCGGCAAGGGCGTGCTGGACTTCCGGGTCGGCGTAGCCGACTCGGTAGCCAAGTCGGTGGCCTACCGCCTGCTGGAGCCGGCCTTGTCGGTGCCCGAGCCGGTGCGGCTGATTTGCAGCGAAGGCAAATTCCCCGACCTGTTGTCGCAGCTGGCGCTGCACCGGCTGGACCTGGTGATTGCCGACGAGCCGATGTCGCGGCGGATCAGCGTCAAGGCCTTCAACCACCCGTTGGGAAGCACGGCCATGAGTTTCTTCTGCGCGCCGGAGCTGAAAGCCCGGCTCAAAGGGCCTTTTCCCGCCTGCCTGAACGACATGCCGATGCTGATCCAGGGCGCGTCGGCCTCGGTGCGCCAGCAACTGGAAGGCTGGCTGACCCGGCACCAGATCCACCCGCGCGTGATCGGCGAGTTCGACGACGGCGCCCTGATGACGGCTTTCGGGCGCGAAGGGCGGGGTGTATTCATGGGCCCCAGCGTGCTGGAAGCCGAGACCGTGGCGCAGTTCGGCGTCAAAGTGGTAGGGCGCACCAACGAGCTGGTGGAAGAGTTTTTTGCAGTGTCGGTACAGCGGCGTATTACCCACCCCTGCGTGGTGGCCATTACCGATGCGGCGCGCGGTCAGCTGTTCAGCGCTTGATCCGCTCATCAACTGCCCGCATGATTTCGTGGGCGCGTGCCCGAAAGACCGCTAGTCCAGCCTGGCCCCGCTGTAGCTGATCGCTTCACCCCATTTGCGCGTCTCGGCCTGCTCGTAGATGGTGAGTGTGGCGGCGTCCATATAACGCGGCATTCCGCCGGCTGCCGCAAAGCGTTGTGCCACGTCGGGTGAGGCTAGCACCTGGGCGATGCTGGCTTGCAGGCGCGCAACAACCGCCGGCGGCAGGCCCTTGGGGCCGTACAGGGCGACCCAGCCGGGTGTGTCAAAGTCCTTCAGTCCGACTGCGGCACCCGACTCGGAGATGGTGGGCACACCCGGCAATACATCGACGCGCGACAGGCCGGCTATACCCAGCGCCTTGACCTTGCCGGCGCGTACTTGCGGGCCGCTGGACGCGATCGAGTCGAACATCACGGGTACCTGGCCCGACATGACATCGGTCAGTGCCGGCGCCGAGCCGCGGTAGGGAATGTGGACCAGGAAAGTACCGGTGCGCGCCTTGATCAACTCCATGGCCAGATGGTTGGTAACACCATTGCCGCCGCTGGCATAGTTCAACTGGCCCGGACGTGCCCTGGCATAGGCCACCATCTCGGCCACGTTGTTGAACGGCGCACCGGGGTGCGCGACCAGCACAATACCCACGCTGGCCAAGTGCGCCACCGGTGTGAAGTCGGCCGTGGTGTAGGGGCGCTTGCCGTACAGCAGCGGCGCAATGACCTGGGTGCTGGTGGAGCCGACCAGCAAGGTGTAGCCGTCGGCCACCGTTTGCAGCATGGACTGGCTGGCCACGATGCCGCCCGCGCCGGCCTTGTTATCGACCACAAATTGCTGCCCCAGCGCAAGCGACAGACCCTGCGCGACCACACGGCCAAATACGTCGGTACCGCCTCCGGCGGGGAAACCCACCACAACCCGGACCGGCCGGGCCGGATAGTCCTGCTGGGCGTGCGCGGCGAAAGGGCTGGCCAGGGCGGCAGCACCGACGAGCGTGTTGTGCAAAAAATCGCGGCGATGGAGGGTCATTGCTCGTCTTCCTTGATGTTTTGGCGGCCTGCCCGGTCAACCCAGCACGACCCGGTCGCGGCCCTGTTCCTTGGCAAGGTACATGGCGGTGTCGGCGCGGGCCATCAGCGCGTCCACGGTATCGGCAGCCGGTTTGTTGGTGGTGACTCCGATGCTCACCGTAAATGGCGCCGGCAGGATCAGCTCGGCGACCTTGGCGCGTATGCGTTCGGCCACTATGCGTGCGACCTCGATCGAGGTTTCGGGCAACAACACCACAAACTCTTCGCCGCCCAGCCGCCCCATGACGTCGGCACTGCGCAACAGGGTGTTGACCGCGGATACAAACTGGACCAGGACCTGGTCCCCGGCCTGGTGGCCGCGGCTGTCGTTGATGGCCTTGAAGTGGTCTACATCGATCAACAGCAGCGACATTACCCGGCCATGCCGGTTGCAGCGCTCCAACTCCTGCTGGCAGACCTCGGTCAGATGGCGGCGCGTGAGTGCATTGGTCAAAGAGTCATGGGTCGCCAGATGTTCGAACTCGGCCCGCACCCGGTCGGTGGCCATCAGTACCAGGCTGATGGCGAACAGCAGCATGACGAAAGGGTAGGAAATTATGTACATCAGATTTTGCGGCGTGGTGTCCAGAATGCCGGTCCCCAGCGGGTATATCCATGCGGTCACGAAGCGCAATATCTGGCTGGCGACGGCGCCCAGCAATATACCGAGCGCAAAGCGGTGCGCGAACGAACTGCTGCCAAGCCGGTAGATCAGGTGGGCGTGAATGGAGAACAGCCAGGTCATGATCAGCACCGAAATCATCAGGCGCGGAAGGTAGCTCGGTTGCCACACCGTGTAGTAGGCTGAGACCAGCGTCAGAACAACGATCAGCAGCATTTTTGGGGCAATCTTCGGCGCCAGGCCAAAAAACCGCTGGCTGCCGACGTACTGAAAATACACGCCGGCAAAAATCAACAAGTTGGCGCCGGTGATGGAAACGATATCTGGCGCCTTGCCGCGCGCCGCGGCGGCCAGCCCGCCAAAAAAGAGCATGGCGGTGGCCGCCGACCACTCGCCCAGGCCTTTGACGGAAGCCGGGTAATTGCGCCGCAGAAAGTACAGCACGACCGACATCAGCCCTCCCATGATGCCGGTCAGGAGGACGATAGTGCGCGGATCAATAAACGGTACCGGGGAGCTTGAACCCATGGTCCCGATTATGACGAGGCCAGAGCCTTGTCCGGGTAGGTGCAATACGCTGATACCGCGCATCGCCCGCACAGCGGCTGCCGTGCCCGGCATACATAACGCCCGTGCAATATCAGCCAATGGTGTGCATCAGCAAGGTACTCGGGCGGAATATGCTTGAGCAGCTTGTGCTCCACTTCCAGGGGCGTCTTGCCCGGCGCCAGACCGGTGCGGTTGCCAAGCCGGAATATATGGGTGTCGACGGCCACGGTCGGTTCACCAAAAGCCGAGTTCAACACCACGTTGGCGGTCTTGCGGCCGACGCCCGGCAAGGCTTCCAGCTGCTCGCGGTTGCGCGGCACCTGCCCGCCATGTTGGTCCACCAGCATGCGGCAGGTCTGCAACAGGTGTCTGGCCTTGCTGCGATACAGGCCTATGGTTTTTATGTGCGCCTCGAGCGACTCCTGACCGAGGTCCAGCAACTGTTGCGGCGTATTGGCCACCGCAAACAGCTTGCGAGTGGCCTTGTTGACGCTTACGTCGGTGGCCTGCGCGCTGAGCAATACCGCGGTAAGCAATTCAAACACGCTGGTGTATTCCAGTTCCGTCACCGGCATCGGGTTGGCTGCCTTGAGCGTGGCAAAAAACAGCGCGACGTGTTCCCGCTTCATAAGCGTTTATGCGAGGTGGCGCAACTCGCGCAGCGCTACCGACACCGGCGCCAGGTCGGCTGTCTGGGTGCTGATGCTGGTGCGCAGCCGGCGCAGGCGGTCGGTCGCTTTGGCATGTTTGGCGCGCCAGTCCGCGATGGCTTCATTACGCGACAACAGGCCGAGCGTGATCTGGCTGGCGATGGAATAGACGTCGTCGCGCGCGCTGCCCCGTGCCTGGGTTTGCCACAGGGTGTCTGTCGGCAGCCGGTTGATTTCCGAGCGCCACAGTGTCAGTCCGAGCTCGGTATCGATGCCGAAATAGGCGCGTGCCGCCTGTTCCAGCGAGGTACCTGCCTGCTGGGCCAGATCAACCAGGTCGAGCGCCGGAAAGATGAATTCCAGCGCAGTCAGATCCTGCGCCAACGCCAGCTCCACTCCCGCCTGGGACAGGGCCTCGGAGGCTTGCTGCCAGTCGGACTGGGCCGTGGCAGGCAGCCAATCGGTCAGGCGGCCGCGCATCTCGCGCGCCGCAGGCTGGTAACGGCTGATCAGGCTGGGCAGATCGGTGCTGCCGGTAGTGTCCGCGCTGGCGCGCAGTATCCAGCGCGAGGCGCGTTGCGCAATGGCGGTCAGCTTGCTCAGAAGATCGAGTTGCAGCGTCGCGTCGACGCGGTAATCGAGCGCGTCGATCTGGTCCCACAGGCGCTCCAGGTCAAACACTTCGCGTGCCAGCGTGAAGGCACGTACTACGTCGGCGGCGGTGGCGCCCGCCTCGCTGGCAATGAAGTTGACAAAGGTGGCGCCGGTGCGGTTGACCAGGGTGTTGGTGATGAAGGTGGCGATGATCTCGCGCTTGAGCGGGTGGCTGCCCACCGCCGGGCCGAATTTTTCGCTCAGGGTTTTGGGGAAATAGGCCTGCAATGCCCGGCTGAAATACGGGTCATCGGGCAGGTTGCTGGCCAGCAATTCATCAAACACCGACATCTTGGCATAAGCCAGCACGACCGCGCCTTCGGGCGCGGTGAGGCCGGTTTTTTTGGCCCGGCGGCGAGCGATCTCTTCGTCGGTGGGCAGGAATTCGATGGCGCGGTTCAATCGACCGGCGCCTTCCAGCCACTGCATCAGGCGCTGTTGTCCCTCCAGCAAATAGAGGGGCCGGTGTCCGGCGATCTCCAGCGCCTGGGTCTGGTAGTAGTTGTCGGCCAGCACCAGCAGGCCGACCTCGTCCGTCATCGAGGCCAGCAGGTCGTTGCGCTGCTTGAGCGTCAGGTCGCCGGCTTCCACGATCTGGCCGAGCAGTTTCTTGATGTTGACCTCGTGGTCGGAGCAATCCTCGC
>JANLPN010000445.1:0-23392 GCA_031367285.1 Betaproteobacteria bacterium | reverse complement strand
CAGGCGCTGTTGTCCCTCCAGCAAATAGAGGGGCCGGTGTCCGGCGATCTCCAGCGCCTGGGTCTGGTAGTAGTTGTCGGCCAGCACCAGCAGGCCGACCTCGTCCGTCTTCGAGGCCAGCAGGTCGTTGCGCTGCTTGAGCGTCAGGTCGCCGGCTTCCACGATCTGGCCGAGCAGTATCTTGATGTTGACCTCGTGGTCGGAGCAATCCACGCCGGCCGAGTTGTCAATCGCATCGGTGTAGATCCGGCCGCCTTTTTGCGCGTATTCGATGCGCCCGTTCTGCGTACAGCCCAGGTTGCCGCCTTCGGCCAGCACCTTGCAGCGCAGATCGCCGCCGTTGACCCGGAATGCGTCGCTGGCCTTGTCCCCCACCTGTGCATGGCTCTCGAAGCCGGCTTTGACGTAGGTGCCGATGCCGCCGTTGTACAGCAGGTCCACCGGGGCCATCAGGATGGCGCGCAGCAGGTCCAACGGTGCCCACTCCGGCGTATCAACGCCCAGTACGGCACACGCCTCGGGGCTCAGGCTGATGGATTTGGCGCCGCGCGGGTAGACTCCGCCGCCGTGCGAGATCAGGCTCCTGTCGTAGTCGTCCCAGCTCGAGCGCGGCAGTGCAAACAGCCGCTGCCGTTCGGCAAAGGAGCGCGCCACGTCGGGTGCGGGGTCGATGAAAATATGCCGGTGGTCAAACGCGACCACCAGGCGGATGTGTTCGGACAGCAACATGCCGTTGCCAAACACGTCGCCCGACATGTCGCCAATACCCGCGACCGTGAAATCGGTAGTCTGGGTATTGACCGAAAGGGCACGGAAATGCCGCTTGACCGACTCCCATGCACCACGCGCCGTGATGCCCATTTTTTTGTGGTCGTAACCCACCGATCCACCCGACGCAAAGGCGTCGCCGAGCCAGAAGCCGTAGTCGGCCGACACACCGTTGGCAATGTCGGAAAAAGTCGCCGTACCCTTGTCGGCCGCCACCACCAGATAGGGGTCGTCCTCGTCGTGCCGCACTACGTCAACCGGCGGCACTACCGCGCCCTTGAGCACGTTGTCGGTGATGTCCAGCAGCCCGGACAAAAACAGCTTGTAGCAGGCGATACCTTCGGCCAGGGTGGCGTCGCGGTCCGAGGCCGGAGGTGCGTTCTTGAGTACAAATCCGCCCTTGGACCCGACCGGGACGATGACCGTATTCTTGACCTGTTGCGCCTTCACCAGGCCAAGAATTTCGGTACGGAAATCTTCGCGCCGGTCGGACCAGCGCAAGCCGCCGCGGGCCACCTTGCCGCCGCGCAGATGTACACCCTCCACACGCGGTGAATAGACCCAGATCTCGAACAGCGGTTTGGGCTCGGGCACGCCCGGCACCTTGCGCGGTTTGAGTTTGAACGACAGGTAGGCCTTTTTTTTGCCGTCAGCCGTTTTTTGCCAGAGGTTGGTGCGTGAGGTCGCGGCCACGGTGGCGAAGAACTGGCGCAGGATGCGGTCTTCGTCCAGGCTGGCTACACCGGCCAGACTGGTCTCGATGCGCTGGCTCAAACGCTCCTGCATCTTGTCGCGCTCCGATGTCTGCGCGGGGTCGAAGCGTGCATTGAACAAAGCCACGATGTCCTGCGTGATCTGGCTGTGGCGGTTCAAGGTGGCTTCGATATACGTCTGGCTGAAGGCAAAACCGAGCTGCTTGAAATAACGCGTGTAGGCGCGCAGCACGCTGATGGCACGTGCATCCAGGTCGGTGGCCAGCACCAGTTTGTTGAGGTCGTCGCTTTCCACTTCACCGCGCCAGGCCAGTACAAACAGTTCCTCGAAACGGGCCTTGATGCGGGACAACTCGGTGCCGGCAGGAACCTGCAGGCCCAGATCATGGATCCAGAGGGTGTCGCTGCCGATGCGGTAAGGGTGTTCGTCCAGCACGCGCGCACCCATGCGCTCCAGCACCGGGAGGGAGTCCGACAGCGCCACTTTGGAGGTGTTGTAGATCTTCAGGCGCAGGCTGCCGGCTTCGGCATACAACGGGCGGTAGAGCTTTACCGCCAGTGGCGTGCCGGCCGACAGGTCGGCCAGCACGTCGGCGTCTTCGGCGCCCACCGCGGCGGCAAAATCCTCGCGGTAAGCGGTGGGAAACGCATTTGCGTAGCGGTGCGCCAGCAACAGCCCCTGGCCCTCGCCATGCGCACGCAGCAACTCGGCGCTGCAGTCGTCTTCCCAGCGCTGCGCCAGCCGCGCAATGCGCGATTCCAGCGCGTCCTGGTTGCCGAGCACCGGTGCGCTGTTTTTGGCGCGCACCAGGTAGTGAATGCGGGCCAGCGGGCTGTCGGTCAGCATGGGCGTAAATTCGAGCGACTGGCCCTCCAGCGCCACCATCAGCTCGTTGCCGACTTT
Organism: Betaproteobacteria bacterium; assembly: GCA_031367285.1. Taxonomy (GTDB): domain Bacteria; phylum Pseudomonadota; class Gammaproteobacteria; order Burkholderiales; family Burkholderiaceae_C; genus CAISIP01. The sequence goes on along the minus strand of JANLPN010000445.1, from coordinate 21,007 downwards.
GACGCGCAGTTCGGTGTTGTAGCGGTCACGCGGCACAAATACCTGGGCCGAGGTGAAGCGGCCGAACGGGTCGCGGCGCAGGAACAGCCGCGTGCGCTGGCGTTCCTGCAGCCGCAGTATGCCGATGGCATGTTCGGCCAGCGTGGCGGCGTCGATCTGGAACAATTCGTCGCGCGGATACACGTCCAGTATGGATTGCAGCGATTTTGCGGCATGGCTGTCGGGTACCACGCCGGCAACGGCAATCACGTGGGCAGCACGCCGGCGCACCAGCGGAATGTCGGCCACCGCCGCCGAATACGCAGTCGAGGTGTAGAGACCCAGGAAACGCGCTTCCCCCACCACCTGACCACCGGTATTGAACCGTTTGACGGCGATGTAGTCCAGCCAGGCCGGGCGGTGTACGGTGGCCCGTGTCATGGCCTTGGTCACCAGCACCAGTTCGTCGGCGTCCATGAGCGCTGCTGCCTCGGGCGGCAGAACCATTTCCGCGGTTTGCGCCGCGCCGCGCAAAATTCCCAGGCCTGAATCGGGCCGTGCCGCCAGACTGACCTGGTCGCCATTGCGCTTTAGCTCGTATTCGCGCGCACCGAGAAAGGTGAAATGCCCGTCTTCAAGCCAGCGCAGAAACGCAATGCCCTCCAGCCGGTTGGCGTCACTCAGGGGTGTTCCCGCAGCCGGCGTGCACACCTCGTTCACTCGCGCAAGCATGGCGCCCCAGTCGTTTACCGCACCCCGCACATCGGCCAGCACGCGGTCCAGTTCGGCGGCCAGTTTGTCGCGTTCCAGGGCGCTCACGATACGGTCACACTCGACCAGGATGAGGGACTCTATGCTGTCCGCGGGCTGGTCGGCTCCACCGATGGCGACACTGCCCACGTTGGAGATGCGGCCTTCGCCATTACGGGCCACCGACAGCAGCGGGTGCACGATCCAGTGCGCCGTGCGGCCGCCGCGGTTGACCGCCATGGTGACCGAGTCCACCAGGAATGGCATGTCCTCATGCACGATCTGCACCGCCGTGTGGTCGCTGGCAAAACCGTCTTCCGCAAGTGTCGGGTTGAATACCCGGATACGTGCGGTCCCCGCGGCCCGCGGCGCGTCCAGCAAGCGCCAATGGGCATTGGCCATGGCGAACAACACGGCGGGCCCGCGCGCCAAAATTTCGTCCGGGTCCGCACTCTCGAAATAGGCCGACACAAAATCCGCCATCCGGTGCCCGGCGGGCCCGGCATGCGCCTGGGTGTAGGCGATCAACTCGGCGAGTTTGGGGATGCTCATGTCTGCTCCGGTGGTGCTTGTAGGAATCGCGGAATTCTAGGCCTGCAGCGCAGTTTCAGGGGTGCTGGAACGGCCCGTAGCATGGCCTTATGCGAGAGTTGCATCGCGCGCTTGCCAGGCACGCAAGGGGGCAGAAAACTTGGGGCGGCCCGGCGTTTTTCATGCGTGCCCCCAGCCCAGCCGCTTCGCGTCTGGCCCCCCGAGGGGGTGCAGAAAACTTGGGGCGGCCCGGCGTTCTCCATGCCTGCCCCCAGCCCAGCCGCTTCGCGTCCGGCCCCCCGAGGGGGTGCAGAAAACTTGGGGCGGCCCGGCGTTCTCTCATGAGTATGGCCACAATAGGCTTTTTGGGAACCCCTCGCACCATGTTATTCGCCTCCCGCCTCCAGAACGTAGAGACCTCCGCGATTCGCGAGCTTTTCAAATTGCTGGGCAAGCCCGGCATCATCAGTTTTGCCGGCGGTTTTCCGGACCCGGCCTTGTTTGATGCCGAAGGTATTCGCCAATCCGCCGACGCGGTGCTGGCCGGCAACCCCGGCCCGGTGCTGCAATATGGCGCTACCGAAGGTTACCAGCCGCTGCGCGAAGCTATTGCCGCCTTTATGAAGGCCAAGGGCGCAAGTGTCGCGGCGAATGGCCTGATCGTTACGACCGGAAGCCAGCAGGCGCTCGACCTGATCGGCAAGACCATGATCTCTCCGGGCGACAAGGTGATAGTGGAGGCGCCCACTTTTCTGGCCACCATCCAGTGCTTCCGCCTGTATGGGGCAGACCTGATCGGAGCACCCATCGATGCCGACGGCGTACGGGTCGATGTGCTGGAGCAACTGATCGATCAGCACCAACCCAAGCTGGTGTACCTGATCCCCACCTTCGGTAACCCGAGCGGTGCCACCTTGAGCCTGGAGCGTCGCAAACGCATCCTGGAAATCGCGGCCCGGACCCGCACCCTGGTGGTCGAAGATGACCCGTACAGCGAGTTGTATTTTGGAGCCCCGCCGCCGCCCAGCATGCTCGCACTGAGTGCTGCGGTGCCGGGTAGCCGCGAGTGGCTGGCCCACTGTGGCAGTTTCAGCAAGATTCTGAGCCCGGGTCTGCGCGTGGGCTGGATGGTGGCACCGCCCGAATTGCTGGCCATGGCCACCATGTGCAAGCAGTTCAGCGACGCCCACACCAGCAATCTGACCCAGGCCATTGCGGCCCATTACCTGACCCTGAACCGGCTGGAGGGCAGCCTGGCCACGGTGCGCAGCACCTATGCCGCGCGCGCACGCGTCATGGCCGAGAGTCTGCGCCGTGAGCTGGGCGATGCGATTGATTTCAACCAGCCGCAAGGCGGCATGTTTTTCTGGGCCAGCCTCAAGGGGGGCCGTAATGCAAGCGACTTTGCGCAACGTGCGATTGATAAACTGGTGGCCTTTGTGCCGGGCGCGCCTTTTTATGCGAACCATCCCGACCTGTCCACGCTGCGCCTGAGTTTTGCGACCGCCAACGTGGAGAAAATTGAAGAAGGGATTCAGCGGCTGGGGCAGGCGCTGTGAGGCCGCTCGGTTGGGCCGGCGCCTTGTTGGCCCGGCCCATGAAACATCTTGCCAGTGGAAGTGTGGTGGTATTCTCATCGCTCCGCTACAGCGAAAAATACGGCCTGTGGCGGTAGCCAATCTACCGCAGGAGCCAACAACCATGATTCATGTTCTCGCCGTCATCACCGCCAAGCCCGGCCAGCGCGAAACCGTGCTGCAGGCCTTTCGTGCCAATGTGCCCGCCGTCCTCGCCGAGCAGGGTTGCATCGAATACGGCGCGGTGGTGGATATGGCAAATGGGCCCGCGTTCCAGGCCAACTACGGTGCGGACACATTCGTGGTGATCGAAAAATGGGAAAACATGGACGCCTTGAAGGCCCATGGCGCGGCACCGCACATGGCGGCCTACGCGGCACGGACCAAAGAGCTGCTTGCCAGCCGTGCGATTCATATCCTGTCACCCGCGTGAGAGCGTGAGACACAAGCCCGGGGGAAATGCGCCAGATGGCGATCCAGCACGATATCGTCCACACCACCATTTACCGCTACCGTGACCCGGTAAGTTTTGGTGAGCACCGGGTGATGTTCCGCCCGCGCGACAGCCACGACCAGCGCGTGCTTGCGACCGAGCTGGAGGTAAGCCCCACCGCCATCGTGCGCATGATCCAGGATCCGCATTCAAACTCGATTGCGCTGGTACAACCGCTGGAGAGCTCGACCGAGCTGAAAATCGTGTGCTCGTTCACGATCGAACATGCGCAAAGCGGCGAAATCGCGCCGCCATTGGCCAAAGCCGCCGAGTTTCTGCCGTTTGCCTATTCGCTTGAAGAGCGGCTGGACCTGGAGCACTACCTGCGTCCCCACCATGACGACCCCCAGGGCAAGCTGATTGCCTGGGCGCACCAGTTTCTGGCGAGCGGTGCGCGCACCGGCACCCGCGACCTGCTGGCACGCATGAACAGCCATATCGGACAGACCCTGCGCTACCTGCCACGCGACGAGGAAGGCACGCAGTCTCCGCTGGAGACTTTGGAGCGCGCCAGCGGCAGCTGCCGGGACTACGCTTTGCTGATGATGGAGGCAGTGCGTCGCCTCGGAGTTGCGTCACGTTTTGTATCCGGCTATCTGTACGACGCGGCGCTGGATTTTGGCGGTGAGGCCATGACCGGCTCCGGCGTGACACACGCCTGGCTGCAGGCCTACCTGCCGGGTGCAGGCTGGGTCACCTACGACCCCACCAATAACCTGGTGGGTGGCAGCCAGCTGATACAGGTCGGTGTGGTGCGTGACCCGGCTTTCGCCGCGCCGGTGTCGGGTAGCTGGTTTGGCAAGCCAAATGCCTACCTGGGCATGTCGGCCACGGTGCAGGTGCGCCGGCGTGCAATGCTTGCACCAGCCGTCGGAATGGGGCAAACACAGGCCACAATCGTGCCATAGGGCAGGCCATGAGGGCTTGCCAATTGAAGCGAGGATGGACACCATGGATCTGATTAAGCGCTTGTTCGGTGGTGGTAATAAACCGGACCTTGCCACGCCGTCACAAATCGATGGGCTACCTGAAAACGTGGCGATTGATGTTAATGCCCAGGCCAGCAAACGCCGCGAGCTGGTTCGGGTGTTGACCCGCGACACCCTGCGCGCCACGGGCATACCCGAGTCCTGGGTGGAGTCTCATATCCTGCTGGAGTTGAGCCGCGGTGGCCAGCCTTTCATACATCTGCGGCTGATCGTCAAACACTGGGACGACCGCCTGCTGAAATACGCGGTTGCGTTCCAGCGTCGGTTGATGGCCGAGATCGCGCAATTCGAGCCCAATGTGCGGGAATGGTTGCTTAGCATCACCTGGCAATACGAGGTGGGCGACGCCTGCCCGTATCTGGACATGCCGGAAGCCGCCAGCTGGGCCAGCCGGGTCACCCCGGCAGCGCCGGTTGCACCGCTTGTGCCCGCCAAGCCGGTGCCGCCGCGCGACGAGTTGCAGGAGGATCTGGCGCTGCTGTATGCGGTGCGTGATGCCGACCTGGCCGCTCCCGCCTCGCACACCGCCGACGCGCCGGCGGCGCCAAAATCCGCGCCGCCCATCGTGCCTGATATTTTGCTGTGAGGCCTTTGTGGCATCAGCCCTAGTTTTGACCACGGAGTATGTTGATGTATAGAAGAAAATTTTTGGGCAATGCCGGTGTTGTGGCGGCGGGCCTTTCGGCATTGCGGCTGGAGGCGCAGACCGCGGCCGGTGTGCAGCTACGCGAACCCGGATCCATCACCGAGGTGCCGGGCGTCAAGGTGGGGCACTTTACCGATACGCGCCGGCCGACTGGCTGCACCGTGATCATTACGGAGGAGGGGGCCGTGGGAGGCGTCGATGTACGCGGCTCGGCGCCGGGCACGCGAGAGACCGATTTGCTCAACCCGATCAACCTGGTGGACAAGGTCAACGCGGTGCTGCTGGCCGGCGGCAGCGCGTTCGGACTGGACGCCGCGACGGGGGTGATGCGTTACCTCGAAGAACGCAAGATCGGCTATAACGTAGGTGTTGCCTTTGTGCCTATCGTGCCGGCCGCCATCCTGTTTGACCTGGGTGTGGGCGACGCGAAAATCCGGCCCGACGCCGATGCCGGCTACAAGGCCTGCGAGGCGGCCTCCACGGCGCGGCCCGCCGAAGGCAATGTTGGCGCCGGCGCCGGCGCCACGGTGGGCAAACTGTATGGCGGCAAACGCGCCATGAAGTCGGGCATAGGCACGGCGTCGATCAAACTGGCCGGCCTGACGGTAGGTGCGATTGTGGCCGTCAATGCGGTTGGAGACATCGTGGACCCCCAGACTGGCAAGCCGATAGCCGGGGCGCGCACCGAGGACGGCAAGAAGCTGCTGAACACGCGTGAGGCGATGTTGGGCGGCAACCTGCCGGGCGGCATGTTGGCAGGCACTGCAACCACGATTGGCGTGATCGCCACCGACGCCGTGCTTACCAAGTCGCAGGCCCAGAAAATAGCGCAGATGGCCCATGACGGCCTGGCCCGTTCCATCAACCCTATCCACACCATGTTTGACGGCGACACGATTTTTGCGCTTGGCACGGGCAAGTCCGGCAAGACCGGCAATCCGACCCTGCTGGGGACCATGGCCGCGGAAGCCATGGCGCTGGCCGTGGTGCGTGCCGCGCGCGCGGCCAAGGGCATTGAAGGTTATCCGGCGGCGGCGGACTTGTAGGCGCCTTTGTCCGGGGTTGTGACGGCCCCGTAAGAAACGGTCCGCAGGCGCGACTGATCTTCGACTTTCAATTCTTTGATCGAAGGAGAACCATGAACCCCCAAGCTCACATTCGTTCGCTGCTCACCGAGGGGGCGCATGCCTCCCTGGAGGCGGCTCGTCAGGAGGCAAGACCCATGTTTCGCAGCGTCCTGGTTTCCTTGATTTTCCTGTTGTCTGCTTTCGGGCTGATGGCGGGCAACGCCCAGGCGGCCGACAAACCCGTGTATACCGGCACGTTCAGCAACGTCGCCGTCGGCGGCTACGACCCGGTGGCCTACTTCACCGAGCAAAAGCCGGTCAAGGGCGACAGCAAGTTTGTCACCAGCCATGCGGGCGTCGATTGGCGATTTTCATCGGCCGAGAACCGCGACAAATTCATTGCCGCGCCGGAGAAGTACGCGCCCCAATATGGGGGTTATTGCGCCTGGGCGGTAGCGGAAGGTTCCACGGCGTCCGCCGACCCTGAACTCTGGAAGGTGGTGGATGGCAAGCTGTATCTGAACTACAGCGCCAGTGTGCAGAAGAAGTGGGAGCTCGACATCGCCGGCAATATCCGCAAGGCCAACCAGAACTGGCCCACCGTGCTGGGCAAGTGAGGGCCACCATGACTATTTCTTCACGTACCCGTCGCGGCATCCTGCTGCTGCTCACGTTGTACATCGCCTTTGTTTTCGTCCAGTCGCTGTTTTTCAAGTTCAGCAATTCACCGGAGACCCAGTACATATTCGGCACGCTCAATGCATGGGGTGCATCACTGGGTTTTCCGGGCCTGTTTGCGCCCGCCGGCATCTTCAGCCAGTACGTGGTGGGAAGCACCGAACTCGTGGCCTCGCTGTTGTTGCTGGGTGGTCTGGTGCTGGGCATGCCCCTGGTACATGCGGCCGGCGCCCTGGTGTCGCTGGGTGTTATCAGCGGCGCCTTGTTCTTCCACCTGTTTACCCCGCTGGGTGTGCAGGTGCTCAATACCGATGGCACGCGCGACGGTGGCGAGCTGTTTGCGCTGGCGTGTGGCGTGTGGGTCGCTGCCGCGCTGATTCTTTTTCTGCGCCGCGTGGACATCCTGCCGTTGCTGCGCCGGGTAACTTCCCGTTCGGTACTGGCCTGAACAGTGGCCGGCATGTCGACCACCTGGCAAACCTGGTTGGGCCTGTTTGACGCGGCCCTGAATGGCATGGCACAACCCTGGCTGGTCTGCGGGGCATTGGTCCTTTCGACCTTTGTGCTGGAGGACCTGGCGATTGCCGCAGCAGCGGCTCTTGCGGTCCAGGGCAGCCTGTCGTGGGAACTGGCGTTTGCCGCGGTGGGCGGCGGCATAGCGTTGGGAGACCTGGGTTTGTACGGCCTGGGGCTGGCTGCCAAGCACGTGGCCTTTTTGCACCGTCGTCTGATCGAAGGTCGCAGCAGCGCATGGGTGCGTGACCAACTGCAGGGTCGTTTGGGCAGTTCCGTGTTGCTGGCACGTGTGGTGCCGGGCCTGCGTTTTGTAAGCTACACCGCCTGCGGATTCTTCAGTCTGCCGTTCTGGCCTTTTTTTTCCTGGGTTGTGTTGGCAGTGGCCTTGTGGACTGGCGGCCTGTTGTGGCTGAGCGTGGTTTTTGGGGCTGTGCTGGCCCGTGTATGGGGTATCCCGGCACCGCTGGCGGTGGCCGTGCCCATAATTGCATTGGCGCTTGGTCTGGCCCTGTTGCGCCGCGCCCGTGGCATGGGCGCGCGGGGTTTGGTATGAGCTGGAGGGCCGTTCCCAGGGCGCATAACACCGCAGCGCGCCGCGCGGAGGTTAATTTGTGAGCCCCGCTATTCCCGCTGTGCGGGCTGCCGTTGCCAGGTCCACCCAGCGGCCCCACCAGGGAATGCCGCCGCTGGACGAGTCGGGCGCACCTTTGAGTTTTTTCGAATTCTGGCCGATGTGGGCGTTTTACCCCCCGGTGGTCTTGTACGCGGTATGGCTGATGCTGCGTTACCGGGGCGTCTTGTTGCCTACGGTGGCCAACCCCTCATTTCCGGGTGGCGGTTTTGTAGGCGAATCCAAGGCCGAGATACTGAACCTGGCGGTGCGCCATGCGCCGGAATGGGTGGCGCCTTTTGTGGCGGTGGAGCGCCCGGCTGTGCTTGCCGGTGTGCCGGAGCCAGACATTGAACACGAGTTGCAAGCCGCGTTGGCAAAACTGGACGCGGCGGGTATTGCTCTGCCGGTGGTGGCAAAACCCGACCTCGGATGCCGGGGGGCCGGTGTACAACTGGTGAACAGCGTGGACAAGCTGCGCGCTTACCTGGCCGGTTTCCCGCGCGGGGCACGGTTGCTGCTGCAGCGTTACGTGCCATTCGAAGGCGAAGCCGGAGTCTTCTATTGCCGCCATCCGGGCCAGCCGCACGGACGCATTATCTCGATCACGCTGAAGTATTTTCCGCATGTGTACGGTGACGGCAAACGCACCCTGCGGCAACTGATCCTGGACGACCCGCGTGCGGGCGCGCTGCCACACCTGTACCTGCGCCGGCACGTAGCCCGGCTTGACCAGGTGCCCGTGGCCGGCGAGGCCATCCGGCTGGCCTTTGCCGGAAGCCACAGCCGTGGCGCGATTTTCCGCAATGGCAATGCGTTTGTGACACCGGCCATGGAGGCGCGTTTTGACGCAATTGCACGCAGCCTGCCCGAGTTTTATTTTGGCCGGTTCGATATCCGTTTTGAGGACTTTGCGCAGGTCCAGGCCGGTGGCCAATTCACGATTGTCGAAGCCAATGGCGCGGGCGCCGAAAGCACGCATATCTGGGATCGGCGCACCACCCTGTTGCAGGCCTGGTCGGATCTGATGTTGCAGTACCGGCTGTTGTTCCAGATTGGGCGCGCCAACCGCGACCGCGGTTTCAAGCCGCTGTCGCTGGCCGAGTTCCGGCGCTGGCACCGGCGCGAAAAAGAGCTGACGCCGCTTTACCCTGCCACTGATTAATGCCTGCTCGCACTGCTTCCCCCGTTGCGAACAGACTCAAAACCCGAACCGGGCCAGGCGACGCGCCTGTCCGGGTGCTTCCAGATCCACCAGCGTCAGGAAGTCGATGGTGCCGAACTCGCGGTCAATCGCCGGTGCGCCGCAAATCCGTGCGCCCAGGCTCAGATAGGCGGCAAGCAGCTTGGGTGTCTTGGGCGCTTTGGGGGCGATGACCCCGAGCGGGCACGCAAATGCCGCTGTGGGTTCGGTGCGCAGGTGCGACGCAGCCAGATGGGGCACGAGCCGCTGGTAGGCTGCCGCACCCACGGCGGTATCTTGTGAGGTAAGCGAACTGCAGCCGACCAGATAACGTGCGCCGCATGCTTGTGCATAGGCTGATATGCCTTTCCAGAGCAGGCTGAGCACCGAGAACGAGCGGTGGTCGGCATGGATACAGGCACGGCCCAGTTCGAGCATCCGGGGGCGCAAACGCTCATACGGCGAAAAATCAAACTCCCGCTCGCTGTAGTAACCAAAATGCAAGGCCGCGTGTTCACCCGTCTGCAGCCGGTAGGTGCCCACGATTTCTCCGCTGCGGCCGTCTTCCACCAGCAGGTGGTCGCAAACGGCGTCGAAGCGGTCTATGTCCAGGCAAGTGGCAAACGACTGTGGCAAGCCTTCGTTCAACTCGATGTTGAACACCAGAAAGCGCAGTTGTTGTGCCGCGCGCAGATCGGCGGCCGTACTGGCCAAGCGCATACGGTAGGCCGGTGCCGCCAGCCAGCGCGGCCGGGGTTGCGGCAAAACGGAGGGGGAGACATTCATGCGTAAGTCACCGGTGATTGTTTTCTGTCAGTCGGACAACAGCGGAAAAACTTTCACACACAAGCGGTTTCGCGCAAATCGCACGGAACGCGTAAGCTGCGGGCAGTACGCAAAACCATTTGGAGACATACCATGAGCCTGCAATACGTCACCACGGCCCACCATCTGCCTGAAAGCAAGATGCGTATGTATCCCACCAAGGTGATCAACATCATAGGCGGGCCGGGGTGCGACAAGTCGCTGTTTTCGGCGGCCATCATCCTCAACCTCAACCTGCGCCACAAGACCGTGGAGCAGATCCCCGACTTTGCAAAATCGCTGGTCTGGCAAAAGGACTTCGAAGCGCTGAAGAACCAGTATTTCATTGCCCAGCAGCAATTCCGCATGCTGGAGTTGCTGGACGGGCAACTGCAGTACCTGGTGACCGAATGCTCATTGCCGCAACTGCTGTATTACAACGAGAGCTACGACGAAAACATCTGCGACATCCCGAAAACGCGGCTGCAGATTCTGGAGTGGTACAAGCAGCACAACAACGTGAATATCGTGGTCGAGCGGAGCGACAAGAAGTACGTGCACACCGGGCGTTTCCAGCAGGAAGAAGAGGCCCGCCAGATCGACCGGGCGATCCGCGCCATGCTGGTCCGCGAACACATCCCGCACACGGTATTGCAGCCGGATATCGACGCCATCAATGCGTTTGCGAACGCTCTGTCCTGAGTCAGCGTCGGCGCTCAACGCAGGCGCCATGGCGAAAGCGCGTCCGGGCCCACCCCATACCGTGCCAGTTCATCGGGCAAGGGGCGTCCCAGCACCAGTGAAGCCGCCAGCTCCGACGCGCCCGGTGCGCTCTGGATGCCGTAGCCACCCTGGCCGGCCAGCCACAGGAAGTCCTCGCACTGGTCGTCCCAGCCTATGACCAGCTCGCCGTCGGCCACAAAGGAGCGCAGGCCGGCCCAGGTGCGCAATGGGCGCGAGATGCTCAAGGTGGTGGCGGCTTCGATGTGGTGTATGCCGGTGGCGATATCCAGCTCTTCGGGCACCACGTCGTGTGGCACCGTCGGGTCGGCATTGGCGGGAGAGCCCAACAACACGCCGGCATCGGGTTTGAAGTAATACGTCTCGTCAAGGCTGGACACCACCGGCCAATGTGCTGTCTGTATGCCTTGCGGCGGTTTGAACGTGAAGGCGCTGCGCCTGTGTGGCACCAGACCAATGGCGCGTGCGCCAAACAGGGCGCCCACCTGATCGGCCCAGGCGCCGGCGGCATTGACGACAACCCGGGCCACTACCGGTGCGCCGGTCGCCAGTTGCAGTTCCCATGCAGGGCCGCGACGCGTGGCGGCCCGCACCTCGGCCAGCGTGCGTGCCATGCCTCCCTGCTGGCGCAGGCCGCGCAGAAAACCCTGGTGCAGGGTATGCACGTCGATATCCATGGCGCCGTGGTCCAGCAACGAGCCCAGCACGAGTTCGGGCCGCAGGCAGGCCACCAGGTCCAGCGTCTGGCCGCGGTCCAGTTGTTCCAGCGTGGGGCAGGTGGCGGCCAGTTCAGCATGTAGCAGCACCAGCAACTCCGTTTGCCCCGGACTGGCGAGGTACATCGCTCCGCGTGCCGACAAAATCGGGTGCGCGGCGAAACCGTCTGGTGGCTGCGTGTAGAACGCGCGGCTGGCGCGCGTCAGGGCGCGCACCGCGGGTGGTCCGTAACTCTCCATGAACATCGCGGCGGACCGTCCGGTGGAGTGGTAACCGGGCTGGGACTCGCGCTCCAGCAGAACCACGCTGCGATGCGCGGCCAGCCGCCACGCAATAGATGCGCCGGCGATGCCCGCGCCTATGACGGCAACGTCGAATGTTTCAGGCTGGCCCATGGCGTTGAAAGTGGAGGTAGTGCTTGCGAGGATTCTCGCACCGTGGTTTGCGCTTCGCGGTCGGGGCGTCGATTAAGATCGTTGCCGCTCAAGCCAAGAACAAGTTACAACATCCCATGACCGAACCCAAGCGCATCCCCGGAAACCAGTTTCTCCATTCTCCCGGCCCCACCCATGTGCCTGACGCTGTAGTGCATGCCATGAGCCGCCAGCCCATGGACATGGCCGACCCGCGGGTTGACCAGACGATTGCGGCAGTGGAGGCCGGGCTCAAGCGCCTGCTGCAAACGCAGGCGGCCGAAGTGTTTATCTACGGCGCCAATGGGCACGGCGCATGGGAGGCGGTGGTCGCCAACCTGGTGGCGCCGGGGCAGAAGGTGCTGGTGCCGGGCACGGGTCACTTCTCGGATTCCTGGGCGGTGCAGACCGAAGCCATGGGTGGCCAGGTGGTCCGCACGCCGTGGGTCGAAGGATTGCCGATTGATGCCCAGGTGGTGGAGCAGTTGTTGCGCGCCGACACGGCGCACGAGATCGTCGCCGTTTTCGCCGTACACACCGACACCGCCAGCAGTATCACGAGTGATATGCAGGCCCTGCGCGCGGCGCTGGATGCGGCCCGCCACCCGGCCCTGTTGGTGGTCGATGTGGTGGCTTCACTCGGCGCGGCACCCTTTGCCATGGATGCGCTGGGCGCCAACGTGGTGCTGGGGGCATCACAAAAGGGTTTGATGTGTCCGCCCGGACTGGGTTTTGCCGCGGCCGATGCCCGTGCCATGGCGGTGTGCGGCAGCAACCCGGCGCCGCGCTTTTACTGGGACTGGCGTTTGCGCAGCAGTGAGTTCTCGTACCGCAAGTTTTGTGGCACGCCGCCACAGACGCTTTTAGCCGGCATGGAGGCCGCGTTGGGCCTGATTTTCCAGGAGGGCGTGGAGCAGGTGCTGGCGCGCCATGCCTTGGTGGCAAGGGTGGTGCACGCCGCGGTGCAGCGCTGGAGCGAAGCCGGCGCCTTGCGGTTTTTTGGTACGCTGGCGCAGACGCGCTCGACCTCGGTCACAACGGTGCTGGTCGGGTCCGGCATTGACCCGGACGCTTTGCGCACGGTGGCGCGGGAGCGTTTCCAGGTGGCGATCGCCGGGGGCCTGGGTCCCCTGAGCGGCCGCGTATTTCGCATCGGACATCTGGGTGACATGAATGCGGCCATGCTGCTGGGTTGCCTGGCCGGTGTGGAGGCCGCGATGACGGTGCAAGGAATACCTTATGGCCGCGGTGCGATGGATAAAGCTGTCGCCTGTCTCGCACGTGGCTGATCAGGCACGCTGACCGCTCTAAAATTGAGGTGCCGGCAAATTGTGCCGGCGAGCGTTCTCAGGGCGGGGTGAAACTCCCCACCGGCGGTGATTTGCGGGGCAACCCGCAACAGCCCGCGAGCGCCCGGCGTCCGACAGCGAAGCCGGGGTCAGCAGATTCGGTGTGATTCCGAAGCCGACGGTAATGGTGTCTGCCCTTTGGGGGCAGCTTCTTGAGTCCGGATGAAAGAGACCGCGGTTGTACTTGCTGCCGGGCGTGTTGGCCTTGCAGGCGTGCGACCGCGCGCCCTGATTCCATAGAAATATTCCGTCCAAGGAAACCCATGGTTCAGACAGACACCCAATACGCCAGGACCGCCGGCCAGCCTGGCCAGGAAGCAACTCCTGGTGCGCACCGCTTCGCTTTTGTGCACGCTTGCTGGCACGCGGACATCGTGCACCACGCGCGAGACGCGTTTCTGGCCCGCATGCAGCAGCTCGGCGTGGCCCGCGATCGGATCGACGTGGTGGAAGTGGCAGGCGCATTCGAAATCCCGCTGCTGGCAAAAAAGCTGGCACAGTCGCACCGGTATGCCGCAATCATCGGATGTGCCTTTGTCATCGACGGCGGTATCTACCGGCACGAGTTCGTGGCCGATACGGTGGTTGGTGCACTGATGGCGGTGCAGCTTGAAACCGGGCTGCCGGTGCTGTCAGTAGTGCTCACGCCCCACCATTTCCACGCGAACGACGAACACCAGCAGTTTTTTGCCGCGCATTTTGTGGTCAAGGGTACCGAGGCCGCCAATGCCTGCATGCAGACGGTCCAGGGCTTGCACGACCTGGCACAGATGCTTTCCGCCTGACGTCGCAGCGCGGGCCGGGCGCGCAAACTTCGGTTCCAATACAAGGTATGGAGACTCCAGCTATAGAACGCTACGGCGTTGAATCAGCCTATGCATGGACACGGTTGATGGTGTCGCTGGCATTGATGACCATCAGCGGTGCCGGCATGTACGTGGCGCCGGTGGTATTGCCGGCTGTGCAGCGTGAATTTGGCGTTGCACGGGCCGATGCCTCGTTCCCCTACACCTTGATGCTGGTCGGTTTTGGATTTGGCGGCGTATTGATGGGGCGCCTTGCCGACCGCTTTGGTGTCATGGTTCCGTTGCTGTTGGGCTCTCTGGGGCTGGGCCTGGGAATGGTCGCCGCCGGGTCGGCCGGCGGCATGTGGCAATTTAGCCTCGTGCATGGGGTGTTGATTGGCCTGCTGGGCGTGTCGGCCACGTTTGCGCCACTGGCAGCAGATACCTCACAGTGGTTTACCCGCCGGCGCGGTATTGCGGTGGCGATTTGCATGAGTGGCAACTACTTGGCGGGTGTAGTGTGGCCCCCGCTGCTGCAACACCTGATCGCAGCCAACGGGTGGCGCCAGGCGTATGTGGGAGTGGGTATTTTCTGCATGCTGACCATGCTGCCGCTGGCGCTGTTCCTGCGGCGTCCCGCTCCGGCGCCGGTGAACCATGCGGGCGGGGCCGCCATGGCCACGCAGGCAGCCCGTTTTGTTGGCCGGTCCGACCCGGCCATGCCGCTGGGCCTGCCGCCCAATCTTCTGCAGGTTTTGTTGTGCGTGGCCGGGGTGGGCTGCTGCGTGGCCATGGCCATGCCGCAAGTGCACATCGTAGCCTACTGCACCGACCTCGGCTTTGGCGCCGCGCGCGGTGCCGAGATGCTGTCGCTGATGATGGGTTTTGGCATCGTCAGCCGGCTCGTGTCGGGGTGGATCTCGGACCATATCGGCGGCTTGCATACCTTGCTGCTGGGTTCGGTGCTGCAAGGTATTGCGCTGTTGCTGTTTCTGCCTTTCGACGGGCTGGTACCGCTGTATGTGGTGTCGGCCATGTTCGGCCTGTTCCAGGGTGGCATTGTTCCGAGTTATGCGCTGATCGTGCGCGAGTATTTTGCGCCACGGGAAGCCGGCGCGCGCGTGGGCACGGTGCTGTTGGCCACCATGCTGGGCATGGCCCTGGGTGGCTGGTTGTCCGGCGCCATCTTCGACTGGACCGGTTCCTACCATGCGGCCTTCATCAACGGCCTGGCCTGGAACCTGCTCAACGTAAGCATCGTGGGGTGTCTGGTGCTGCGCGCGCGGCAAAGCCGTGGGAAGGGTTCGGTCACGGCATAGTCAACATCCGCCGACGCACACCGGAACCCCGCCCAAGTATCCGTGTCCAAGGTATGCTGCGTTTACGGCGCCTGGCGCGCCGAGCCGGCGCGTTTTTCGTGCCTTCTTTCCTGCACCAGCTCCACCGTGCCATTGGCGTTTTGCCGTTCCAGCCGCACGGCAAAACCCCACAGGTAGGCCATATGCTCCAGCACCGTGGCACTGGCGCCGTCCAGCGGCCGGCGCTGGTGTGCGTAGTGGCGCAGGGTCAGGGAGCGGTCACCGCGCAGGTCCACGTTCCAGACCTGGATGTTGGGCTCGCGCCGGCCAAGGTCGTATTGCTCGGACAGTTGCCGACGCAGTGCGCGGTAGCCGCCTTCGTCGTGGATGGCCCCGATCTGCAATTTGCCGCGGGTGTCGTCGTCAAGCACTGAAAAAAACCGGAACTCGCGCATCAGGCGCGGCGACAGGTACTGCGCGATGAAACTCTCGTCCTTGAAGTTCTGCATCGCAAAGTCGAAGGTTTCACGCCATTTGGATCCGGCTATCTGCGGGAACCATTCGCGGTCTTCCGCCGTGGGCTCCTCGCAGATACGCTTGATGTCGCGCCACATCGCAAAACCCAGCGCGTAGGGGTTGATGCCGGAGTAGTACTTGCTGTTGTAGGGCGGCTGGTAAACCACGTTGGTGTGCGACTGCAAAAACTCCAGCATGAAGCCGTCCGACACGCCACCCTGGTCGTACAGCGTATTGAGCAGTGTGTAGTGCCAGAACGTGGCCCAGCCTTCGTTCATGACCTGGGTCTGGCGCTGCGGATAAAAATATTGCCCGATCTTGCGCACGATACGTACCACCTCGCGTTGCCAAGGCTCCAGCAGCGGGGCGTGTTTTTCCACAAAGTACAGCAGGTTTTCTTCCGGTTCGATGGGGAAGCGCTTTTCTTCCACGCGTTGTTCACGCTCCAACTGCGGCGGTAGCGTGCGCCAGAGATCGTTGACCTGCGTTTGCTGGTAGTCCGCGCGTGCCTGCTGGCGCAGCGTTTCCTTGGACAGCGACAGCGCGGACGAACGTTTGTAGCGGTCCACCCCCACACTCTGCAGCGCGTGGCAGGCGTCCAGCATGCGTTCCACCGCTTCGACGCCATGGCGTTCCTCGCATTGGGCGATGTAGTTGCGCGCAAACACCAGGTAGTCGACGATGGCGTCGGCACTAGTCCACTGCTTGAACAGGTGGTTGCCCTTGAAGAACGAGTTGTGGCCGTAGGCCGCGTGGGCGATTACCAGCGCCTGCATTGGCAGCGTGTTTTCGTCCATCAGGTAGGCAATACACGGATTCGAGTTGATGACGATCTCGTAGGCCAGACCCATCTGTCCGCGCTTGTAGCGGTTCTCGGTGGCCAGGAAGTGTTTGCCGAAGGACCAGTGGTTGTAATACACCGGCATGCCGATCGACGCATAGGCGTCCATCATCTGCTCGGCACTGATGACCTCGAGCAGGTGCGGATAACAGTCGAGCTGGTAGCTTTCGGCAATCTTGCCAATCGCCTCGTCGTAACGTTCGATGGCCTCGAAGGTCCATTCGGAGCCCGCCGGCAAACCCTGGCCGGTCACCGAGCCGCTTTCCCGCGCCCTCGGGTCATCGTTCATGTGGCCCCCGCCCGCTTCTTGAACAGCTCGCGAAATACCGGGTAAATGTCGGTGACATTGGCAATGCGCTGCATGGCGAAATGCCCGGGGTGCGCCACCTGGAGCTTTTCGTATTCGCGCCACAGATTTTGCGGAGGTCCGTCGGTAATTTCTATGTAGGCGAAATACTGGGTCAGTGGCAACAACGAGGCCTGCACGAGCTCGCGGCAGCGCGGCGAATCGTCGTTCCAGTTGTCGCCGTCGGACGCCTGGGCACCATAGATGTTCCACAAGCCGCTGGGGTAGCGGTCGACGATGATCTTGCGCATCAGCTCCAACGCGCTGGAGACCACCGTGCCGCCAGATTCGCGGGAGGTAAAAAACTCGTCTTCATCCACTTCAAAGGCGACCGTATGGTGGCGGATAAATACCACTTCGGTGCGTTCGTAGTTGCGCGTCAGGAACAGGTATAGCAGCATGAAAAAACGCTTGGCGACGTTCTTGCGGCCTTCGTCCATGGACCCTGACACATCCAGCAGGCAGAACATGACGGCCTGCGTAGTCGGTTGCGGCAGACGGATGCGGTTGTTGTAGCGCAAATCGAACGTATCGACAAAAGGCACCGCGTCCATACGGGCGCGCAGTTTGGTGATTTCGCGTCGCACACGGGTAATTTCGGGGTCTTCCTCCTCAGTCAACGCAAGGTCAGTTGCGGCCTTGTCCAGCAAGGCTTTAAGTTCAGCCTCCAGCGCACGCAACTTGGCTGCATACGGCGCACCGACCGCAATGCGGCGCCCGGCCGCGCCCCGCATGGTACGGCCCAGATTGATATTGGTCGGCACACCGCTCTGGGTGTATCCGGCACGTACCCGGCGGTACTGGTCAATGCGGGCCAGTTGGCGCTTGACCAGATTGGGCAGGGCCAGTTCGTCAAAAAATATGTCAAGAAACTCGTCGCGCGTGAGGGTGAAGACAAAGTCGTCCAGGCTCTCACCGTCCTTGCCGGCCTGTCCTGACCCGCTGCCGCTGGCGCCCCCCTCGGGCCGGTCCACCTGGTCGCCCCGGCTGAAGCGGTCGTTGCCAGGATTGATGGTCTCCCAGCTCCCACCCTTGCCATGGCCGAACTGCGGCTCCTCGATGTCCTTGCCCGGGATACCTACTTTTTCGCCATTGTCCAGATCGCGCACGCCACGCTGGCCAATGGCATCGGCTACCGCCTTGCGGATTTGCCCCTTGAAGCGTTTTATGAAACGGCCACGGTTGACCGAACTCTTGTGTTTGCTGTCGAACCGGCGGTCTACGATGCGCACCGTCACTGGCTGCCTTTGGTCGCGTTCACCACGCTGGTCAGGATGACTTGCGCACCCGCAAATACCATTCACACAACAGGCGCACCTGCTTCTCCGTGTAGCCCTTGGTAATCATGCGGTTCACGAAGTCCTGGTGTTTCTTCTGCTCCTCCCCGCTGGCCTTGGCGTTGAAGGAGATCACGGGCAGCAGCTCTTCCGTGTTGGAGAACATTTTTTTCTCGATCACCGCGCGCAGCTTTTCGTACGAGGTCCAGCTTGGGTTGTGCCCGTCGGTCTTGGCACGTGCCCGCAACACAAAGTTGACGACTTCGTTGCGAAAGTCCTTGGGATTGGAGATGCCGGCCGGCTTCTCCATCTTTTCCAGTTCGTCGTTAAGCGCGCTGCGGTCTAGCATCTCGCCGGTATTCACATCGCGGTATTCCTGGTCCTGGATCCAGAAGTCGGCGTAGGTCACGTAACGGTCGAAAATGTTCTGGCCGTATTCGGAGTAACTTTCCAGGTAGGCGGTCTGTATCTCCTTGCCGATGAATTCGGCGTAGCGCGGGGAGAGGTACTCCTTGATGTAGCGCAGGTATTTTTCTTCAACTTCGGGCGGGAACTGCTCCTGCTCGATCTGCTGCTCCAGCACGTACATCAGGTGCACCGGGTTGGCCGCTACCTCACGGTGGTCGAAGTTGAATACGCGGGAGAGAATCTTGAACGCGAACCGTGTGGACAGGCCGGTCATGCCTTCGTCCACGCCGGCGAAGTCGCGGTACTCCTGGTAACTCTTGGCCTTGGGGTCGGTATCCTTGAGGTTTTCGCCGTCATACACACGCATCTTGGAAAGAATGCTCGAGTTCTCGGGTTCCTTGAGGCGCGAGAGCACCGAAAACTGCGCCAGCATGCGCAAGGTGTCGGGGGCACAAGGCTCCTTGGCAAGCGAAGAGCTGGAGACCAGTTTTTCGTAGATGTGGATTTCGTCCGACACGCGCAGGGAGTAGGGCACCTTGACAATGTAGATGCGGTCCAGGAAAGCTTCGTTGTTGCGGTTGTTGCGGAACGTGAGCCATTCGGCTTCATTCGAGTGCGCCAGCACCAGCCCGTCAAACGGAATCGCGCCAAAACCTTCCGTGCCTTTGTAGTTGCCTTCCTGGGTGGCCGTGAGCAGCGGATGCAGCACCTTGATGGGAGCCTTGAACATCTCCACAAATTCAAGCACCCCGCGATTGGCCAGGCACAGGCCACCGGAATACGAGTAGGCGTCCGGGTCATCCTGCGAAAAGGTCTCGAGCTTGCGGATATCGATCTTGCCGACCAGCGATGAGATGTCCTGGTTGTTTTCGTCGCCGGGTTCGGTCTTGGAAACCGCTATTTGCGACAACACCGAAGGCATCAGTTTCACCACGCGAAAGCGGGTGATGTCTCCTCCGTATTCCCGCAGCCGCTTGACCGCCCAGGGGCTCATGATGGTGCCCAGGTAACGGCGCGGGATGCCGTAGTCGTCTTCCAGCAACTGGGCGTCTTCGGTCGGGTTGAAAAGGCCCAGCGGCGACTCGTGCACCGGCGAACCCTTGATGGCATAGACCGGTATCTTCTCCATCAGGTACTTGAGCTTCTCGGCAAGGGACGACTTGCCGCCACCGACCGGCCCGAGCAGGTAGAGGATTTGTTTCTTTTCTTCGAGCCCCTGTGCGGCATGGCGAAAGTAAGAAACGATGTGTTCTATCGCCTCTTCCATGCCGTACAAATCGCGGAAGGTCGGGTACCGGCGCAGCATCTTGTTGGCGAAGATGCGCGACAGGCGCTGGTCGGTGCGTGTGTCCACCAGTTCAGGCTCACCGATGGCGGTGAGCATACGTTCAGCCACGCTGGCGTACGCGGTGGGATTCGTCCTGCACAAGTTGAGATAGTCCTGGATGGACATTTCCTCTTCTTGCGCCGCCTCGAACCGGCCTTGGTAGCGAGCAAAGATCGACATGACGTTTCTCCTTGAAGCGGGGACGCTTCACCGTGTTGAAAGACGCGTTCCCTGCAAAGTGCAATTCATCATAACCAATCCCGTGTGGCCTTGCCACTCTGGGTGCCTTGTTGTGAAACGCGTTACACCACAATCGGTTGACGCCAGCGGTTGAAGTGCGCAAGCGTTATGGATAATGATCCAAACCACGCTCCACAGTTCCGCCATGCACCTTGTCAACCGCGCCATTTGTTTGCGTGGACGGGCATGGGTGTGGCAGTGGCTGATGGTGCTACTGCAATTGGGCGCGGTGTGCGCGCACGCCCAAAACGGCGCGATCATGATCGGCAGCCAGAGCAGCTATGTGCTGTCGCGCTCTTTCACAATGCTTGACGATCCAAGCGCGGCGCTTACGCTGAACGACATACTGCAAACAGACACCCTGGCAAGGTTCAAGCCGGTCGGGCAGGGCGCTGCCTCCACCAATTTCGGCTCTACCAATTCCGCTGTCTGGTTGCGTGTGGAATTGCAAAGCGGCCCGGGCACGCCCGCCCACTGGTTATTGGAAGTAGACAACCCGCCCCTGGACCAAGTAGATGTGTACCTGTCCAACGTTCGCGGTGGATACGACCACCAGGCGGGTGGCGACAGCCTGCCCTTTACCGACCGGGTGATCCCGCACCGCAACCAGGTTAAGCCTGTGGATATTTCGCCGGGCACCAGCTCGACCTTGTTCCTGCGCGTGGCGTCTCAAGGCACGGTGTCGGCACCGGTCACACTGTGGCAACCGGCGGCGCTGTGGCAACACGATCAGCGCAGCTACTCCATCTTCAGTCTCTATTTCGGACTGCTGGTCGGCCTGTTGGTCTATAACCTCCTGCTCTTTTTGTCGGTACGCGACCATGCCTACCTGATCTATGTGTTTTTTGTCGCCTTTATCGGCTTGTCGCAGGCGGCCAACTCGGGCCTTGGCGCGCAATATCTATGGCCCCAGGCGACCTGGTGGA
>JANLPN010000433.1:0-3026 GCA_031367285.1 Betaproteobacteria bacterium | reverse complement strand
TCCGGTGCAATTTTCCGCCGGGCAGCGCATCTTGCCGCCGCTGGGCGTGGCGCAGTTTCCGCACGAGTTGCCTATGCCGCCCCGCTCCTGGGTCGAACGTGTGTTCACTGTCCAGCGCTGGACCGAGATGCCGCGTGGCGGCCACTTTGCGGCGATGGAAGCACCACACGAACTGGCCGAGGAAATCCGGGCCTTTTTCAGGCCGTTGCGCGGGCGCCTGTGAGGTCAGCGAAGACCTTTGAGCCAAGCCCGATCCGCTTCAACCAGTGCCTTGGCCTTCCGCTGCTCTTCGGCGTCGATAAAAGTGGTGCTGCGCATCCGTGCCTGCATGATCGGCAGGGATACCACACCGGCACGGATGCCGGCACGGATCCAGCGGACGTCGCGTGGCTCGCCGCGAGCGTACTTCGACACCGCTGCATCGTTGGGCTCCAGGAACCAGGCGCGCAGTGCCTGGCGCTCGACCTTGATCAGGCGGTCCTTCCAGCCCTCCGGCAAGGTGGCCAGGTTGGGCCCCACGGCATCCAGATAGAAGCCGGATTTTTCGTGGTAGCTGGAATGCTCGCCCAATGCGCCGACCAGCTCGAAGACCCGGTCCGGGTCGTCCCGGGTGTAGCAGTCGACATCGTTGGACATGGCCATGTCCTGCGGCACATCGAAGTCTGCCTCCAGCCCCAGAATGGACAGGCTGCCGATCACGACAAAATCGTCCAGCCCGGACAACTTCCGGGCCTCTTCCAGAATTTGGAACACGGCGCCCTGGTTCATGCGTCCCTCACTTGTGCAAGCCGACCCAGGGCGAGTTCTGGCGCAATGCCGGCCCCCACGCGTTGTCGTCCGAGGTCATCTGCACAGCCATCTCCCTGGCTGGCAACCCCAGAATCGCCGACCACCGGTCGATGTAGTCCAGGCTACACAATTGCTCGCGACGCCACCGCTCCACGACACCCCTGGCACGGGTAACCATTTTCTTGCGCTCTGCCGCCGATACCGTGACCAGGTCGAACGCAATTCGCTGATGCCGGATCAGCCGGTTCTTTTCGACAACGGTCTGGCCAAGACGCGTTAGACGGCGTGCGTCAATCCCGTCGGCGCTGGTTTGCGCGGACTTGAAGAACCGCGGCGGCGCAACGATGGCTTGCACCTTGCCGTGTTTCTCGATCGCCACCGGTTCCAGGGTAGCAGCGTTCATCAGCTCCCCGAAATTTTGCTTGGCACGGGTGGAGGAGAACTGCTTCATGGTTGGCGGGGTGAATGGGTTTGTCTATTATTTCCATGAATAGACATATTGTCCATATTTTGCCGAAAAAAGACACCCTACTCGAGCCGGCCTTTTGGGCATGATGCAGTTCTCAATCTGGCGCAGGTAAGCTTCTCGATGCTGGGCGGTTATGTAATGGTGACGGCAATGGACCGCCTGGGAGGGGGCCGTCATCGGCTTGCCCGACCCGCGCTGGAGGCCACACGCTCAACGAGGCCGATCTGATCGCGGCGTGTGCGGGTCGGCTGGCAAGCTTCAAGACTCCCAAGCGCGTGATCCTGGTAGATGCGCTGCCCAAGAACCCGAGCGGCAAGCTGCTAAAACGTGAATTGCGGCAGCAGTACGCACCAACGAAAGAACAGTGATATGACCGACACCAACGTACAACGCGCGGCCAAGCTCGATACCGCCACCCTGAGCGACGCGCTGGACCGCCACGGCATCCTGGGCCAGTGCTACAAGATCAAGCCCCGTTCCACCGGCTTCCGCATGGCGGGCCGTGCCTGGACCCTGCTTTACGGCCCAGCGGCGTCGCCGCCCGGCACCGTCGGCGATTACCTCGATGACGTAGCCCCCGGCAGTGTGATCGTGCTGGACAACGGTGGCCGCGAGGATGTCACCGTATGGGGCGACATCCTGACTGAACTGGCGCACCGCAAGGGCATTGCCGGTACGGTGATCGACGGCATCAACCGCGATGTGGCGCTGTGCCTTGAGCTCGGCTACCCGGTCTACAGCCGTGACAGCTGGATGCGCACCGGCAAGGACCGCGTGCAGGTCGAGGCGACACAGCTCCCGGTGACCATCGGCGGTGCGCGCGTCTGCCCGGGCGACCTGCTGCGCGGCGATGCCGACGGCGTAGTGGTGATCCCCAAGGAACATGAAGAAAAGGTGCTGGCCGCGGCGGAGGAAATCCAGGCGGCGGAAGACGCGATCCGTGCTTCCGTACGCGCCGGCATGAGCCTGCGCGAGGCACGCGAGAAACACCGCTACCACCAATTGCAGACGCGGGATGCCGCCAAGCCCTGAAGCTCCGGCCGGCCCGAACCTATCTACCAAGGAGTTCTACGTGCCCCTCATCATCGACTCACATGGCCACGTGGTGGTGCCACCGGAAAGCTACAAATTCATGGCGGAACTGGTCGCCAGCCGGGCCAACCCGGCGTTTCCGCCCACCCTGCCCGACGAGTCGGTGCGCAAGGCAGGGCAGACCATCGTCGACATCATGGACAAGGTCGGAACAGACATACAGTTCCTGTCCCCGCGGCCCTACATGCAGATGCACTCGGTCAAGCCGGCCAAGGTAACGACGATCTGGACCCGGCACATGAACGACCTGGTCCACCGCACGGTACACAGATGTTCCCGAAGCGTTTTCGCGCGGTGGCCGGGCGGCCCCAGTACCGTGACGACTCGCCCGCGAACTGCATTGCCGAGCTGGAGTTTCGCGTCAAGGAACAGGGCTTCATCGGCTGCCTGCTGAACCCGGACCCGACCTAGGGGGATGCCGCGCCGCCGCCCGGTCTGGGCGATCCGTTCTGGTTTCCGATCTACGAGAAGTTGTGTGAACTCGACATCCCGGCGCTGGTGCATTTGGCAGGCAGCTGCGACCCGCGCAAACGCATGATGTTCACCAGCTACGTCTTCCAGGCCGGCCAACCCGACACCGTGAAGCAGCAGTATTCACAGGCCATGGGCCTGGCGGCGCAGGAGTTCGCGGGGCTGGATGCGCTGAGGAAAGAGGCAGCCGGAGGGGCTTGAAAAC
>JANLPN010000462.1:0-2839 GCA_031367285.1 Betaproteobacteria bacterium | reverse complement strand
AG
The DNA here is from genome assembly GCA_031367285.1 of Betaproteobacteria bacterium. Classification (GTDB taxonomy): domain Bacteria; phylum Pseudomonadota; class Gammaproteobacteria; order Burkholderiales; family Burkholderiaceae_C; genus CAISIP01. Next base: position 2,837 of record JANLPN010000462.1, on the reverse strand, counting down.
TTACCCCCCGACCCGTCGTACGACGCCGACCAGAACCGAGTGCGCACCGCGGCGGCCCATGCGGCCATCCGCGCCATCACCGCGGCGCCGCCGGGGCCCACCAGCGGGCCGGATGCGACCGAGGCCTCTGCAGATGCCTCGGCACGGGTGGTGGAGCTGTACCGGCAGCGCATCAGCCGCTATGCCGACGACAAGGACGCGGCCGCGCTGCAAGGTGGGGTGGCGATGCCGAACGCGAACTGCGGTTGCTCGGCCTGCGTGCCGAACGCGAAGAAATCCTGCGCAGCGGGCGCAACAAGCTGGTCAAGGAAGTGGTCTTGAACCGGTTGTTGCGCGAGGTTGATCTGCAGGAGGCGCGTTACAGCAGCTAATACAACTGCCCAGGCGCTTAAACACCCCCGTATTTCAGCCCTGCTTGTCGGTGGTAACAGCCAGGTCCAATCCCCGGTCCGGTGATTCAAAGACTTGGGTCTCGCCAGGATGCGGGCTGACCAGCTCCTCCACGATGAACCTGCCGTAGCGCTGGGCGGATACGGCCTTCATCGTGTGTACCACGGCATCCACCTTTGCCGTCTGCGCATCGTCGGTCGCAAGCCCCACCAGAAAACTGCAGCCCCTGGCGGCCAGTACCCGGTGCGCCTTGATCAGGTTTATTTCCTGACCCACCGAAGCCAGTGGACTGGCCTGCGGCAACTCCGTATCCACCTGGGCCACCATTTCCTGGGGCGTATACCGAACCAGGTCCGGCGCTGTGAATCCTGCAGCCAGCAGGGAGCCGGCTGCGGCATCCATGTCCCCTGTGGACCCGAACGCAATCACGGTGTGCCCCACGGGTTTGAAGACGCCAAAGGAAGTGGGGGGATTGGTCTTGTCCATAGTGTTCTCCAATGCGCTGCAGCCATCGCGGCCACGCAGCACCCATGGTGCCGGGCTCAAGGCCCTGCCGCAGCCGGACGATCCCGCACTCTCATGTCGGCTGAATCCCACAACGCCGGCCCAAAAAAGGCCATCCCGTTCGGAGCTTTCTTCAGTGTTCCGGTTCGCTGTCCTGCTCGGGCGTGCTGCGGTTGGCCAGCACCTTGTCGATGCGCCGGCCATCCAGGTCGATCACCTCGAACACCCAGCCGGCGCATTCGATTTTTTCGCCAGTGACGGGCAAACTGCCCGACACCGCCATCAACAAGCCGGCCACCGTGTTGTAGCGGCCCCTGTCCTCGTCCGGCAGTTGGTCAATGTCGAGCCGGGCCTTGAACTCCCCCACCGGCATGGCGCCGTCAATCAGCCAGGAGCCATCGTCGCGCGCGGTGGCCCAGGCGTCCACCTGGGCACGCGGCTGCAGCTCGCCGGTGATGGCTTCGAGCAGGTCGTTGGGGGTGATCAGGCCCTGCACCACGCCGTATTCGTCCACCACCAGCACCATGCGGGCGGACTCGGTGCGGAACTGCTCGATAAGTTCCATGCCGGTCAGGGTTTCGGGCACAAACACCGCCGGCAGCACGTGCGGCTCTATGCCGCCCTCGTGTTCCGGCCCCAGTTGCAACAGCTTGCCGACGCTGATCTTGCCCACCACGTCTTCCAGTGAGCCGCGGCACACCGGGTACCAGGAGTGGGTGCCGAGGTCCCCGTCAACCGCCACGCGCTGCAGGCTCTGCGCCACCGTCTGGCTGGCCTCCAGCCACTTCATGTCCTTGCGCGGCAGCATCATTGAGGTGAGCGGACGGTCGTCCAGCAGGAACACGTTTTGCACCATCTGGTGTTCGTGTTCCTCGATCACGCCGGCATCCACGCCCTCTTCCAGGCTGGCCGTGATTTCGGCCTCGGTCACTGCGCGGTTGCCGGTGGTGTCTATACGTAGCAGCTTCAGCATGCCCTGGGTGCAGGCGGACAGCAGCCAGACAAAAGGTTTGGCGCCGGTCGCGACCCAGGTCATGGGGCGTGCCACCAGCCGCGCTACCGGCTCCGGGTACAACTGCCCGATGCGCTTGGGCACCAGTTCACCAAACACGATGGTGATAAAGGTAATGCCGGTGACAACCAGGCCGGTGGCCGTGATGGCGGCGGCCCGCGCGGACACACCAAAGGTTTCGATCCACGCCGCCACGCCGGCGCTGAAGGCGGCCTCTCCGACGATGGCGTTGAGCATGCCGATCGAAGTGATGCCCACCTGCACGGTGGACAAAAAGCGGGTCGGGTTTTCCAGCAGCGTCAACGCGGCCCGTGCACCACCGTCGCCCGCCTCCGCCATATTGGCCAAGCGCACCTTTCGGCTGGCCGTGAGTGCAAGCTCGGACATCGCAAAAGCGCCATTGAGCAGCGTCAACAGCGCTATGAGGAAAATATCCATGCAAGCCGGGTGAGAATCAACACCATGGCACTTTACCTGATTGGCGACGTACAAGGCTGCGACGATGCGTTGCGGCGGCTTCTGCAGCGCATCGATTTTTCACCCAGCCGCGATACCCTGTTCCTGCTCGGCGATCTGGTGAACCGCGGCCCGGATTCGCTGGGCGTGTTGCACCGGCTGATGGGCCTGGGAGCCGCGGCACGCTGCCTGCTGGGCAACCACGACCTCCATCTGCTGGCGCTGGCGCACGGGGTGCGCAAGCCGCGCCGCGGCGACACGCTGACTGCGATTCTGGACGCGCCGGACCGCGCGGCCATGCTGGAGTGGCTGGCGGCACAGCGCCTGGCCATGCTGGAGAAACTGCATGGCCACGCGGTATTGATGGTGCACGCCGGTGTGTTGCCTTCCTGGTCGGCGCAACAGGCCGTGGTGCTGGCAGCCGAGGTGGAGCAAGTGCTGCGGGGCCCAGACCTGAGCCGGTTTCTGATGCAGA
>JANLPN010000431.1:0-2974 GCA_031367285.1 Betaproteobacteria bacterium | reverse complement strand
GTTCCGAAATACCACTCTTTCCGAGCGCATGACAGGCAATTCCGTTGACCGCAATGTCTCCTTTCAGTCGGCCGAGAGTGCGGGCAAAGAGGCCTTGCAAGCGATTTGCACTAACCAGTTCAACGCGGCAACAGCCGGCCATTACAGCGTGCCGATTGCGCAAGGCGGCACTTCAAACTATTGGACATTGGGCGATGGAGCCGTTGTGGCCAACCCGGCCAATTGCCCGACTACTACGCCTTTTAGCTGGCAAAGTTGTTCAGCTTCGGTGGGAGTGAAATATGCGAACAACGCCAACAATGCCAAATTTGTGATTGAACGTCTCAAGCAAGGCTCCAATGCCGCCGGCACGATGTCGACTTTTCGGGTGACATCCCGCAGCACCGGCGGCTCAGGCAACGCAGATGTGGTTTTGCAAACTATCTACACCTGTCCCCCAGTGGGCGACGCTCAGTGCAGCAACTGCAACTACAACGCACCGTAACGGTTATTCAGGGAGTCTTGCAATGAACAAGCAATTTGGTTTTTTGGGCGCAAACGGTTTGCTTCCGCCGCGCACATGGATTAGGGCCTGGCAGGTACCGGCAGCGGCCGTTCTGGTAGTGCTACTCAATCTCCTTTTTGCACCGGTTGCGGTGGCGCAACCCACCGTGAACCTGGCCCAAACCCCTTTGCTGGCGCTCAAGCCTGCGCCCGGCTTGGTGATGCTCACGATGAGCCGTGACCACCGGCTTTTTTACGCGGCCTACAACGATACCAGCGACGTGGATGGTGATGGGGTGGTGGATGTCGGGTTCAAGCCCACGATCACTTATTACGGCAACTTTGTCTCTGACCGGTGTTACGACTACATAAGCGCCGGTGTTGACTCCGTGTTTCGTCCGGTGGCGATGGCGACTCCGGTATCAACGGATCCGAAGGTGACCGATGGAGGCTGCAGAACGGGCGGAACGTCGCATTGGCACGGCAATTGGCTAAACTGGGCAGCGACTTCGCGCATGGATGCCTTGCGCCGGGTGCTGTATGGGGGTTATCGTCAGGTCGATAGCGCTACCTCGACCGTGTTGCAGGCGGCCTATATTCCCCAGGACAGCCATGTGTGGGGGAAAGAGTTTCGGCCCACCAGAGACCTGTACAAGATCGAGCAGTACGCGAACTTGTCGGCGCCCAGCAATTTGTTGACCAAGCAGCATCTCTTCGTGGTGATCAAGGATGGTGCCGGCACCAATTACAGCAACTTTCTGACCGTCAACAATGCACCGGTTCTGCGCTACATCACGGATGCCGACCAGGTTACCGAGCGCATCTGGACCTGGGCGTCGGCGGACGTTGCCCAAGGTATCGGCAGAAACCCGGCAAATTTTGTAAAAGGCGGCGGCCGGAACAGTGTTGTGGCGACAGATTTGGTGCTCAGGGTGGAAGCCTGCGTGCCCTTGGGATCGCCGGGTGTTCGCGAGGCCGGTTGCACGGGTTACCCCAGATCCACGCCCACGGTCTGGAAGCCGACCGGTGTGCTGCACGACTACTCCACCAACGACACCTTGAAGTTTGGCCTGATTACGGGGTCTTACCAAAACAATTATTCCGGTGGTGTCTTGAGGCAGAACATTCGTAGCTTCAAGGACGAAATCGACCCGCTCACCGGCAGGTTTGGCCTGTACAACTCGACCACTCTCACATTTACCGCCACCGATACTACCGGGATCGCACGCACCATAGACCGCCTGGCGATCCATGGCTGGACTGGCACCCAGTATGACTGTGGTTACAAAACCGATGGCAACCGGGTCGAGGGCGCCTGCAGATCGTGGGGTGCGCCGGTCGCTGAAATGATGTACGAGGGTTTGCGGTATTTCTCGGACAAGCTGGCGCCAACCATTGCTTTTAGCCACGATATTTCGCCCGCCACGTCGGCTGACAGCAAAATGTTTTTTCCGGCGCTGCCGGGCTGGTTGAATCCGTACCGCGCAAAGGCTTCCGGCGGCAACCCGATTTGCTCGCGGCCGGTGCAGATGGTAATTGCGGACCCATTGACAAGCTTCGATTCGGACCAGATTCCCGGGACCCCTTTTTCCCCGGCCGGTGGTTTTGGTCAAGATCTGGGTACCAGCGACCTCGCGGGGCTCAACGTCGTGACCGAGTCCGACGCGATCTGGAACGCCGAGGGGTTGGGGACCCGTTTGGTGTATGCCGGCCAGGTAGGGGGGCCTTCCACCTATGACGGAAACCCCACCCCAAAATTGGCAAGTAGCTTTTCCAACATTCTTGGCCATGCGCCAGACGAAACGCAGTCGCGCGGCAGTTATTACTCGGCTGCGGTTGCACGATTCGGGCATGTTACGGGTTTCTCGACAGGGTTGCCCGCACCGAATGACGTGCGCAAGGTTGACACGATCTCGCTTGCGCTGGGCAGCCTTACCCCAACCATTGAATTCACGACGGCGTCTGGCGGGAAAGTATCAATTATTCCGCTGTCCAAAGCAGTTGCAAATGGCGGGATAAACAAGGCGCCAGGCGCCTACCAGGCAACCGGTGCCATCACCGGGTTCTATTACGCAGACTTTACGGCTACGTCGGCCACGCCTCCGGCCGGTGCCGTCGACTGTGCGGCGGAAAATGCGAGTTGTGTATTGCCGGCGGGCGCGACAGCGATGGTCTATTACGGTAAGAGCCCCAAGTTTTTTTACAAGCTCCATCTGTCAGGCACGTTTGTCTGCGACAACGCGACTTTTGGTGACCCGTTGGTAGGCACGGCGAAAAGATGTTCGTATGTGCTGGACCCCGTGACGCCGGCCGCCGGCGCGCCAATAACGGTAAGCGCCATCGTCAACTTTTCGGATAGCGACCAGGGAACCGATAATGAGACGGATGCCCAAGTCAGGTACGACATCAGCCTGTCCGGAACAGCAGTTAGCATCAAGTTGACCCAGCTCGACCCCAGCCCGGGCGGCATCCAGTCCAACACCGGATACGT
>JANLPN010000391.1:0-3114 GCA_031367285.1 Betaproteobacteria bacterium | reverse complement strand
GGTGGGTGGCAGCATAAAAACCGATCGGAAATGAGACCGCCCAAGTGAACAGTATGACGGTGATATTGAGCACGAAGGACAGCACCAGCCGATCTCCCACCACGTCGATGACGGGCAGGTTGTACTCGAAAGACCAACCCCAATCACCTTGCAGCAGGCCGGAGAATCCACGCTCGCTGGGCCAGATACCAATCCAGCTCGCGTACTGCTCCAGGAACGGTTTGTCCAGGCCGAACTGGTGGCGCAAAAACTGGACTTTCTCCAGCGCCGCCGTGTCGCCCTGGCTGCGCAACTCGCTGATCTGGTTCGACAGGAAGTCACCGGGCGGCAGCTTGATGATGACGAAGGTCACGAAGCTGATCACCAGCAGCGTGGGGATCATCAACAGGATGCGACGCAGCGTGTAGGCCAGCACGTCAGTTCCTGCGCGCGTCCACAAACCAGAAGGTATCGGGCCGGTAGATGCCGAAGAATGCGCCAGGTTCCCAGTTGTAAAGGCCCTTTTCCGGTATGTTCTTCAGTGCATTGCTCACAACCACTGGCTGCTGTACGCCATTCACAACGCCGATGGAAAACTGTTGTTCGGCATGGATCATCAGTATGCGATGCCAGATTTTCTCGCGCCCCTCGCGGGTTTCCGTACGCCATGCGTCGCGCAGTTTCATCAACTCTATGGCCTCGGGAAAGTCCGGGGCTTCACCTGACTTTCCCGCCGTCTCGTAGAACTGGCCGAATTTTGGCCACTGCAACTGAATCTGGTTTACCGGGGTGAGTTCATCCGGGGAGGTGTTCGCCGTCGGCAAGGCATTGTCGATGCCGAACCATACCGACATCATGGCTTCGCCGGAAAAAACGCGGTTGCGCAGCACGTCGCGCTGGGACGGCTTGCTGAACAGCTTGATCCCGGCTTCCTTCCATGTTTCCCGGATCAGCTCAAGAATATCGGTCTGCTCGGTGGTTTCCCCAGCCGTCTCGACGATGATCTCCAATGGCCGGCCGTCCGAGAGCCTGCGGATACCGTCCGGCCCACGCTTGAGTCCGATCTCGTCGAGCAACCTGTTCGCCGCCTTGGGGTCGAACTGCGTCCACAGGCTCTGGTACTGCTTCCGATAAAGGGGGCTTTCCGACACCACCGTGTTGTTGCTCGGCGAAGCGAGGCCGAAATACAGCACCTGGTTCACCTGCGCCCGGTCTATCGCCATCGACATCGCACGGCGGAAGCGCACATCGCGAAATAGATGGCGCCATACCGGATCGTTCACATTGAGGTTCGGGTACAAGGCGAACTGGGAACCTTGGGCGGTACGCCATAACAGCGTTCGGTAGTTATTGGTTTTTTCGCCTTTCTTCAGAAAGGTGAAATTGCTGAACTGGATTTCGCGTGCCTGCAAGTCCGATTCGCCAGCGCCGGTCTTGGCGGGAATCAGCTTGCCGTCCGCAATTGGCAGCACCACGCGGTCTATGTAAGGTAGCTGGCGACCGGCCGAATCCACCCGATGAAAATACGGGTTGCGTACACCAATAAAGCGGTCCGCCGGAGGCTTGGTGGTATTGATCCACGGCTGCAGCGTCGGCAGGTTGGGGTTGTCGTAGTTGTTCATGTTGTCTTCGCGATTGTGGATGGCTGCCCACGTCCGCTTGCCCGGGTCGGTCTTCTCCAGTTCAACCGCCTTGGGCGTGTATTTTTTGTGGAATTGCTTGAGATAATGCGCCGGCCGGAAGATGAACAGGGGCGAGGGGCCCGCCATCTGCGCCAGGAACTCCGGATTGGGCTTGGCCCAGCTATAGCGAATCGTCGTCTTGTCCGGGTATTCCACCTTGGGCGGCGCGCCGTCCACCAGCAGGTTGGCGGGAGGGCCCGCCGGGCTCAGGTCCTTGTCGTTGGCGACATCTTCCCAGAAATAACGAAAGTCATCACTCGTGAACGGCTGACCGTCAGACCACTTGTGTCCTTTACGCAGCTTCATGGTGTATATCCGGTCTTCCTTGACCTCGATACTCTCCAGCATATCCGGCACGATCTTCAGGTTCACGTCGTATCCCACCAGCCGTGCGTACCCATAGACCATCATCATGCGCACGTCGCGAGCGCGGCCGATCAGCATGTTCAACGTCCCACCGTGCTGGCCCAGCTCACTGGTCTTGCCGTCCATGCTGACCACCAGCGGATTGTCCGGGAGACGCAGCTTCACCGGCGGCAACTTCTTCGCGGCCACGTCTGCCTGCAACATCGGTGTTTCGACCAGCGTGGCCGGCATGGCGGCACAGAGCCGCACCACACACGAGAGCATCACAAGCCCGAGGCCCAACGAACAAAGTCCCCTGCGGGACACCATGGGTACCGAATGTCTGATCATGCTTTAAGCTCCGAAATGTCTGCATCCGCATGCGCGCGGACAAAATGGCTGTCTCCCAAGTCGATCATGCCCACACGCGACGACCCGTCCAGCCGGAACGGTACGGGCCAGGCAACGGGTATCGACGCCTTGCCCTCCATCAAGGCAGTGAAGTCGAGTTTGCGGTCAAGATCAGGGCTGGGTACCGCAGCCAGCAAGGCCCTGGTATAGGGATGCACCGGATTGGCAAACAGCTCGTCGTAACGCGCGATCTCCACCAGGCGGCCGGCACACATGACGGCGATGCGGTCGGCAATGTAGTGCACCACGGCCAGATTGTGGGAAATAAAGAGATAGGTCAGATTCATTTCGGTGCGCAGGTCAAGCAGCAGGTTGAGCACCTGCGCCTGCACGGACACGTCCAGCGCGGATACGGGCTCGTCACAAATCAGCAAGTCCGGGCTCAGGGCCAGCGCGCGCGCGATACCGATACGCTGGCGTTGGCCACCCGAAAAGCTGTGCGGATAACGGCGCAGGTGGCGCACATCCAGGCCCACCAGCCCGACCAGCTCCTTGACCCGAGAAAACCGCTCGTCCGCATCGCCGATACCGTGAATCACCAGCGGCTCGCTGACGATGTCATACACCGTCATGCGTGGATTGAGAGAGCCGAACGGATCCTGAAACACAAACTGCACACGGCGGCGGTACTCGAACAGCTCGGCGCCCTGGAGCTTCAGCACGTCACGCGGTTGGCCCCGGTCATTGAAAATTATCT
>JANLPN010000384.1:0-10155 GCA_031367285.1 Betaproteobacteria bacterium | reverse complement strand
GCGCGCACCCGCTCATAAGGTTGCTTCGCCCAGCGGGCTGCGGCGCGAGCTTGCTTACACCGGCATCAGCGCCTGGCAACTCCAGCATTGCTCGAATCCGCCTTCGACCAGCTCGCCGCAAACGCACAACCAGCGCCGCTGGGGCACATGCTGCAGGTGGTGCAACACTTCGCGGGCCCGGGCTTCCTGCTCGGGGTAGGTGACCCAGACTTCGGGCAAACACTGGTCGGGCGGCAATTCGCCGGCCACGCCCACCAGGAACTGCCGCTGTACGCTGGTGGCAATACCTTCCACGCCCAGGGCATCGGCCCACAGGGTGGCAATGGCCAGGTTGGGGGCTTGGGTCAGGCGCGGCATGGTGGTTCAGGATACGCGAGTTTGAACCGTGGCAACATCTTGCAGGCGTAAAACCAGGCCCCGTTTCCCGCACAATGGCCCTATGCCGTTCGATTCCCTGCCAGCGCGTGCCGTACCCACCGTGGGCTGCGCCCGCGCCGCGCGCCGGCTGCGGGCCGCTGCCGGCGCGCTGGCGCTGCTGCTGGGTGGATGTTCCGCCACCAGCTACTACTGGCAGTCGGTCAGCGGGCACCTGCAACTGATGCTGGCGGCCAAGCCGGTGGATGAATGGCTGGCCGACGCCCAGACACCCGCCCAGCTCAGGGAACGTCTGGCATTGGCGCAACGCATCCGCGCTTTCGCGGTGGCCGAACTGGGTTTGCCCGACAACCCGAGTTACCGGCGTTATGCCGACCTGCAGCGCCGCGCGGTGGTGTGGAACGTGGTGGCTGCGCCAGCGTTTTCGCTGACCCTCAAGACCTGGTGCTTCCCGGTGCTGGGTTGTGTCGGTTACCGGGGCTATTTCAGCGAAACCGAGGCGCGCCAGGAGGCCGAGCAACTCAAGTCCCAGGGGCTGGAGGTGAGTGTCTACGGCGTGCCGGCCTACTCCACGCTGGGCTGGATGAACTGGGCCGGTGGCGACCCCCTGCTCAACACCTTCATCGGTTACCCGGAGGGCGAGCTGGCCCGGATCATTTTTCACGAGCTGGCGCACCAGGTGGTGTACGTGCCGGACGACACCATGTTCAACGAGTCGTTTGCCACGGCGGTAGAGCAACTGGGCGGCACCCGGTGGCTGGCCGCGTCCGGCTCTGAGAAGGCGCGCGGCGACTACGCTGCGTTCGATGCGCGGCGCAAACAGTTTCGCGCACTGACCATCGCCACCCGTGAACGCCTGCGCCGGATTTACGACGCACCGGCAGCGACCACCGACGCTGCCACAAGGGCAAGCAAAAAGGACGAGGCGATGCAGGCGTTCCGCGAGCAATATGCCCGGTTGCGGATGGATTGGGGCGTGTATTCCGGCTACGACCAGTGGGTGGCCAACGCCAACAACGCGAGTTTTGGTGCGCAGGCCGCCTATGACGATATGGTGCCGGCATTCGAAGCCCTGTTTGCACGCGAGGGGGCCCGCTGGCCGGCGTTTTATGATGCGGTGCGGCGACTGGCCGGGATGCCAAAATCCGAGCGCACGCAGGCCCTCAAACTGATGGCTGGCGAGCGCGCGGCAAACACAAGTAAAACGGAGAACCAAGGTGGCTGATTTACACATTCTGCGCAAACACACGCTGGGATTGCCCAAGGCCCGCAAGATCGCGTTCGACTGGGCCGAGCAGGTCGAGAAGGAATTCGGTATGGCCTGTACCTACGAAGAGGGCAAGACCTCGGACCTGGTGTGTTTCACGCGCTCGGGCGTGCAAGGCGAGTTGAAGGTGACCAAGGACAAATTCGAGCTGGACGCCAAGCTGGGCTTTTTGCTGGGTGCGTTCAAAGGCAGGATTGAAGCCGAGGTCGTCAAGCTGCTCGATTCCCTGTTGCCGCCCGAATCCGCCACTGCCAAAGCGGCCGCGAAAAAGCCGGCCGCCAAAAAGAAATGATGGCCGGACATGGCGAGCGCTGAAGGACCCCTGGCCGGCCTCAAGGTCCTTGAACTGGGCCAACTGATTGCCGGACCGTTCGCGGCCAAGACGCTGGCCGATTTTGGTGCCGATGTGATCAAGATCGAGCCGCCGGCCGACCCGCGGGACCCACGGCGCGCCGGTGGCGATCCGCTGCGCAAATGGCGTTTGCTCAAGGACGGCAGCTCGGTCTGGTGGCAGGTGCAGTCGCGCAACAAGCGCTCGGTGGCGCTGGACCTGCGGCAGGCCGAGGCGCAGGACATAGTGCGCAAACTGGCTGCGCAGGCCGACGTGCTGATCGAGAACTTTCGCCCCGGCGCCATGGAAGGCTGGGGCCTGGGGCCCGACGTGCTGCAGGCCACCAACCCGGGGCTGATCATGCTGCGCATCAGCGGCTACGGGCAAAGCGGCCCCTACCGCGACCGGCCCGGTTTTGGCGTGGTGGCGGAGGCCATGGGCGGTCTGCGCCACCTGACCGGTGAGCCGGGCCGGGTGCCGGTGCGGGTGGGGGTGAGCATCGGCGACACGATTGCGTCTTTGCACGGCGTGATCGGCATCCTGATGGCCTTGCAACACCGGCACCGGTCGGTTGGTCCACAGGCCCCCAAAGGCCAGGGCCAGGTGGTGGACGTGGCCCTGTACGAGGCGGTGTTCAACTGCATGGAAAGCCTGCTGCCGGAATACAGCATGTTTGGCGCCGTGCGCGGGCCGGCCGGCAGCGCCATGCCCGGCATCGCGCCCACCAACGCCTACTGCTGCGCCGATGGTTCCTACGCCATCATCGCCGGCAATGGCGACAGCATTTTCAAGCGCCTGATGCGGGCTATCGGGCGTGACGACCTGGGGCAGGACCCGGCCCTGGCGGACAACGCCGGGCGGGTGGCGCGGGTGCAGGAAATCGACGCGGCGATAGGTGCCTGGGCCAACACCCTGCCTGCGGCGGAGGTACTGGCGGTGCTGGAGGGCGCCGGTGTACCTGCCGGGAGAATCTATACCGTGGCCGATATCGCCGCCGACCCGCACTACGCGGCGCGCGGCATGTTGCAGCAGGTGGCGCTGGAAGACGGAACGCAGCTTACCGTACCTGGCTTTGTGCCCAAACTCTCGCTCACTCCGGGCAGCCACCGCCGCAATGCGCCCGCCCTCGGTCAGGACACCGAGGCCGTGTTGCGCGAGGTAGGCGTGACGCCCGCGCAGCTGGAAGCGCTACGCCAAAGAGGCGTGGTCAGCTGAGCGACTCGATCAGGTCAATGTACTGCTGCATGGCATCGTCTTTCGCCGTGCCTTTGCAGCCGTTCCAGGCGTCCCATTTGGCGCGCCCCACCATGTCGCCAAAGCCGGGCTTCTTGTCGGTGTTGTCGCCGATGCTGCCCTGCTTGTACAAGGCGTAGATCTTGAGCATGGTGGCGTTGTCCGGGCGTTCGCGGAGGTTCTTCGAGTTGGCGGCTGCGGCTTCAAACTGTTGCTTTAAATCGGCCATGGAGGTCTCCGTTGCGGGGTTGGTGGCGGCTGCCTGGGTGCGGGTATGTGCGGTATCTTAAGCCGACATTTGGCGACACAATAATCGGAGCTGTCTGGCCCACGCGGACGCAGCCCATCTTCCCCATCCCGTGCAGGAGTTTTCATGGTTACCCGAATCATCGCCCGGCAAGTAGCCCGGCAAGCGGCCCAGACACTGGGGGACATCGTGGTGCCTGCTGCCCGACAGGCCAGAAAAGCGGTGCGCAAGGCGGCTAGCGACGTGCCGCAGGCCGTCAAGGACGCGGTGAGCGGCACCCTGGGTTTGAGCGGCGAGCGCATGAGCAAGGTGGACACCGCCTGGCTGCGCATGGACTCCGCCGCCAACCTGATGATGATTGTGGGCGTGTGGGTGCTCAAACCGGGTATCCCGTACCAGGCCTTGTGCGAGCGCATTGAAGAACGTCTGCTGAAATACCCGCGTTTTACGCAGCGTGTGGTGCAGGATGCCGGGGGGGCGACCTGGGTGCACGACCGGAAGTTTGCGATTGCCAACCATGTGGTAACCGAGAAGCTGGCCCGCAAGCCCAAGGGCCGTGAGCAGGAAGCGCTGCAGGACCGCGTGGCCGAACTGGCGGTGATGCCACTCGACAGGAATCGTCCGCTGTGGCAGTTTCATCTGGTCGAGAACTACCAGGGCGGCTCGGCCATGATGGTGCGTATCCACCATTGCATCGCCGATGGCATTGCGTTGATATCGGTCACACAGTCGCTGGTGGACGGCGGCGCGGCACCGCCGGAACGCAAAAGCGGCAAGGCCAGGCGTGAGGGGCTCGAAGGCGCCCAGGACTGGATCACCGACACCTTGATCAAGCCTTTTACCGACGTGGCGGTAAAGGCCCTGGACGGCGCGGGCGACGGGGCGGCCAACGTGCTCGACCTGTTGATGGAGCCGCAAAAAGGCATGAAAAAGGGCGTGGCCGGCTCGGCGCACCTGGCCCGCATTGCCTACCAGGTCATGCGCGACGCGGCGTCGCTGGCGCTGATGCCTGACGACTCGCCCACACGCCTCAAGGGCACACCCGGCAACACCAAACGCGTGGCCTGGTGCGCCCCGATTCCACTGGAAGAAGTCAAGGCGGTGGGCAAGGCGCTGAACTGCTCGATCAACGACGTGTTGCTGAGTTGCGTGGCGGGCGCCATCGCCAATTACCTGCGCGGCCATGGGGACGACGTAGCCGGCAAGGAGATCCGCGCCATGGTGCCGGTCAACCTGCGTCCGATAGAGCAGGCCTACAAACTCGGCAACCGTTTTGGCCTGGCCCCGGTGGTGTTGCCGATCGGCATCGATAACCCGGTGGAACGTGTCTACGAGGTGCGCCGGCGCATGGGCCAGCTCAAGGGCAGCATGCAACCACTGCTGGCCTTTGGCCTGCTGGCCGTGGCGGGACTGCTGATCAAGCCCGCGCAGGACGCCATGCTGAACCTGTTCTCGAAAAAGACCACGGCCGTCATGACCAATGTGCCGGGCCCGCGCGAGAAGCTCAAGTTCCTGGGTTCGACGCTGGAGCAAAGCCTGTTCTGGGTGCCCCAGAGTGGTTCCGTAGGCCTCGGCGTGTCGATACTCAGCTATGGTGGCGGCGTGCAGTTCGGCGTGATCACCGATGCCACCCTGTGCCCCGACCCCCAGAAAATCATCGATGGCTTTGAGCCCGAGTTCGCCAAGCTGTCCTTGCTGATGCTGATGTTGCCTTGGGGGGAGTGAGGGCCGTTACAGCGGGTAATGAAGCAGCTTGCTCCGACGGTTCAGACCAATGCCGCTTTGAACTCGACCGACGGTTGCCCGGCAATAAGGCCCGCGACCGAAATATCTTCGTCAACACGCGGCCAGTGAATACCTTGACCGTCGCCTAGAAGCTCGTACTCCGCGCGCTCGGCAGGCGTTGCATGTGCGAGCCTTGGAAACCATGCAATTGGAACGGACAAGCGCCGGCCGTCCGTCAGCGAAACCTGTAACTCGTCGTCGGAACACTCGACTGACATGGCCCGTGGCGCAACCTTAAGAACTAAAGAATTCATCCCAAGCCTCCACGAATATTTGTTGATTGGTCTCGACCAGACGCAGAAGCCGGTTCAGGTCCTGAGCGGCAAACCCGCTGCTGCCGGCCAGCGAAACCGGCCTCAGCCAGAATTTTGCCAGCATTCGCTCGCGCTGAACATGGATGTGATGCGGTTCCCCATTCTCATTGGCGTAAAAGAAAAACCGGTATCCACCAATTCGAAGAACCGTTGGCACTCAATCCTCCAGTTCCGCCTTCGCCATCTCCACGTCCAGCCGCTCGGCCGCGTCCAGCGGCTTCAAGGCCGCGGCCTGCCGGTACAGCTTGGTGGCTTCCTTCATCTTTTTGTCGCCTTCGAGCATGACCATGGCGTTGGCGTATTCGATCATTGCGATGGCTGACTCGAAGTTGATGCGCAGCGCTTCCTGAAAAAGCTTGAGGCCGATGTCTTTCTTGGCGCCGTAGGTCATGCCGCCTATGAGCGAGCCGACCTTGTCTATCACTTCGGCGTGGAAGGAGCCCAGCGCAACATGGGCATCGGCGTGTTTGGGCTGGAGCTTGATGGTGTTCTCGAGTGCCACCTTGACCTTGCCGCCCAGGCCTTGCGCGAGTGCCTTGGCCACGCTGATGCCCTGGCTGTAGCGGCCCAGCGCATAGGCCTGCCAGTAAAACGCGTTGGGGTTGTGCGGGTCCTGCACGGCCTGGGCCTCGGCCCGTTGTGCCACCTCCAGGTACATATCGAGGCGCGCCTTTTCCTTTTTTTCCAGGTAGGTGGCATAAATGCTGGAGGCCTTGTTGGCCAGGGTGACGCCCGAGCTGCCCAGCTTGAGCCCGGTGTCTACCGCCTTCTGGAACTCGCCGTTATGAAACAGGGCCCAGGCTTCGAGCAGTTTGCCATCTTTGGGCAGGGGCTCGGCGTCGCCGCTGTGCAGGCGAGCCCAGTTTTTCTTGACGCTGGTGGCATCGAAGTTGTAGTCGCCGGCGTAGGGAAAAGCAGTCCATTTGGGCATTGCAGTCTCCTTGGATTGATCGGTTGTTGGCTCTGCAAATCGTATTGCGCTCGTGGTCGTGTCACCGGCTCGGGTTGTTGTACGCGCCCACCAATGTCAGCAGGTGCCTGCGTTGCCCCGGTTCCAGGTAAGGCACCAGCAGGTTGAGCACGTGGTGTGCCCCGCGCAACAGGGCCGCTTGCGCGCTCTCGGGCTCCAGCGCCTTGCGCGGGTCGCGCACATATTCAAAACTCAGCCAGTAGGTGAGCACCACCACCATGCTGGTGGCGGTGGGCTCGGCCTCAAGCGGATCAATACTCACCGCGCCGGCACGGCTCATGCTGTCGAGCATGGTGCGGATGGAGCGTGCCTTGTTCTTCAGCACGCTTTGTACATGGGTTTCCAGGCGCCGGTTCTTGGACAGCAGGTCGTTCAGGTCGCGGTACAAAAAACGGTACTGCCAGATCAGCTCGAACAGGGAATGCATGAAGAACCAGGCGTCTTCCACGTCACGCACACCGTCGCTGGCGTTGAGCAGCTCGTTCAGGGCCCGCTCAAAGCGGTCAAACAGCGAGTTGATCAGCTCATCCTTGGCTGGGTAGTGGTAATACAGGTTGCCCGGACTGATGTTCATTTCGGCCGAGATCAATGTCGTGGAAACATTGGGTTCACCAAAGCGGTTGAACAACTCGAGCGTGACTTCGAGAATGCGCTCGGCAGTGCGGCGGGGCGCTTTTTTTACCATGGTTGTCAGCCGGCCGCGGCAGGGCCGGCGGCCAGGTGCCCCAGGTCGTCCATCACTTCCTGCAATGAAGCGATGGCGCGGCCCAGGCGGCCAGGCGCCCCGGCCACGGCGCAGAGATGGGCCTTGGGGTCGTCGAGCGCCGCATGGTTCAGGTGTATGCCATGGCGCGCGAGTTTCTCCGACAGCGTGCTCTTGCGCGAGCGCAGCATCCGGCGCGTTTGCTGGTAGGCGTGTTCGGCCAGATGGCGGCGTTGCGCGTAGCCAAAAGTGTTGGCCAGGTACATCGCGGGGTCGCGGTGGTCGGGCTCGATCAGCACGATGTCGGTATGCGGGTAAACCCGCTCGTAATGTTTCATGCCCAGCTCCATGCGCGAGTGGATCATGGAGCGAAATGTCTGGCTCAGCACGGCTGGCAGGCCGCCTTCCACGATGCCCGGTATCGCACGCTGCGCCGTCGGCAAACCGCCTTGCATGACCTTGGGTGAGCGGCGTGCCGTGGTATCAAAGGGAACCAGCGGGTTCAGGCACAGCATCAGGTCCACGCCCTGGTCCAGCGCCACCGAGGCATGCATGGTTTTCTTCAGGGCGCCGTCCACGTAATACCGGTCCTCGATTTCGACCGGCGGGAACAGGCCGGGCAAGGCCGAGCTGGCCTGCACCGCCTGCGAGATCGGTATGTGGTCCCAGCCCGGGCGCCCAAAGGGTGCTGCTTCCCCGGTATCGAGGTTGGTGGCCACCAGGGTCAACTGGGTCTTCAACTGGCGAAAGTCGTTGGTGAACCCGTTCTGTGCAAAAAGCCGCGACAGTTGCGCGTGTACTTTCTGGTTCGAGAATACCCCGGTAGGCAGCGCGGTGCCCAGCCGCTCAAGCACCTGCGTCAGCGGCTTGCGCCCAAGCGTAATGCCCCACAGGGCGCCGGCCAGCAGCCCCGGCAGCATGACGGAGCGACGCGCGAACTCCCCATACGCCGGCACCATCAACCACGCCGGATCAAAAGCTTGCGGGCTGCCGGGGTCGTTCTCGATAAACGAGGCGCACAAGGCACGCGGGGTCATCCCGTTGGCCAGACCGGCGGCTATGAAGCCGCCCGCTGATACGCCCACATAGTGCTGCAGCCGGTTGAAATCCAGCCCGCTCAACGACTCTTGAAGCGCACACAACGCACCAATTTCGTAGATCGCCCCCATGGGGCCGCCGCCCGCCAGAGCCAATGCAATACGCGGTGGGGAGGCGCTGCCTGATTTGCGGTTCATGGTGCAAAGTGTATGTTGGCAATTGCTTCACAATTGTTGCGTTGCAGCAAGGTTTTCCGTCTCTTCGGTGCAGGTACTTGTGGGGCATCAAAAAAGGCGCCGCAGCGCCCTTTTTTTGTTCCTGCCTGTGCATGGCCGATCAGGCGCTCTTTGGCGCCGCCTTGCGTTTCGCGGCCGGCTTGGCAACGGCTTTTGCCACCGGTTTGCCGGCAGGTTTGGCACCTGATTGCGCGGCACGTTTCGGAGCCGCTGCTTTGGCCGGCGCAGCAGGGGTGGGTGAAAGCTTTTGCACGCTCTTGTTCAGCTCGTCAATGCGGGCAATCAAGGCGTTGATGTCTTTCGCCGAGGGCACGCCAAGCTTGTTCAGCGCCTTGGCCACGCGCTCTTCAAAAATGTTTTCCAGTTTGTCCCAATGGCCCGAGGCCTTGGACGATATGTCGGTGGCCATATTGGTCATCTTGCTGGTGGCTTCGGAGATTTTCTCTTCGGCGGCGGCCTGGGTCTTGCGTTGCAGGCTGGTACCCTCCTTGACCAGCGCCTCGAAGGCCCGTGTGCCTTCGGCCTGCGCCTTGGCAAAGGCGCCCAGGCCGGCCTGCCAGATTTGCTGCGCCGAGTCCTTGACGGAGCCGCTCATCGGCGCGGCGGTGGCTTTGGGTGGGTCGGATTTATGCAGCTTGGTGACCATGGGATGCTCCTTGGAGGTAAGTAGGTTTGCGCACTGGCACATCAATTGCCGCCCGGTGCGTGGGCGGTATCGTACGGACCAATCGCCACACCGCATAGGTTAGCACCCCTAAGCCTGTCTTCCATGCACCAATCGCGGGTTATTGCTGAATGGACGGCCGGTGGTTTTCGGCAAGAATGTGTGGCGCGCACCTGCGGCACCCCTAACTGGAGATTTCTCATGCAGTATTTCGTGACCGGCGCAACCGGATTCATTGGCAAACGGCTGGTCAAAAAATTGCTGGAGCGCAAGGGCTCGGTGGTGCATTTTCTGATTCGCAAGGAAAGCGAGAACAAGGTCGCCGGCCTGCGCGAGTTCTGGGGCGTCGGCCCGGCGCGTGCCGTGGCGGTGCATGGTGACCTCACGAGCAAGAAGCTGGGCCTCTCCGGCGACGCCATCAAGGGCCTGAAAGGCAAGATCGACCACTTCCACCACCTGGCTGCCGTGTACGACCTGGGCGCCGACGAAGAGAGCCAGATCGCCGTCAACATCGAAGGCACGCGCAACACCGTGGAGCTGGCCCGTGCCATCGACGCGGGCCACTTTCACCACGTGAGCTCGATTGCCGCGGCCGGCCTGTACGAAGGTGTGTTCAGGGAGGACATGTTCGATGAAGCGGAGAACTACGAACACCCGTATTTCATGACCAAACACGAGAGCGAAAAGATCGTGCGCACCGAATGCACAGTGCCGTGGTCGGTGTACCGGCCGGCCATGGTGGTGGGCGACAGCACCACCGGCGAGATGGACAAGATCGACGGGCCGTACTACTTTTTCAAGCTGATCCAGCGCATGCGCCAGTTGCTGCCGCCGTGGATGCCGTCGATAGGCCTGGAGGGCGGGCGCATTAACATCGTGCCGGTGGATTTTGTGGTCAATGCGCTCGACGTCATCAGCCACAAGACCGGCATTGCGAAGAAGTGTTACCACCTGGTGGACCCGGTGGGTTACCGGGTGGGCGACGTGCTGGA
>JANLPN010000382.1:0-36988 GCA_031367285.1 Betaproteobacteria bacterium | reverse complement strand
AACGGATTCCTGTACCTGTCCGGGCAGGGTCCGCGGCGTGCCGACGGCGGCATGCACAGCGGCAAAGTGGGCGCCGAGGTCAGCGTTGAAGATGGTTACGCCCACGCCTGCCTGACCGGCCTCAACCTGTTGGCGGTGGCGCACATGGCGCTGGGCGACCTGGGGCGCGTGCGGCGTGTGGTCAAGGTGCTGGGCATGGTCAACGCCGTGCCCACGTTTGCCGACCACCCCAAGGTCATCAATGGCTGTTCCGACCTGTTTGTCGGCGTGTTTGCCGAGGCCGGAAAACACGCACGCTCGGCCGTGGGCATGGGCTCGTTGCCGGGCAACATCACGGTCGAGATCGAGGCGATTTTCCAGGTCGACGGCTGAGAGAGCGAGAGGCCATGCACCCGGCAACCGTGGCGGCCCTTGCCGGCGCGCCAACACGCGACATCCGCCAGGAGCTGGGCCTGCGGCCCATCATCAATGCGTCGGGCACGATGACGGTACTCGGCGCCTCCATCATGGTGCCGCAGGCGGTGGCGGCGATGGCCGCCATCGCGGGCGAGTTTGTAGAAATCGCCGCGTTGCACGAGGCAGCAAGCAGGGTCATAACACGCCTGACCGGTGGTGATGCCGGCTTCGTCACGGCCAGTTGTGCCAGCGCCATCACGCTGTCGGTGGCAGCCACCCTGACCGGTGACCGCTTGCTGGCAATCGAGCGCCTGCCCGACACAGACGGCCTCCAGCGTGAAGCATTGGTACAGCTTGGGCATATGGTGGGCTACGGCGCGTCGCTGGCGCAAACCATTGGCATGACGGGCGCCAAGGTGGTGACCGTGGGCAGCGTCAGCATGGCACAGGCCTACCAGCTGGAACAGGCCATCAACGAGCACACGGCCTGCGCGGTGTTTGTGGTGTCGCACATGACGGTGCAATACGCAATGCTGACTCTGGAGCGGTTCTGCGCCATCTGCCACGCGAGGAACATCCCCGTGATCGTGGACGCGGCCTCCGAATACGACCTGCGCGGTTTTCTGGCACGCGGCGCCGACCTGGTCTGCTACAGCGGGCACAAGTTCCTGGGCGGCCCTACCAGCGGCATCGTTACGGGAAAAGCCGACCTGGTGCGTGCCGCAAGCCTGCAAAACCGCGGCCTGGGGCGCGGCATGAAAGTTGGCAAGGAGACGATTGCGGGTGTGATGGCGGCGCTGGACGCTTGGGAAACACGCGACCACCAGGGCATTCGTGCGCGCGAGGAGGAGGCGCTGGCGCTATGGCTTCAAACGCTGCGGGGATTCGACGGGCTCGAATGCCGGATCGTCGCCGACCCCACCGGCAATCCGCTGCGGCGACTGCGAGTTACCGTATTGCCGGGCCAGCCATGGACGGCGCGCGGCCTGGCCGATGCTCTGGCCGCCGGCGACCCGCCGGTGATGGTGCGCGACTACCAGACCGGGCTGGGGCATTTCGATCTCGACCCCTGCAACCTGCATGCGGGCGAGGCGCAACGGGTGGCGCAACAACTGTCCACCTGCCTGCAAGCCGGGTGCGGGATCGCACCCTTGTCCGGCGCGGGCGGATGTGCTTAAATAATTTCAGTCTTGGCAGGAGGCGCTTTGCGCGTCTGCCTTCACTGAAGCTGCGTTCCATTCCCCAACCAACAGGCTGAACCGCCAGTACATTGACTGGGCGTGCACCTTGGCCAATAACAGGAGATGTTTGCATGACTAGTTCAAGGCGATCTGTTCTAACCGCGGGCGTGGCCGCCGCGGCACTGGTCGGGGCAGGCGTGCCCCACCTCACCCGCGCCCAGGCCCGGCCGCCGCGCCAGGCGCGTATGGTGCCGCACGGCGATCTGAATATTCTCGATCCGATCTGGACCACGCAGAACATGGCGGCCTACCACGGCGCCATGATGTACGACACCTTGTATGGCATAGACGCCAACTTCGTGCCGCAGCCGCAGATGGTGGGCCGCACCGATATTTCCGCCGACCGCAAGACCTACACCATGGAGTTGCGCCCGGGCCTGAAATGGCACGATGGCACGCCCGTGACGGCACGCGACTGCGTTGCGTCGTTGCGCCGGTGGCAAGTCAAGGACGGCGCCGGACAACACCTGTTCGAGCGCGTGGCGGACACTCCGGTGGTGGACGACAAGACATTCCGCATTGTGCTCAAGGAGCCGTATAGCCTGCTGCTGGACGCGCTGGCCAAGACCACCACGCCGCTGTGCGTGATGATGAAGGCCGAGATCGCAGCCACCGACCCCAACACCCAGATCACCAAACACATCGGCTCGGGCCCGTTCAAGTTTGTCGAAGCGGAGTACCGGCCCGGCAGCCGCGTGGTGTACGAGCGCAACCCCGACTACGTGCCGCGCAGCGAGCCGGCGTCCGGCATTTCGGGCGGCAAGCGCGTGCTGCTGGACCGCGTGATCTGGGACATCATGCCCGACGCGCAGACTGCCGCGTCGGCGCTGATGGCCGGCGAGGTGGACTTCTTCGAGTTGCCGCCCACCGACATACTGCCCGCTTTGGGCGCCGCGCCGGGCGTGAAGATCGAGGCCTTCAACAAACTCGGCAATCTGGGACAGGTGCGCCTGAACCATCTGCATCCACCGTTCAACAACGTGGCCGCGCGCAAGGCGGCGCAACTCGCCATCAGCCAGGAAGACATCCAGCGCGCCGCCGTCGGAGACCCCAAGTTCTACCGTACCTGTGGCTCCAACTTCGCCTGCGGCTCGGCCATGGGCGTAGAGGACGGCTCCGAAGCCCTGATGATCAACGTGCCGATGGCGCAACGCCAGGCACGGGCACGCGAGCTGCTCAAGGAAGCCGGCTACGACGGCAAGCCTATCGTGCTACTGCATGCCACCAACATCCACGTCATGAACCAGACCATCCTGGTGGTGGCGCAGAACCTGCGCCAGATCGGCATGAACGTGCAGCTGGCCTCCACCGACTGGGGCGCGGTCGTCACGCGCCGCTCCAACCAGAACCCGCCCGACCAGGGTGGCTGGAATGTGTTTTATACCTACAGCGGCGGCAATTCCGCCGCCAATCCGATCAGCCTTTTCGCCCACGCGGCGATCGGGCGCAAGGCCTGGTTCGGGTGGCCGGAAAACCCCGCCATCGAACTGATGCGCACCGAGTGGGCGGCAGCCCCCACGCTGGAGGCACGCAGGGCCGTGGCATCGCGCCTGAACCGCGCCATGATCGAATACGTACACGACATCAAGACCGGGCAGTGGGTCGCCCCGGTGGCCTACCGCAGCGACCGCCTGCGCGGATTCGTGCAAATACCGGAGGCCATTCCATGGTGGAACGTGGAGCGTTATGCGTGAGCGCCTCCAGTAGCTGATGCTCTCCTACATCCTGCGCCGTCTGCTCGGCGTGATACCGGTCATGCTGGTGGTCGGGGTCTTCGTCTTCTCGCTGCTGCATATGGCGCCGGGAGATCCGGCGGCCATCATTGCGGGCGACAACGCCACCCCGGCCAGCATCGCCCAGATCAGGGCCAGCCTCGGGCTGGATCGCCCCTTGCTGGAGCAATTCGGGAGTTGGGGCTGGGCTACCTTGCGCGGCGACCTGGGGGTGTCGATGTTTTCCCAGATCGCGGTGACAACCCTGGTCGAACAACGGGTCGGCCCCACGTTTTCCCTGGCTTTCACCACCATGCTGGTCGCTGTCACCATAGCCATCACCATGGGTGTGCTGGCGGCCTGGAAGGCCGGCTCGCTGCTGGACCGCGCCGTCATGGGCCTGGCCGTCACCGGGTTCTCGGTGCCGGTGTTCGTGGTGGGCTACATCATGGTGTATTTCGTGGCGCTCAAGTGGCGCTGGTTGCCGGTGCAGGGCTACACGCCCATGGCCGACGGCTTCTGGCCCTGGCTGCGGCACCTGGTGCTGCCGTCCTTTGCGCTGGGCCTGGCCTACGTGGCGCTGATCGCGCGTATTACCCGCGCCAGCATGCTCGAAGTGCTGTCCGAAGACTACATCCGCACCGCCAGCGCCAAAGGCGTGGCCACCTTGCCCATGCTGCTCGGCCATGCGCTCAAGAACGCGGCCGTGCCCATCATCACCGTGATCGGCATCGGCGTTGCCCTGCTGATGTCAGGCGTGGTCATCACCGAGAGTGTTTTCAACATACCCGGCGTGGGGCGGCTGGTAGTGGACGCTATTGCCCGGCGCGACTACCCCATCATCCAGGGTGTGATGGTAATTTTTGCCGCTGTCTATGTGCTGATCAACCTGGCCATTGATATCTCGTACAGCTTCCTTGACCCGCGGATTCGTTACAGCTGATGGCGGCCAACAGCACTGCGGCCCGCGCAGCCGATTTCACGCGGCGCCATCCCACCATCGTCGTCGGTGCGGTACTGCTCACGCTGATTGCGCTGGCCGCTTTGTTGGCGCCCTTTATCGCCAGGGATCCGATCGCGTTCGAGCCCATCAACCGGCTCAAGGGCCCCTCGGCGGAATTCTGGCTCGGCACCGACAGCCTGGGGCGCGACGTGTATGCGCGCATGGTGTACGGCGCCCGTATTTCGCTGCTGGTGGGCCTGCTGGTGGCCCTGATCTCCATCGTGGGCGGATCGCTCGTGGGCCTGCTGGCAGGCTACTTTGCGCGTGTCGACGCGGTGGTCATGCGCCTGATGGACGGCATCATGGCGATCCCGTCCATCCTGCTGGCGATCGCGCTGGTGGCGCTGCTGGGCGCCAGCGTCAAGGTGGTGATCATTGCGATTGCCATCCCCGAGATACCGCGCGTCGCGCGCCTGGTGCGCGCCGTGGTGTTGTCGGTGCGTGACCTGCCGTTTGTCGAGGCGGCGCGCTCCAATGGCACACGCATCGGCAAGCTGCTGCGCCGCCACATCCTGCCCAGCACCGTGGCACCGCTGATCGTTCAGGCCACCTACATCTGCGCCTCCGCCATCCTGACCGAAGCCGGCCTGAGCTTCCTGGGCGCCGGCACACCGCCCGAGTTTCCGACCTGGGGCAACATGATTGCATCAAGCCGGCTCTACCTGCAAATTGCACCGTGGACCATTTTTGCGCCGGGTATCTGCCTGGCGCTGGTGGTGCTGGCGGTCAACCTGGTGGGTGATGGCCTGCGCGACCGGCTCGACCCGCGCATTTCACGGCGCATGTAGGGCCAGCATCCATGACCGCTCCCGTGCTTGCCATCGACAACCTGCATACGCGCTTCTTCACGCGAGATGGCGTGGTGCGGGCCATCGAAGGCCTGTCCCTGACCGTGCAAGCGGGCGAAGTGCTGGGCATCGTGGGCGAAAGCGGCTGCGGCAAGTCGGTCACGGCCTTGTCGGTGATGCGCCTGATTCCGCCCACCTCCGGGCGCATCGTCGAAGGCTCGGTCAGTTTTGAAGGCAAGGACCTGGCCACGCTCAGCGACGCCGAGATGCGCAAGATACGCGGCAACCAGATCGCCATGGTGTTCCAGGAACCGATGACCTCGCTCAACCCGGTGCACACCGTCGGCGCCCAGATCGCCGAAGCAGTGCGTATCCACCAGGGGCTTTCGCGCGCCGCCGCCATGGCGCGCGCCGTGGAGATGCTGGGCCTGGTGCGTATACCGGATGCGGAACGCCGCGTCCACGACTACCCGCACCAGTTTTCAGGCGGCATGCGCCAGCGCGTGATGATCGCCATGGCGCTGTCGTGCAACCCCAAGCTGCTGATCGCCGACGAACCCACCACCGCACTCGACGTAACTATCCAGGCGCAGATTCTGAAGCTCATGGTGGAACTCAACGGGCGCGTTGGCGCCGCCATCATGCTGATTACCCACGACCTGGGCGTGATTGCCGAGACCGCCCACCGCGTGGTGGTGATGTACGCCGGGCGCAAGGTCGAAGAGGCCACGGTGGATGCGTTGTTCGAGCGGCCCCTGCACCCCTACACACGCGGCCTGATGGCATCCATTCCGCGCGGCCGCCAGGGCGCCCGTACCCGGCGCCTGAGCGAGATTCCGGGTATTGTTCCGTCGCTGCGCGAAACGACTCCCGGAACACCACCCTTCAAAGGCTGCGCATTTGCACCACGCTGCGGTTTCGCCACCCCGCGTTGCCACGAACAGGCGCCGGTCCTGTACAGCCGCGATGCAGACACCCATCTCGCCGCCTGTTGGGAAATCGACCGGGTGCTGGCGTCATGACAGAAGTCCTGCGCATCGAGGGATTGAAAAAGTTTTTCCCGGTACGCCGGGGCGTGCTGCAGCGGGTGGCCGGGCAGGTGAAGGCGGTAGACGGTGTGTCGTTCTCCATCCAGGCCGGCGAAACCCTGTGCCTGGTGGGCGAATCCGGTTGTGGCAAGTCCACCGTCGGCAAAACCATTTTGCGGCTGCAGGAGCCGACCGCCGGCCGGATATGGCTTGGCGGCGCGGATGTCACCGGCCTTGCCGAAGACCAGATGCGGGTCCACCGGCGCCAGGTGCAGATGGTGTTCCAGGACCCGTATTCCTCGCTCAACCCGCGCATGCGGGTCGGCCAGATCGTGGCCGAGCCACTGGAGAACTATGGCCTGGCCGAAGGCGCTGAAAAAGAGCGGCAGGTGCTGGCGCTGCTGGAGAAAGTGGGCCTGCGCAAAGACGCGATGCAGCGTTTTCCGTTCGAGTTTTCGGGCGGCCAGCGCCAGCGCCTGGGCATTGCACGGGCGCTGGCGCTCAATCCCCAACTCATCGTGGCCGACGAGCCGGTGTCGGCGCTCGACGTGTCGGTGCAGGCGCAGGTGCTCAACCTGCTGATGGACCTGCAGGACGAGTTTGGCCTGGCCTATCTGTTTATCTCGCACGACCTGGCCGTGGTGGAACATATAGGGCACCGCATCGCCGTGATGTACCTCGGGCGCATTGTCGAACTGGCGCCCAAGGACCGCATCTTCAGCCAGCCGCTGCATCCCTATACCGAGGCCTTGATGGCCGCTGCGCCGATTGCCGACCCGCGTGCGCGGCGCGAGCGGCTGGTGATCGAAGGCGACGTGCCCAGCCCCATGAACCCGCCGCCCGGTTGTCACTTCCACACCCGCTGCCCCTACGCCATCGCGCGCTGCAAGGTGGAGGATCCGCCGCTGCAGGAAATTGTGCCGGGCCATGTAGTGGCCTGCCACCTGCGGACGAAAGAGACTTTTGCAGGCGCGACCCCATGAGCAACATCTATCACAGGCTGGGCGTAACCCGCCGCATTAACGCGGCCGGCACGCTGACACGCCTGGGTGGCAGCCTGATGGAGCCCGAGGTATTGCAGGCGATGGTCGAGGCCGCGGGAGCGTCGGTGGATATTGCGGAACTGCAGGCCGCTGCAAGCCGGGTGATAGCGGCCGTCACCGGAGCCCAGGCCGGCATCGTGACGTCGGGCGCCGCTGCCGGCTTGACGCTCGCCACCGCCGCCTGCCTGGCGGGCTGGGATGTGGCGCACATGACCGCCCTGCCGAATACCTTCACCATGCCCCATCGCGTACTGATGGCGCGCACCCATCGCAACAGCTACGACCACGCGGTGCGCCTGGCTGGGGCCGAAATCGTGGACATCGGGCACAACGACCGCGGCACCGGGGCCGGAGTGCGCGGGCTGGAAGCCTGGGAGATCAGCGCCGCCGTCGACGACCAGACGGTTGCTTTTGTTTTTGTAGCAACTGCGCAGACGCTTGCGGACCTGCCGATGGTGCTGGCCACCATGCACCAGCACGGTTTGCCGGTCATCGTGGATGCCGCCGCCCAGTTGCCACCCCGCGGCAACTTGCGCGCGTTTATCGATGCCGGGGCTGACCTGGTGGTGTTCAGCGGCGGCAAAGCCATCGGCGGCCCGCAGTCCAGCGGCATCCTGGCCGGCCGTCGCGAACTGGTCGGTTCGGCGCTGGTGCAGATGATGGACATGGACGTGAATCCGCAAACCTGGTCGCCCGTGCCGCTGATAGATCGCCAAGCGCTTCAAGGCATACCGCACCACGGCATCGGGCGCGGTTTCAAGGTGGGCAAGGAAGAAATCGTCGGGCTGCTGGTGGCGCTGGAGCGTTTTGTGGCGCGCGACGAACACGCCGCGGCGCAGCAGCTGACACAACGCCTGCAGGCGATTGCCACGGCGCTGGCCGGGGAGCCCTCGATCGGCACGCGGCTGGTTCCCGCTGACCACGCCATGGTGCCGGTTCCGTCGCTGGAATTAACCGTGACCGGGTCGGCGCATGGCTTCAGCCGCCGGCTGCAACAGGGTGACCCACCGGTGCATCTGGGTGAACGTCTGGCCGATAGCGGCATCCTGACCATCAATCCCCAAACCCTGCGCACCGAGGATGACGCCTTGCTGGTGCGCTGCCTGATCAACGCCTGCAGGAGCACAGAATGAGCAGCACAGCCCCTTCCCCCGATAGCCAACACGACCTGATTTTGCGCGGTGGCCGCGTCATTGATCCGTCGCGGAACATCGACCGTATTACCGACCTGCGGTTCACCGGTGGCGTGGTCGCGGCCATCGGTGACCAGTTGCCCGTTGGCCCCCACACCGAAGTGCGCAATGTCAGCGGCAAAATCGTAACCCCCGGCCTGATCGACCTGCACACCCACGTGTACTGGGGCGGCACGTCGATAGGCGTGGACGCGGTGGAGCTGGCTCGCAGCAGTGCCACGGTCACCTTCGTGGACGCCGGCACGGCCGGCGCGGGCAACTTCCCGGGCTTTCGCAAACACGTGATCGAGCCGGCCCGTCCGGTGCGCATACTGCCTCTGCTCAACGTCTCGTATGCCGGCATCTTTGCCTTCTCCAGCACCGTGATGGTTGGCGAATGCGAAGACCTGCGCCTGCTCGACCTGAAGGAGTGCGCGCGTATTGCGACCGAGAACGCCGACCTGATCGTAGGCATCAAGGTGCGCGTGGGCCGCGGCGCCAGCGGCAATTCGGGCGTGGCGCCGATGGACATGGCGCTGGAGGTGGCCGAGGCCACCGGCCTGCCGCTGATGGCGCACCTGGACCACCCGCCGCCGTCGCGCCTGGACGTGATGGGGCGGCTGCGCAAGGGCGACATCCTGACGCATTGCTTCCGGCCCTTCCCGAACGCGCCGTCCTTGCCCGGTGGCGGGGTGCGGCCGGAGGTTATGGCCGCACGCGAACGTGGCGTGATTTTTGACATCGGCCACGGCGCTGGTTCGTGCGGCTTCGCCACCAGCCGAGCCATGCTGGCGGCCGGCTTCAAACCCGACGTGATCTCCAGCGACGTGCATATCCTGTCCATCAAGGGCCCGGCATTCGACCTGCTGCATACGCTGGGCAAATTCCACGCGTTAGGCATGACATTGCCCGAGGTGGTGGCCTGCGCCACGGTGAATGCAGCCGCTGCGATCCGGCGGCCCGACATCGGCACGCTGGCACCCGGCAGCGTTGGCGAGGCCAGCATCTTCGAGCTGGTGAACGAGCCTACCGAGTACCGCGACGTGGTGGGCGAAGTCATGCACGGCGGCACTGCTTTCAAAGCCCATGGCCTGGTATTGAACGGCCGGTGGTGGACCTGAAGGAGCCCATGCGATGACCCAGGCAACAATGGTTTTCAGTGACATCGACTTTAACCGCGAAGGCAAGCAGGTGGATTGGTTGCACCTGCCGCATTCGGTCACGCGCTCGGCCTATGGCGCCATTGCCATCCCGATCGCGGTGGTCCGCAACGGCCCGGGCCCGACCGTGTTCCTGATGTCCGGCAACCATGGGGACGAATACGAAGGCCAGATCGTGGCCGGCAGGCTGGTGCGGGAGCTGCAGCCGGAACACGTCCGGGGCTGCGTGATCATCCTGCCGGCCGCCAACCTGCCCGCCGCCATGGACGGCGCACGCGTGTCACCGATCGACCAGGGCAACCTGAACCGCGCTTTTCCGGGCGACCCGCACGGCACACCGACCTTTGCGATAGCGCATTACATCGACAGCGTTTTGTACCCGATGGCCGACTTCCACCACGACCTGCATTCGGGTGGATCGTCGCTGCGCTACCTGCCGTTTTGCTCCATGCGCAAGAGTGGCGATGCGGCGCTGGACGCACGTTCGCTGGCGGCACTGCGGGCCTTTGACGCGCCCCTGAGCATGGTGTGGGCCTACGTCCCGGAAAACCGGCTCGCCGGTGCCGCGGCGGCGCGCCGGGGCCTGGTGTCCCTGGGTGGTGAGTTTGGCGGCGGTGGCAATGTAGACCGCGACAGCCTGGCCATGCTGGACCGGGGCGTGCGGCGCTTTCTGCGCTACTCGGGCGTCATGGCCGACACGCCGGCCGGACAGCAAGAGCCGGTACAAGGCACACGCCTGGTGGAAGTGTCGAGCCGCGACCACTTCGTCTACGCACCCGAGTCCGGCCTGCTCGAACACAGCGTGGATCTGGGGACTGCAGTCAAAAGCGGCCAACTCGCCGGCCTGATCCACTTTGTCGACAACCCGGCGCGCGAACCGGTGCCGTGTTACTTCCGCCGCGACGGCATGGTGGTGTGCCAGCGCCATTTCGGCCGCGTGGAGCGCGGCGACTGCGTGGCCCATCTGGCCACCGATTGCTGACCAGTCCCAAGAGGGCCGCGTCACCTTGATCGTGGCCACGCCCTCTGGCACAATGACCATCCAGATAGTCATTTAGAAAGCAAGCCATGGGTGCCTACAGCGTCGCGCAAACCAAAGCACAATTAAGCGCATTGCTCCAGGCCGTGGAGTTGGGGGAAGAGGTAACCATTACCCGGCGCGGCATTGCGGTAGCGGTGTTGTCTCCCGTCAAGAAGCCGGCATCGCCGATTGACTGGGAACGCATCCGTGCCTGCCAGCAGCGCACCCGGCCCGCCAAAAATGCCAAGCCACGTGATTGGACGGCACTGGTCAGAACGATGCGGGACGAGGCATAACTGCTCCTGGCGGCCACGGTGATGGCGTTGACTTACTTCGACACTTCCGTCATCTTGTCGCTGCACGTAGCCGACGTTCATACCGGGCCCGTAAGCGCGGTCGTCAGCGCACTGCGCGGCAGCTTCGCGGTCAGTGCCTGGACACGCACTGAAATCGCCAGCGCCTTGGGCATCATGGTGCGCCGCAAGGACATCAGCGCCATGAACGCGCACGCGGCATTTGACGATATGCAAGCCTTCTGCGACAACGCTCAAACGCTGCCCATCACGGCAGCGGCCTACGAACTGGCCACCCGCTGGATGCTGGATTTCGACTTGGGATTACGCGCAGGCGATGCGTTGCACGGCGCGGTTTGCAAGCTGAACAAGGCGCGGTTGTTCAGCGCCGACACCAAGTTGGTGCGGGCGCTGAGCAAGCTGGGGCAGAAGCCGCTGGGCCTTTGACCGGTGACATCCCGATCCCCCGTGAACCTGGGCAAAAACATTTCCACCTTGGGCGTCGCGCCGGTCGATCTGCAATGGGCGGCAACGCAGGGCCAGCCGCAGTGCGCCCACAAAGAACAGGATGGCCTGCTTTGGGCTGTTCCGGCCGCGTACACCAAGAGTGTTGCGCGATAAGATTCGGCGCAGGCCACCTTACACTTGCAACCCCGAAGGATTACCCATGCAGCCAAAACGAAACTATGTGCTCCTGATCGCGTCCGGCCTGGTTGCGCTGGTGCTGCTCGCGGCGGGCGGCGCCAAGCTGGCCGGCGTGCCGCAGGTGCACCAGAGCTTTGCCATACTCGGCCTGCCCGGCTGGTTTGGCTACTTCATCGGGACCTGCGAAATTGCCGGCGCCATCGGAATTTTTATCCAGCCCTTGGGCGCGCTGGCGGCCGCCGGCATTGCGGTCATCATGCTCGGCGCGCTGTACTTTCACGTCAGCCACACGCCCCTCGCCCAGGGAATTCCGGCGCTGGTAGTGCTGCTCCTGAGCGTCTATATTTTCTTCAAACGGCGCGGCTCCCTGTTTGCATTCAAGTAAAGGTTACGCGATATGCATGCACAAGTGCGGCACATGGACCCGGGCGCCGAGGTTGCCACGCCCGAGGGCTGCTTCCTGAATTCGCTGTGGGATTCCGACACCGACCCCGACGCCTCCATGGCACGGGTTCGTGTGCCGCCCGGCGTTACTACCAGGTGGCATCTTCTCACCGACATCACCGAGCGTTATCTGCTGGTTGCGGGCGCCGGCAGCGTGGAGCTGGCGGAGCTGCCCGGGCAGTATGTGGGCCCGGGCGATGTGGTGATCATCCCGCCCGGCTGCCGCAGGCGCATCACCTGCGTGGGTGACCAGGACCTTGTGTTGATTGCGTTGTGTACGCCGCGGTTTCAGGCCAGCGCTTACCGGGACGTTGATCCCGCGCCCGCACGCACGCTCTGAGGATTCGGAGAAGCCGGTAGCGGATCGCGGGGCATCGCCATCCGCAATTCAAAGCTGCTGGTACACCGCCTGCGCAATCGCCATCAGCTTCTCGCGCGACAGATTCCCCGCCAGTGCATAACCAAAACCCTGGTCCACCCAGTAGAAGCCCGGCACCGGCCCCTCGCTGGTAAAACTGAACGCGGTCTCGCGCCGGTCGGGCAAAGGAACCGGCGCAGGCGTGCCGGAGGCCGGGCTCTTCAACGCACCCAGGTAGAGCGTGATACGTTCCCCGGCCGCGTTCTGGAACATGAACTGCGCGCGTGCGCCGGCTTCACCCGGCAGCAGCCGCCCGCCTACCAGCTCATACCCCTGCACCGACAAATTGGGTACTTTCAAGGGGTGGTTCAGGCGCTTGGACAACCACTGCACCAGATGCTCCTGCTGCGCCGCAAGCACTTCGACCGGGTGCCGTACCTCGGGCACGTAAACGGCGTGGGCCACCATCGCCTGGTGGGCAAAGTCGCGCGCGTTGCCGGCGGCCGCGGCCAAGGGAGTACCGGCCGCCTGCGCCGACGGCTCGGCACCGTAACGGCCATGCGTAGCCCAGCCCAGCCCGAACGCCAGCACCACACCGGCGGCCATGCCGCCCCAGCGCCACCATTGCGCCAGCTGTTCCCGCGCACCACTGGCTTGGCGCGCGACCGCGGCCAGGGGCGCGGGTACCGGCTCATGCAACACAGCCGCGTGCAAATCTCCCAGAGCATCACGCTGCCGGCGCCAGGCCTCGCCAGTGGCGGCAGCCCGCGGGTCCAGCGCCAGCCGCGCCTCAATGGCCCGCCGCTGCGCATCGCCCAGATGGCCGTCCACCAAGGCATGCAATTGGTCATCGGAGACGGCATCGACGGGTATGGACGGGTGGGCTTCCATGGGGTGGTCCGGGGCTGTTACTTCAATCGCCGCAACACGGGGCCGGCGTCCTGCGCACGCGCCGGTGCGTCGGAAACACGGGGCTGGGCAGGGGCCGCGCCGTCCATCAATTCGCGCAGACGGCTGCGTGCGCGCGACAGGCGCGACATCACGGTGCCCACCGGAATCCGCAACACTCCGGCCACCTCGGCGTACGGCATGTCCTCCAGAGTGACCAGCAGCAACACGGCGCGCTGGTCCTCGGGCAGGCGCATCAGGCAGCGCTGCAGATCCAGCGCCACCTCATGCGCGCCGGCCGGTGCCGCCAGCTCATGGCCCACGTCATCCAGGTCCACTCGCAGGCCGGCGCGCATTTGCTGGGCCGAGCGGCGCAGCTGGTTGGCAAACAGGTTGTGCATCAGCGTGAAAAGCCAGGCCCGCAAATTGGAGCCCACGACCCACAAACGCCACTTGCCGCAGGCCCGCTCCAGCGTGTCCTGCACCAGGTCGTCAGCGGCCCAGGCATCGCCGGTCAAGGCCCGCGCATACCGGCGCAGGCGCGGTATGTGCTCAACGAGGGCCTGGCTTTGCACGGAGCGTTTGTGCTGCGTCAGCAGCTCACTTGATGATGTGCCAGGAGTTGTTGGCCACGCCGTCGCCGGTCATGTCGCCAGCCTTGGTGTCCTTGGCCCAGTAGTACAGCGGCTTGCCTTTCATGGCCCACTGCTTCTTGCCGTCGTCGCGCGTGATCACCATGTAGTCGCCCATGGGTTTGTCGGCGTCGGTGGCCATCAACGGCGGCCAGTTGGTGGCGCATTGTCCGTTGCACACCGACTTGCCGCTGCCGGCGGTATCGCGGTCAAAGGTGTACAGCGTCATGCCATTGGGGCCGACCAGCATGCCGCCGGACATCATGGCCGGGCTGGATGACATGGAGGCACAGCCGCCCAGGAGGGTTGCTGTCAGGGCGGCCGTCGCCACAAGTCGGGTTCCAAGTTTCATGGGGTTCTCCATCGATTGAGTGTTGCACAGGAAATGCCTGCAATGGAGCAAACACCGCGCGCCCCGGGTTTATTCCGGCGCCGCGAAAATATTTGCGCACCGGCCACGCTTGACCGGCAAACACGGGCTTTCAACGTATGACTCTTTCATTCACAACACTTTGCCGGTTTTGACCGGCGCACGGAGACAACGACATGACAACAGCCATTCATCCCACCGTGGACCGGAGCGTCAACAAGGGCGCAGCGGGCTTCGGGGGCGGCAGCTTGCAGTGCCAGTGCGGCACGGACAAGGTGGAGGTAGAAATAGCCACGCAAGTAGCCTTCAACCACGCGTGCGGCTGCACCAAATGCTGGAAGCCGAAAGGCACTACTTTTTCGGTGGTGGGCGTGGTGCCGCGCGACAAGCTTTCCGTCTTCCACCCGGAGCTGTCACCGCAGCAGGGTTGGGAAGGCCCCGGTTTCGCGGCTTTCGTGTCGTCGGTTATGGAGAGCGGCACGCCGCCTTCGAAGATGGCCGACATACGCCAGACGCTGCGCGAAAAGGGCCTGGAGCCCTACGACTGCCTGAGCCCCCTGCTGATGGACGTCATCGCCACCCACGCCGCAAAAGCGAAAGGTGTTTACAAGGAGGCGTGAAGCAACGCCGCGCGATAGTTGCCTTGCGCAACGGGCGGGCGCGTCATTTGCGATACCTTTCAATCAATGCGCAGGTGCGCTCTATAGCTTGAAGCGCAGCCTCATGATCCTGCGAAAAATTGAAGCGGATGCTGTCGATGGAATGAGGCCCAAATTCCGACCCGGGTGTAACGATTACGCCGGCTTGGTGGCGCAGGATGGTGACAAAGTTCTGGGGGGAAACAGTGAGTTCCGGCAGTCGCGGAAACAGATAGCTGCCGGCTTGCGGTGTACGGGCTTTCAGCCCCTCCACCGCTTGGAACCGGAACAGCAAAGCGTCTCGGATCGCCTGGTGCGAGGCAATCCGTTGCCGTAGCCAAGCGGCGGGTTCCGCAAACCAGGTTCTAAGCACCGATTGGCTGTAGCCCCCGGCCCGCAGGGACACGATGGCTTGCAGCTTCTCCATACGGTCTACCAGCACCGCCGGCCCAAAGGCCACGCCCACGCGGTAACCGCTCAGGGACTCCGTCTTGGAGGGTCCGATGATGGTGATGACGTTGTCGGGCGCATGGGGGTTGGCCCGCAGATGCGTATAGCTGTTTCCCTGATACAGGAGCCGCGAATAGAGTTGGTCGACGATCACCGTTGCGTTATATGTCTGGGCCATGCACGCGATGGCGTCGATTTCATCGCGTGCGTAAATCACGCCCACCGGGTTGTTGGGATTGGAGAAAACAAAAACTCTGGCCCCGGCTTTGAAGGCATCTTCCAGATGCCCCAAGTCGATGCCCGCGTGTTCGCTTGCCGCAAGATAGTTCAGCCGCACCGGCACGATCTCGGCACCGAAAAATTGAACGAGCTTGCGGTTGGCAAAATAGTCGGGCTGCACAATCGCGACCTTGTCTCCGGCCGAAACCGTTGCCGCGATAGCCAGGAAAAGCGCACCCTGGGTGCCCTGGGTAATGATCAGCCCATTGTCGGAAGAGACGGGTGCGCCAGTGAAATCGGCTAGCTTGGCGGCAAGGTGATCGCGGATGTTCTTCTTGCCGCGGTATTCGGTGTAGGCTTGGTCAGCACCGGCTTCAACACCCGCGACAAAGGCGTCGATTGCGCGGGGACTGGGTTCGAAAGCGTTGACATCGCCATGGGAAAAATCAACGGGCCTGCCTTCCATCGGGCCGCCGCGAAGCAAAGGACCCAGATTGCTTGCCTTTTGGCGCCCTTCCTGCCCCGGTGCATTGTCGGTTGCCAGCATGGCAAATTTGTCATTGATGCTGATCATGTCTCCTCCATTCGTCCTTTGATGGAGCTGAACTTTACGGGCCTAAGGACGATATAACAAGTGTTTTTAAGAAGCTTTAAAAGACGTTTTTACTATCTTTTACGATCTTTCGCGCTTTGGGAGCTTTGATGGCCGTGGCCTGCAGCGATTCTTTGCAGGCCTCCACAAACGCCCGCACCAGAGCCATCCTCGGGCTGGCTTGGCCCCACAGCAGGCCAACCTTTCGCTGCTCAGCGCTGTGCGGCAACAGAAACTTCTGTACCGCGATATCCGCCGGCCACGGTGGCGCCCAGTCTGGCACGATGGACACGCCCAGGCCACAGTTCACCATGCACACGATGGCGTCCAGCGCGTCGATTTCCAGGCGATCCCGCACCCGAAGTTGTTGCGCCAGCAGGTAACGGTCCACCATCTGCCCGCCCCAATGGTTGCGGTCATAGCGAATAAAGGCTTGCTGCGTCAGGGTGTCGTGCGGGTCGTGCACCACCATCCCCGGCGGCGTTATCAGGATCAGCGGCTCTTCGCGCAAGGTGTGCCAGGCGCATGACTTCGGGATAGCGAAGTGCGGCTCGATCAGGATGGCCGCATCGATCTCGCCCGCCACTACCAGGTGGTACAGCTCGACCGAGGAGCCGGGCCGGATATGCAAGGTGATCTGGCTATGGCGCTGGTCCAGATGGGACACCACCTTGGGCATCATGCCGGTCAGGGCACTGGCGATGGCACCCAGCCGCACCTCGCCCTGAGGCATGTCGTTGGCCGCGATGGCGCGCAGGTCCCGTGCGTCACGCACCAGGTTGCGCGCCTGCGCCAGCACCGCGAAACCGGCGGGCGTGGGCCGCACCGTACGCCCGGCCCGGATCACCAGGGCATTGCCGATTTCCTGCTCCAGCGCTCTAAGCTGCTGCGCCACCGCGGCCGGTGTAAGGTTAAGCCGCCGTGCGGCCTCTGCAATCGACCCCTTTTCCGCGACGATCACAAAACTTTCCAGGAAACGCGTGTCCATAACAAACATTATCCATCTTTTGAATTCATATAAATATACATTTGCAATGCCATTGCTTGACAACATAATCGCTTAGCGACATACCACCCATTCAATTCACCGCACTTTTAAAGTCCCGATCCTGAAGACCATGACCGCAACCAAGCTGCTGGAAGTTCGGGATCTGCAGACGAAGTTCTTCACGGTCGACGGTGTCGTGAATGCCCTGAACGGCATCTCCTATTCCGTCGACAAGGGAGAGTGCCTGGCCATCGTCGGGGAAAGCGGCAGCGGCAAGACAGTTGGCGTGCTTTCGATCCTGCGGCTGATCCAGTCACCGCCCGGGCGCATCGTGGGCGGCAGTATTTTGTTCAAGGGCACCGACCTGCTGAAGCTGGGGGACCGCGAATTGCGGAAAATCCGCGGCGGCGCCATCTCCGTCATCTTCCAGGACCCGATGACATCGCTCAATCCGGTCATGAAGATCGGCGCCCAAATCACCGAAAACATCATGGAGCACGAGCGCCTCAGCCAGCGGCAGGCGCGGGCCAAGGCGGTCGACCTGCTGGCCATGACGGGCATTCCCACGCCGGCCAAGCGGCTGGACGACTATCCGCACCAGTTCTCGGGGGGCATGCGCCAGCGCGTGATGATTGCAATGGCGCTTTCATCCTCGCCGCAACTCATCATCGCCGATGAGCCAACGACCGCGCTCGACGTCACTATCCAGGCGCAAATCGTAGAGCTGGTCAAGAAACTTCAGGTGGAACTCGGCACCGCCGTCATCTGGATTTCACACGACCTGGGTGTTGTTGCCCGTCTCGCCGACACCGTCGCCGTCATGTATGCCGGGTACATCGTGGAAACCGCGCCCGTGGACGATCTGTACGCACGGCCCGCGCACCCGTACACCATCGGCCTGCTCAACTCGTTGCCGCGCCTCGACGCACGCGTCAAGACCAAGCTGCAAGCCATCGCGGGCCTGCCGCCCAACATGCTCGGCGAGCTTCGTGGTTGCCCCTTTGTGGCGCGCTGCGGTTTCGCGACGCAGCGCTGCCATGATGAAAACCCGGCGCTCGCCGAGGTCGCTCCCGGCCACGCGGTCGCCTGCTGGCATGAGCAACTGACCCATGCAGGGGCGGTGCAATGAGTACCGCTGGACCGCTCCCAAGGTGCCCACGCCGCAGCCGTCAGGCGAAGGTGTTGCCATGACCATCGACGTACTAGTCCGCGTCAAGGATTTGATGGTGCATTTCCCCGTCCGCGGGGGTGTGCTCAACCGCGTTGTCGGCGCCGTCAAGGCGGTGGATGGAATCACCTTCGATATCGTGAAAGGCGAGACGCTGGGCCTGGTCGGGGAAAGCGGCTGCGGCAAGACGACGGCCGGCCGTGCGATTCTGAATCTGTACCAGCCGACCGCCGGCGAGGTTGCGTTCCGTGGCGTCGATCTTGGCAAAGAGAGTGCAGACAATGTGCGCCGCCTTCGCCGGCACATGCAGATGATCTTCCAGGATCCCTATGCGTCGCTTAACCCGCACATGCGTGTCGGCGAAATCATCGCGCGGCCCTTGCGTGTGCACGGGCTGGCCAAGAACGACAGCGAAGAAAAGGAACTGGTCATCGAGATCATGCGCAAGGTCGGCCTGAATACCTCCTTCCGCGACCGGTATCCGCACGAGTTTTCCGGTGGGCAGCGCCAACGCATAGGCATCGCGCGGGCACTGGCCACATCGCCGGATTTCATCGTGTGCGACGAGGCCATTTCGGCGCTCGACGTGTCGATCCAGGCGCAGATCATCAACTTGCTTGAGCAACTGCGCGATGAGCTGGGCCTGACCTATCTGTTCATCGCCCACGACCTGAGCATGGTGCGCTACATCTCCACGCGTGTGGGTGTGATGTATGTGGGCAAGTTGATGGAGCTGGCATCGAGCACCGAACTCTATGAAAAACCGCTCCACCCCTACACAAAAGCCCTGCTGTCCGCCATCCCCATCCCCGACCCGCCACTGGAGCGCAAACGCCAGCGCATACTGCTGGAAGGCGATTTGCCCAGCTCGATCAATCCACCCACCGGCTGCAGGTTCAGTTCCCGCTGTTCGCTGGCGACCGACCACTGCAAAACCGTCGAACCCGAGTTCCGTGAGGCAAGCACCAAGCATTGGGTTGCCTGCCATCTGGTCTAAAAACTGACATGCGTTACGCCATTCGCCGCCTGCTCCAGTCCCTGATCGTCGTCTTCGGCGTCAGTGTGGTTGCCTTCGGAATGTTATTCATGACCGGGGACCCGGCCGAGGTCATTCTGGGGGAACAGGCTGATCGGATGACCGTGGTGCAAATTCAGGAATTCCGCGTCAAGATGGGCTTCGACCGACCATGGTACGTGCAGTACGCCAGCTTCGTGGGCAAGGCGCTGCAGGGTGACTTCGGCGAGTCCTTCGTGCGCCACCAGCCCGCCTTTCAGGTGATCACCGACAAGCTGCCGGCGACCATCAAACTGGCCTCCGCTGCCTTCGTACTGTCGTTGCTGATTTCGATTCCGCTGGGCGTGTTGTCCGCCATGAACCCGCACAAGGCGCTGGACCGCGTCGCCACCATGCTGGCCATCGTTGGCCAGTCGATTCCGGGTTTCTGGCTGGGCATCCTGCTGATCCTGTTGTTCGGCGTGCACCTCAAATGGTTGCCCATCTCCGGCAGTGGCACCTGGCAGCACCTCGTCATGCCGGCGATTGCGCTCGCTGCGTTCCCCATCGCCCGCAACATGCGGCTGACCCGTTCCTCGATGCTGGACGTGATGCAGCGCGACTTCGTGCGTACGGCGCGCGCCAAGGGCATCTCGGAAACCCGTGTCGTCTATTCGCATGTGCTGCGCAATTCGCTGCTGCCCATCGTCACCGCGATCGGCCTCGAAGCCGGTTTTCTGCTCGGTGGCTCGGTCATCACCGAGACGATTTTTGGCTGGCCGGGCGTGGGCCGCGAGATCGTCTCTGCCATCGGGTCCAAGGACTTTTACGTAGTCCAGGCCGGGGTGATCATGCTGGCGCTGATCTTCTCGGGCGTGAACCTGCTGATCGACATCGCGTATTCATGGATCGATCCACGCATCCGGTACGGCGCATGACACAGCTTGAATATTCGCCAGAAGACAAGGCCGCTCCGTTGAACCAGAGCGTTGCTGTCGAGGCACCCGCTGTGTCACAGCCCGCCGCCGCGCGCGCGCAGGCGAGCCAGTTCCTGCCCAGGCTGTATCGCAGCAAGGCCGCCATGCTCTGCGTGTTCATTATTTTTCTCGTAGTGGTCGCCGCCATCGCCGCGCCATGGATCGCACCGAACGATCCCTCGGTCATCAAGCTGATCCAGCGGCTCAAGCCGCCGCTCTATACCAACCGTGCCGGCATCACGTATTTGCTGGGCACCGACGCACTGGGCCGCGACGTTTTCAGCCGGCTCATCTACGGCGCGCGTGTGTCGCTGGTGGTGGGGCTGTCGGCCGTGCTCATATCAGGCGCCGTCGGACTGCTGGTGGGTTTGCTGTCCGGTTACTTTGGCGGGCTGGTGGACGAAGTGTTCATGCGCATCTGCGATATCCAGTTGTCCTTTCCCACCATCCTGCTCGCGCTCACCATCATGGCCGTGCTCGGCAGCGGACTTGACAAGCTGATCCTGGTGCTGGGGCTGACGGGCTGGGTGCAGTATGGGCGGATTGTGCGCAGCCAGGTGCTGGCCATCAAGAACGACGAATTCGTGCTGGCGGCGCGTGCCACGGGTGAGCGGCAATGGCGCATCCTGTTCCAGCACATCCTGCCCAATATCTGGAGCCCGGTCATCGTGATCGCGAGTTTTACGGTGGCCAGCAACATCGTGGCCGAAGCCTCGCTGAGCTTTCTCGGCGTCGGGGTTCCGCCCAGTATTCCGAGCTGGGGCACCATCCTGTCCGATGGGCGCCAGTACATCGGCGTTGCGGACTGGCTGACCATTCCCGCCGGCATCGCCATCTCGCTCACCGTGCTGTCCATCAATGTTCTGGGCGATTGGCTCAGAGACTATCTCGACCCCCGGCTGAAGAACATCGTTTGAGTCCACCCCACGCCCACTTCCTCACGTCTGCACTTACATCATCAACCACCCAAGGAAATTCACCATGAAACCTGTACGCGTCATCCAACGTTCCATCCTGGCCCTGGGCATCGCCTTGGGCACGCTGGCCGCTGCTCCGGTTCTTGCCGCGGGCAAGCCCGTGGTGTTTCTGGACAGTGCCGAGCCCATCGGGCTGGACCCGATGTTCTCGTCAGCCAGCGCGGGCATCATGTTGTCGATTCACGAGGGGCTGTTCCGCCTGGACAACGACGGCAAGGTCGTGCCGGCCGTCGCGGAGTCCATCAAGCTGATCAACCCGCTGACCTGGGAAATCAAGATCCGGCCGAACCTGGTGTTCCACAACGGCGAGCCCATCAATGCCGATGCCGTCGTCTTCACCTTCACGCGTGCCAAGACGCTGTTCGCCGCAGGCAAGGGCGACCTGAACTTCGCGCTCGGTGCCCTTAAATACGACCGCATGGAGAAGATCGACAACCTGACCACCCGCATCGTGATGCAGGCACCGGACCCGATCATCACATCGCACATGGTCAACCCGGAACTGTCGATTCTTCCGCCCAAATACTATTCAGAGAACCCTCCGGAAAAGGTCGTTTTCGCGCCGGTGGGCGCCGGCGGCTACCGATTCGTTTCCTACAAGCCCGGCGAGGGCATGGTCCTGAAGGCCTTCGACAAATACCGGCTGGGCAAGCCACCGGTGGATGACGTCATCGTCAAGGCGGTGCCCGAAGTCGCCACGCGCATCAGCGAGCTCAAGGCGGGTTCCGCCGACCTGATGGTGGGCGTGCCCCCGGACCTGAAGCCCGACCTGGAAAAAGCGGGCGTCAACGTGATCGTGGCGCCCAGTTACCGGCGGCTCTTCATCAACCTCAAGCAGGGCCAGCACCCTGCCTTGGCGGATGTGCGCGTGCGGCAGGCGATGAACTACGCGATCGATTGCGACGAGATTGCCACCGGACTGTTTGGCGGTATGGCCAAGTGTTCCATCGACCTCGTCAACTCGCCCTACAACAACCCCAATCTGAAGCCTTACGGCTTCAATTCCGCCAAGGCAAAACAGCTCCTCTCCGAGGCGGGTTGGGTGCCCGGTGCCGATGGCGTGCGCGTCAAAGGCGGTGTGCGGCTTTCGCTCAACTTCGACACCACCAACGGCTCTTACCTGATGGACAAGGAAGTGGCGCAGGTGATGGCCGACTCGTGGAAAGCCGTGGGCATCGAGATCAAGGACCTGCGGGTCATCAGCAGCGCCGTCAGCGCGCAAATGCGTGCCAAGCAGGGGGCCGGCTTCCGCGATCTGATGAACAGCTCGTCC
The DNA here is from genome assembly GCA_031367285.1 of Betaproteobacteria bacterium. Classification (GTDB taxonomy): domain Bacteria; phylum Pseudomonadota; class Gammaproteobacteria; order Burkholderiales; family Burkholderiaceae_C; genus CAISIP01. Next base: position 14,518 of record JANLPN010000382.1, on the reverse strand, counting down.
GGTCCCGACTACACCTGTCAGGGCGATCTGCTGCTGGTGCAGAAGGATTCGGGCTCCAACCGCATGAGCTGGGTGGACGAGAAGTTCGAAGCCATGTTCAAGGCCTTCAGCCAGGAGTTCGACCAGAGCAAATGGCCGGCGATGTGCAATGCGGCACAAGCCTATGTGGCCGAGCAGGCGCCTGTTATCTGGATGTTCCCTGAGCCTACCCTGTACGGTGTGTCGAAACGCCTGACGTACCAGGCGCGTCCGGACGGCCGGGTGTATCTGAACCTGGTGCTCAAGGGCGTGAAGGAATAACACCAATCCTTTCCTCCAGTGTCCAAACTTCGCATCTTCATCACCTCTCCGCTTGAAGCGGAAAACGTGGAACGCATTCGCCAGCTCGCGCCGGACCGGCTGGAGGTGGTGCATGCGCCCGACCTCCTGCCGCGGCAGCGTTATGTGGCCGACCACGTGGGTCACCCCATCGCGCGCACACCCGAGCAGGAACGCCGCTGGGTGGATGCGCTTGCCAGTGCAGACATCTTTTGGGACCTGCCCCGAAAACCGGAGTATGTTGCGCTTGCAAAACAGCTGAAGTGGATCCAGACCACCAGCACCGGCGTGGGGCAGGCAGTCAAAACGTTCGGGCTCGACAAGTCCGACATCCTCGTCACCACGGCGCGTGGTGTGCATGCCGGGCCGCTGGCCGAGTTTACGTTCATGGCCTTGCTTGCCCATTGGCGTGGGCTTGCCTACCTGCAAGCCGAACAGCAACAGCGCCGCTGGACCCGTTATTGTGGCGAAGAGGTTGCAGGTCGGCGCATCGTGGTCGTGGGCGCCGGCGATCTGGCGCGCGGCATTGCGCAACGAGCCCGCGCTTTCGAAATGCATGTCACGGCAATGGGCCACACGGCGGGCAAGGGGCGCAGCCATGACGGGCTGTTTGACGAGATCATCTCGCGCGATGGTCTGCACGCCGCACTCGCGCGGGCGGACTCCACCATCGTCACCGTGCCGCATACGGCGGATACAGAACGCATGATGGATCGCGAGGCCTTTGCGGCGATGAAGAAGAACAGCGCCTTCGTCAACATCGCACGCGGGCAGGTGGTGGACGAACCCGCACTGGTGGAAGCATTGCGCTCCGGCCACCTCGGCTTCGCGGCGCTGGATGTCGCCACCGTGGAGCCGCTGCCGCGGGACAGCCCTTTGTGGACCTTGCCCAATGTGTTGATCAGCCCACATTCCGCGAGCACGGTGGCCAGCGAGAACGCCAAGATCACCGACATCTTTTGCTGGAATCTGCGCTGCTGGCTGGATGGCCGTTTGGGTGAGATGCGCAACGTCTTCGATAAGCAGGCTCTTTATTGACAAGCAGCCCGCACGCATAACGAAAGCCAGAGAAGCGCAGATGCCAAAGATTCCGCTATTCATCACCTCCCCGCTGGAAGCGGAACTCGTCGCGAAAATCCGCGCGGTAGCGCCCGAACGGATCGAGGTCATCCACGAACCCGACCTGCATCCGCCCCTGCGCTACGTCTGCGACCACAAGGGCGTCCTGACATTCACGCGCACGGCGGAGCAGACCGCACGCTGGCGCGCGGCGCTGGCGCGCGCCGAAATCCTGTTCGACTACCCGCTCCCGCCCTCGGACGGCCCAGGCGACATCGTCTTTGCGAAAAACGCCAAATGGATGCAATGCAGCAGCAGCGGTGTCGCCGAGATGGTCCGTAAAACCGGCCTGGACAAGTCGGACATGATCATCACCACAGCGCGCGGCGTCCATTCCGGCCCGCTGGCCGAGTGGACTTTCATGGCCCTGCTGATGCATTTTCGAAAGGCCCGCTTTCTGGAAGCCGAACAGCGCGCCCATCGCTGGGAGCGTTACTGCGACGAGGAGGTTGCGGGCCGAACCCTGCTCACCATCGGTGCCGGTGACCTTGCGCGCGCCGTCGCCGTTGTAGCGCGCGCCCTGGGCATGCGCGTCATCGCCGTCACACGCAGTCCCGAAAAGCCGCGGGAACACAAACATGTCTTTGATGAAATCCACGGCGTTCCGGAATTGCGCCGGCTTCTTCCCCTGGCCGACGCCATCGTCTCCACCGTACCGGACACGGTGGAGACCCGCAACATGCTGGACCGCTCGGCGATAACGGCGATGCGTGACGGCTGCGCATTCGTCAACACCGGTCGGGGCAGCACGATAGACGAAGTCGCGATGATCGAAGCCTTGAGAAGCGGCAAGATCGCGTTCGCGGCGCTGGACGTTGCGGCGATAGAACCGCTGCCCGCATCAAGCTCGTTATGGGACATGCCCAACGTGCTGATATGCCCGCACTCGGCGAGCACGGTCACCACCGAAAACATCAAGATCACGGAAATTTTTTGCGGGAATATTGACATCTACCTCAGCGGCAAATTGGACCAACTGCACAATATTCTTGACAAGAAGCTGATGTACTGAAAGCGCATGACTCGGGGCCGCCGTAACTGGCTAAGCTTTCAACGTATGACTCTTTCATTCACAACACTTTGCCGGTTTTGACCGGCGCACGGAGACCCCCATGACCCGCACCGTTGTAATAGCCGCCGCGCAAATGGGCCCGATCGCCCGCTCCGAGAGCCGGGCCCAGGTGGTCGAGCGTTTGATCGCCATGATGCGCCAGGCCAAGGCCATGGGCGCCGAGGTCGTGGCTTACCCGGAAGCAGCGCTCACCGCATTTTTCCCGCACTGGTGGACCGAAGACGAGGCGGAGGTGGACGCCTGGTTTGAGCGCGAGATGCCGGGCCCGCACACTCTGCCGCTGTTCGAGGAGGCGCGCCGCCTGGGACTGGGTTTTCAGCTCGGTTATTGCGAACTCGACTTTTCGGCCGGGCGCAAGAGGCGCTTCAACTCGTCGATCCTGGTCAATGCAAACGGCCGGATCATCGGCAAGTACCGCAAGATCCATCTGCCTGGCCACGCGGACCACCGGCCCGACACACCGTTCCAGAATCTGGAGAAGCGTTACTTCGAAGTCGGCGACCTGGGTTTTGGCGCCTGGCACGCCTATGGTGGCGTGGCGGGCATGATGATCTGCAATGACAGGCGTTGGCCCGAGTCCTACCGCGTGTTGGGTCTGCAGGCGGTGGACATGATTTTTTGCGGCTACAACACGCCGGTGCACCACCCGGCCGCGCCCGATCACGACCGGCTCGGCCAATTTCACAACGAGCTGTGTTTGCAGTCGGGTGCCTACCAGAATAGCTGTTGGGTCATCGGCATCGCCAAAGCCGGCGTGGAGGAAGGCGTGGACATGATCGCCGGCAGCTGCATCATTGCACCCACCGGCGAGATCGTGGCGCGCAGCACCAGCAGCGGCGACGAAGTGATCGTGGCCTGCTGCAACCTGGACTTGGGCCGTTCGTACCGCGAAACCACTTTCAACTTCGCGCGGCACCGGCGTACCGAGGCGTATGCCATGCTCGTCGAGCGTACGGGCCGGATCGCGCCCCCGTAACCGATCAACCCTGAACGGCCACCTCGGCCCCCGTCTGCTCGACCTTGGCCCAGCGGTCGCGAATCTCCAGCAGCCGCGGCAGTATGGACGTAAAAATGCGCACCAGGTCGGGGTCGAAATGCACTCCGGCGCCGAGGTTGATGGTGTCCACGATCCGCGCCAGTGGCCATGGCCCCTTGTACGGTCGCGTCATGCTCAAAGCGTCGAACACGTCGGCCAGCGCCACGATGCGCGCCGACTCGGGAATAGCCTCGCCGCGCAGGCCGTCGGGATAACCGCTGCCGTCCCACTTCTCATGGTGGTGCAGGGCAATTTCGGCCGCCAGCAGGAACACCGGCGCTTCGCTTTTGGTCAGGATGTCGTGGCCTACGCGGGTATGCCTTTTCATGACCTCCCATTCGGCCGCGTCGAGCGGCCCGGGCTTGCACAAAATGGCCTGCGGCACGCCGAGCTTGCCGGTGTCGTGCATCGGGGCGGCCAGTTCGAGCTGCAGGCTGCGCTCCGCGCCCCAGCCGCTGGCAAGCGCGATTTCCTTGGCGTAGGCCGCCATGCGCCAGATGTGCGCACCCGTAAAGCTGTCGTTGTAGTGCCCGGCGTGCCCGAGCATCAGTATGGCCTCGCGGTAACTCTGCTCCAGCGCGTCGGCACGCACCAGGGAGAGATGCGCGGCGACCCGTGCCCGGACCAGCACCGGCGAGATCGGCTTGACGATGTAGTCCACGCCGCCGGCCTCGAAACCCAGGGCCTCGTGTTCCGGATCGGTGAAGCCGGTGACGAAAATCACCTGGACCGACTGCGTGCTGTCAAGCTGCTTGATCTTGCGGCACAGGTCGTACCCGTTGGTGTCGGGCAGATCGACGTCCAGCAGCACCAGGGCCGGTTGGTGTTTGGCTATTGCGCGCAGAGTTTCGGCGCCATCGCTTGCAAATACGAGCCGGTAGCTGCCGGCCAGCGTCTCGAGCATGAGTGCCAGATTGGCAGGCTCGTCGTCCACCACCAATACGGTTTGTTCAGCCATTCTTATCTCCCTATCTGCATTCCCAGCGCGCCTCCCAGTTCCACCACACAGGCCTCCGCACCCCGGAAGTCGAAGCGGCGCAAGCAGCTCCGGATAGCCGCCAGCCTGGATACCGGCAACAGCTCGGCCAGTTTAGCAACAACCGGTTCAACCGGTATCGGGCTGTCCGCGTCCAGTGCCCGCAACAACTCGACCAGCAGCGTCTGCACCTGCACGCCGGCCTGGGCGTCCAGCGCCGGCTCCGACCCGGCCTCCTGCATGTCTTCCGCGCTTGCATCCGCAGCCAGGGTAAAACGCCCTATCGACGCGCAAGCTTCCCGCAATGCGATTTCCAGCCGCGCCACCACGGCCGTGGTGTCGCGGCCTTCGACGAGCAGGCGCTCCGCCTCAGACGCCAGCCGGCCGGTCTCAGGCAAGGCCATGTTGGCGGCAACACCGGCCAGCTTGTGGGCCAGGGCGCGCGCCGCCGCGCTGTCACCGCTTGCGATATTGCCGGCGAGGGTTGCGGCGGCATCGCCATACGACGCCACGAAACGCTTCAGGTACTCGCGGTAGGTGGCCGCATTGCCCCAGATGCCCAGGCCCTGAGTGGCGTCGAGCACCAGTTGCCGCGCACCGGTCGCGGTGCCGCTGCTGTGCGGCGGGCGCGATTGCGGCTGGGCCGGGCCGGGCACCAGGGCCGGTTGTGGCCACTGGCGCGTGAGGCGCCAGATCAGCGCCACCGTGAGCGGCACGTCGAAGGGCTTGCCGACAAACTCGGTCATGCCGGCCTCGCGTGCCGCGTCCTGTTGCGACTTGAAGGCGCCTGCCGTGAGCGCCACGATGGGCAGGGTCTGGAATTGCGGCAGGGCCCGCAGCCGGCGTGTGACCTCAATGCCGTCGAGCACCGGCATCTGCACGTCCAGCAAGACCAGGTCCACCTCGTCGGGATGCGCCAGCAACCAGTCGATCGCGGCGCCGCCATCAAAGGCCAGGCTCACGCTGGCGCCATGTTCCTCCAGAATACGTTTGGCCACTTCGCAATTTATCTCGCTGTCATCCACCACCAGCAAGCGCAGGCCCAACAATTCCCGGCTTCCCGCATCACCCACCAGTTCGGGTGCCTGCGTGGTGGCCGCGCGATGGCGCCGCGCCTCGACTACCGCGTTGTACAAGGCCGACGTGGTGACCGGCTTGCTCAAAACCGCATCCACCAGATCAACGCCCGCTTCGTTGGCCAAGGCGGAAAGCGAATAAGCGGTGGCCATGATGACGATCGGGCAAATGTCGCGTGGGGCGGCGGCCCGGATTGCACGCGCCGCGGCCAGGCCGTCCATGCCGGGCATTTTCCAGTCCAGCACCACCACGTCGGGCAAGCGTCCTTCCAGGCGATGCAGCACCTGCGCCACGGCCGCCTCGCCCGAATCCACCGTTTCGATAGACCAGCCCAGGCCGCGCGCGGTGGCCGCCACGGCCTCGCGGGCAATACTGCTGTCGTCCGCCACCAGCGCATTTATCTGGACCATGTCGGGCGACGAAAAACCTCCATTGGCGTAGCTCTGCAATTCAACCGTGAACCAGAACTCACTGCCTTTGCCCACGGCACTGGTGAGGCCAATCTCGCCTCCCATCAACGCCACCATCTGGCGGCAAATCGTCAGGCCCAGGCCGGTACCGCCAAAGCGGCGCGTGGTGGAGGAGTCGGCCTGGGAAAACGCCGCAAATACGTCCTGCTGCAATTCCGGTGCTATCCCGATACCGGTGTCCTTGACGGAGAAGCGCAGCAGCATGCGTTCACCGCGCGGCTCGAGCAGTTCCACCTTCAGCACCACCTGGCCAACCCCGGTGAACTTGATCGCATTGCCGGTCAGGTTGACCAACACCTGCTCCAGCCGCAAGGCGTCACCCACAAAAGCGCCAACACCGGCTGGCAGGGGCTGCACAATCAGTTCGATGTTTTTGTCACCGGCCGCCATGCCCATGGTGTTGGCCACGTTTTCAATCACGTCGTTCAGGCGAAACGGCGCGTGTTCAAGGTCCATCCGCCCGGCTTCGATCTTGGAAAAATCCAGAATGTCGTTGATGATGCCCAGCAGGCTGCGACCGGACGCGCGGATTTTCCGCACCATGTCGTGGGCGTCGCGGCCCAGATGCAACTTCTCCAGCAAGTAGGCCAGGCCCAGAACCACATTCAGCGGCGTGCGTATTTCATGGCTCATATTGGCCAGGAATTCGGCTTTGCCACGGTTGGCACGCTCGGCGGCGTCCAGCGCATGCCGTATCGACGCCTCGGCCAGTTTCTGGGCTGAAATATCCTGTGCAAAAACCAGTGTGGCCGGCCCGTCGGCCAGTTCCACCCGCGCAGTGGTTTTGTACACCGGTACCACGGCTCCGGCCTTGCCCAGACCGATGGCCTCGAACGACTGCTCCAGCGGCGAATCGGCCGCGATCAAGTCCTGTTGCGCCTGCAGGGTGGCGCGCGACTCGGGCGCCAGCATCGTGCTCCATGCCAGGCCGGCCAGGTCGTCGCCCCGAGCGTACCCGTGCAGGGCGCGGTAACGCGGGTTGGAATAAACGAAGCGGCCGGCACGCAACATCGCAATCGCCAGCGGCGCGTCTTCAATCAGGGTCCGGAAACGCGCTTCACTTTGCCGCAGCGCAACCGCCATGCGCCGCTCGGTCACGTCGCGGTAGGTGTGAATGACGAGCCCCGACAGCCCGGCATCACCCGGAATAGGGGCCGTGCTGGATTCGACAAAGACGGACTTTCCGTTATCCACCCTGCGCAGTTGCACTTCATAGTCGTGCACAAAGTCGCCACGCACGGCGCGCATGCTCGGCCATTGGTCGCGCGCCAGCAGATCGCCATTGGGTAGCAGCACTTCGAGTCCCGACCGCACGTCTTCGACCGGCATATCCGGATCAAACAGGCCGTGCACGCTTCTGCCCGCGCGGTTGACGCGTACCAGCTTATGCTGCTTGTCAAACACCAGCACCGCTTCACCCATATTCTCGAACACCGCCTGCAATTCGTTGCGCGCCTGCACCACCTGGGCCTCGGCTTCCTTGGCCGCGGAGATGTCCATCGTGGTGCCCATCACCCGCAGCGCGTTGCCCAGTGCATCGCGTTCCACCACTTGCGCCCGCGCCAGCACCCACACCCAGTGGCCGTCGCTGTGCTGAATGCGGTAGGAAAAGTCGTAGAACGGAACGGTACCGTCCACGCAAGCGCGGAACATCCGGGCGGACGCCTCCCGGTCTTGCGGATGCATCCGCGAGCGCCAGCGTTCCGGGCTTCCATCGAGGTCCTGCATCGTGCTGCCGACCATCGCGCACATGGCTTCGTCACACAACCATTGCCCGCCGGGCAGGCGTATCTCCCACAGTCCGAGGTTGGCGCCGCGCAGCGCCAGCCGCACCCGCTCGGCGGCGTCCAGCCGCACCCGATTACTCTCGTGCGTCAGGGCTTCGACGCGCTGGCGGCGCGTTTGTACCCAGTACAGGCTGGCACAACTCAACGATGCGAAGACGGCAAAAAACAGAAAAAACGTCGCCCGCTGGCGCTCCAACGGCTGCATGATCGCGCCCAGCTCGCGACTGACTCCCACCACCAGCGCCTTGTCCATGTACAGCCGCGCAGGCTGCACGCTGCGCAGGGCCATCATTCTTTGCTGCCCCGTGGTGTACACGGTACCGCTCAGCAGGCTGGCCCTTTGGCCCGAGTCCCGGTGGCGCCGGAAAAAGGTCCCGGGACGGTTCAGGTCGGTTCCGTCTATGCCCGGGATGGACGGGTAATTCAGCAGTTGTACGCCGTCGCCATGCACCACGAACGACCAGACGTCGGGCGCGTACACAATCGGACGCAACACCCCGGTGAAATAGCGCGGATCGAGCGTGGCCACAATGACGCCATCGAAGGCGCCATCCACGCCCGGCACCATGCGCCCTACGGTGCTGACCAGGTCCGCGTTAACGGATTTGAATGGCGCCGACAGGTACAGCGTGCCCGCGTCAGGTTTGTCGCGCACCGTCTTGAAATAGTCGCGGCCACTGAAGTCCCGGCCCAACAGGTCGTCACGGTTGGAGGCCACCATGGTGCCGTTGCGGTCATACACACCCATGCCGCGCACACCCTCCATCGCCTCCACCAAGGCGCGCAGGCGGCGCGATACATCTTTCGGCTCACCCACGCGCGCACCGGCCGCCAGATGGTCGCGGATCACACCTTCAAGCGCCTGGTTGGTGGCGGTCAGGCTGCGCTCCATGTCGTCCGCCACGATATCAACCTGTACGCGCAAGCGGCCCTGCTCGGCTGCGATGCCGCGCTCGGACTCGGCGGCGTAGGTGTAGCCGAGGAAGGCCGCCAGAAGAAGCAATACCAGGCCCAGCAAGCACCACTCCAGGTACCTGCGACTGCCTTGCGAAACTTCCGTCGAACCGCCCATGGCAGGATACTAGACCTGTCGCGCCCGGCTTGCCTAAACGACTGTTGTAACAATGGGTATTTCTGCCTTGCGTGGTATCGTGGCGGCGTGCTCTGGGTCATGTTGCCCGAGTGCCCCGTCCTATGCCACACTGGCTTCGCACCCTCAAGTTCAAGATCGTCGCGCTGGCGGTAGTTACGGGTGTGTTGTCCGCGCTAGGCACCGCCGAACTGTTGCTGACCACCACCCGCACCAACATCGAAAATTTGTTGCTGGCGAAGGAAGCCGATGCACAGGAAGGCACGGCCGCCCTGCTGGCCAACAAGCTCGACACCCTGCAACTCACGCTTTCCGCCGTGGTGCGCAAGGCCCCGACCGGGCTGTGGCAGGACGCCGAACTGGCGGTTCGTTACCTGATGGACAAACCGGCCATCAGCGCACTGTTTGACAGTGTGATTGCCGCCCGGCTCGACGGCGCATTGCTGGTGCGCCTGGTGAACGGCGAACCTACCTCCGAATTGCCCAATATCGCCGACCGTGAGTATTTTCGGCGCGCGGTGAAGACCGACCAGCCCGTGGTGTCGGACCCGATACTCGGTCGCGTCACCAAAACTCCGCTCATTCTGATTGCGATGGCCCCGCGCGCGCCTGACGGAACGCCGCTGGGCGTCATCGCCGGTTCGCTCAACCTGGCCTCGGCGCGACTGTTCTCGGACCTGGGCGGCGCCGACCGCCACGACGGATCGCGCAGCATGGTGATGGACCGCGCTGGCCTTTTGCTGGCGCACCCCGACCCGGCGCGGGTCATGGGCCGTGCGGCCGACGAGCCGGGCCTGGCCGACGTGTTCCGGCAATGGCACGGGTCGGGCAGCCCCATCAACACCGACGGAACCGCCACCTTGTCCGGCGCTTACCTGGTGTCGATGGCTGGCATTGCCGGCTCGGACTGGGCGCTGGTGCGAGTGACGCCGCAGTCCGCGGCGTTGAAGCCGCTGGTTGCGGCCCAGCAAACGGCCTGGCTGGTGGCCCTGGGCGCGGGATGTGTGGCGGCTTTGCTGGCCGGTTTGGCCGCCTGGTTCCTGACGCGACCCATTTCGGTGTTGCGGCTGCGCGCTGAAAAATTGCTGACGCACGATGGGCCATCCAGCGAGCCCTGGCCAACCGAACCCGGCGAGCTGGGCGATCTGTCGCGGGCGTTCCAGCAGGTGGTTGCACAACGCCAGCGCAAACAGGGCGAAACCCAGGCACTGCTGCAACAGCTGGAAGCCGTGCTGGACTATGCCGAAGCCGGCATCGCACTCACCCGCAACGGCAATTTCGAACTGGTAAGCCGGCAGTTTTGCCATATCTTTCGCTGCGACAAGCAGCAGGCGCTGGGCCAGCCGACAAGGATGATCTACGCATCGGACGAAGCCTACGCGGCCCTGTCGGCGCGGGCACTGCCGGAGTTCATGGCGCAAGGCTCGTTTGACGGCGAGGTGGAGCTGGTGCGGACAAGCGGCGAGGCGTTCTGGGCCCACATGCGGGGCCGCGCGGTGGTGCCGGGCGACCGCTCCAAAGGCACGATCTGGACCATTGAAGATGTGTCCGAGGTGCGCGCGCAGCGTGAGCAGCTTACCTGGAAGTCAAGCCATGACGCGTTGACCGGGCTGGCCAACCGTCCGGCTTTTGAGTCCCTGTTGACCCAGGCCACATTGGCCGCCGCGACCGAGCCGTTTTGCGCTCTGTTTATCGACCTGGACCGCTTCAAGCAGGTCAATGACACCGGCGGCCATGCGGCCGGTGACGCGCTGCTGCGCGACGTGGCGCAGCAACTCGCAACCCAGGTGCGCAAGTCCGACACCGTGGCGCGGCTGGGTGGCGACGAGTTTGCCGTGTTGCTGAGCCGCTGCCCACTGTCGCAGGCACGCGAAATTGCCGAGAAGCTGCGTGCTGCGGTGGACAGCTACCGGCTGGCCTGGGAAGGCCGGTCCTTCAGCGTGGGTGCCAGCATTGGCCTGGTGGCGGTAGACGCAAGCTACACCACCACCGCTGACGTGCTGCGCGCCGCCGACGAGGCCTGTTACGCCGCCAAGACACGCGGGCGCAACTGCGTTGCGGTGTTTGCGGAAGAGCTGGCGTAGCCGATTCGCCAAACAGCCATGGTAGGCTGTTGCCCATGTTCAAGTTTTTGTCCGCCGAGCCAGTGCACGACCCGCTGGCCTCGCCCACGCCTACGGCCAACACCGAAGTCAAGACCACCACCTGCTACATGTGCGCCTGCCGCTGCGGCATACGGGTGCATCTGCGCGATGGCGAGCTGCGCTACATCGACGGCAACCCCAAGCACCCGCTGAACCAGGGCGTGATCTGCGCCAAGGGCGCGTCGGGCATCATGAAGCAGCTATCGCCGGCGCGGCTGACGCAGCCGCTGCTGCGCAAGGCCGGCAGCGAACGCGGTACGGGCGAGTTTGAGCCTATCTCTTGGGAGCTGGCCTTCGACATGCTGACCGAGCGCCTCGGCAAAATCCGCGCGACCGACCCCAAGAAGTTTGCGTTGTTCACCGGCCGCGACCAAATGCAGGCCCTGACCGGCCTGTTTGCGCGCCAGTTCGGCACGCCCAACTACGCGGCACACGGCGGCTTTTGTTCGGTCAACATGGCGGCCGGCATGATCTACACCATAGGCGGCAGCTTCTGGGAATTTGGCGGGCCTGACCTGGAGCGTGCCAAGCTGTTCGTGATGATTGGTACGGCCGAAGACCACCACAGCAACCCGATGAAGATTGCCATCAGCAAGTTCAAACGGGCCGGTGGGCGCTTTATCTCCATCAACCCGGTGCGCACCGGTTACTCGGCGATTGCCGACGAGTGGATACCCATCAAACCCGGCACCGATGGCGCGCTGTTCATGGCGCTGCTGCATGAGCTGATCACCTGCGGCCTGATCGACCATGGCTTCCTCAAGCGTTATACCAATGCGCCGCAACTGGTAGTGCTGGACGACTGCGAACGCCAGGGCCTGTTCGCCTTCGACCCCAATCCCGTCAAAGGCCCACCGGGCGACGGCCGCAACCCGCATAACAAGCTGGTGTGGGACAAGGCACACGGCAAGGTGCGCAATGCCTACCCGGAAGGTATTGCCGACGGCTGCGACCCGGCGCTAGCCGGCACGTACACACTGACCGACGGCACCCGCGTGGCGCCGTCGTTCCAGCTGCTGCGCGAACGCGTGGCCACCTGCACACCCGAGTGGGCTGCGGCCATTACCGGCATACCGGCCGAGCGCATACGCAAACTCGCGCGCGAGATGGGCAACACGGCGCTCAAACAAGCCTTCGAGCTGCCCATCCCCTGGACCGATGCCTGGGGCAAACAGCACCCGACCACGCAGGCGCGCCCGGTCGCCTTCCACGCCATGCGTGGCCTGGCCGCGCACTCCAACGGCTTCCAGACCGTGCGTGCCCTGGCCATACTGATGAGTGTGCTGGGCACCATAGACGCGCCGGGCGGCTTCCGGCACAAGGCGCCCTACCCGCGCCACATCGTGCCCAACTACCGCGCCTTTAATTCGCCCGAGATGATCCGGCCCAACACGCCGCTGAATGCCGCGCCGCTGGGCTTTCCGGCCAGCCCGGAAGAGCTGGCCATCAACCCCGACGGCTCGCCGATACGCATAGACCACGCCTTCAGCTGGGAGCACCCGCTGTCGGCCCACGGCCTGATGCACAACGTGATCACCAACGCGGCCAAGGGCGACCCCTACCGTATCGACACGCTGATGATCTTTATGGCCAACATGGCCTGGAACAGCAGCATGAACACCATGGCCGTGCGCGAGATGCTGAACCGCCGGGACGAGGCCACGGGCGACTACGTGATCCCGTTTTTGGTGGTGTGCGACGCCTTCCAGAGCGAAACCGTGGCCTTTGCCGACCTGGTGCTGCCCGACACCACCTACCTGGAGCGGCACGACGTGATGGGCATGCTGGACCGGCCCATCTCGGAGTTCGACGGGCCGGTGGACTCGGTGCGTGTGCCGGTGCTGCCACCCACCGGGCAATGCAAGCCGTTCCAGGAGGTGCTGATCGAGTTGGCTTCGAGGTTGAAATTCCCGGCCTTCACCTCGCCCGAGGGCGGGCGCAAGTTCACCGGTTACCCGGACTTTGTCGTCAACTTCCAGCCCCAGCCCGGCATAGGTTTTTTGATGGGCTGGCGCGGCAAGGACGGCGACCAGCACCTGCGCGGCGAGCCCAACCCCAAACAGTGGGAGATGTACGAGCAGAACAACTGCGTATTCCAGTACCACATGCCCGAGACCATGCACTACATGCGCAACTGGAACCGCGAGTACCTGGACTTTGCCAAGGAGAAGGGCTGGCGCCAGAAAAACGACCCGGTGCAGCTGGCCCTGTATTCCGACACGCTGCAGAGCTTTCGCCTGGCGGCACAGGGCAAGAGCCGGGGCCGACAACCGCCCGAGGCTTTGCGCGAACGTATCGCCACCTACTTTGACCCGCTGCCGTTCTGGTACGCGCCGCTCGAAGAAGCCGCCACCGACCTGGCCGCCTACCCGCTGAACGCCATCACGCAGCGGCCCATGGCCATGTACCACTCGTGGGACTCGCAGAACGCCTGGCTGCGCCAGATCCACAGCCACAACTACCTGCATGTGAACCCGCTCACGGCGCAGGCCGCCGGCATCGCCGACGGTGGCTGGTGCTGGGCGGAGAGCCAGTGGGGCAAGGTGCGCTGCATGCTGCGTTACAGCGAGGCCGTGGAGCCCGGCACCGTGTGGACCTGGAACGCCATCGGCAAGGCCGACGGCGCCTGGCAACTGGCGCCGGGTGCGGATGAAGCGCGCAAGGGCTTTTTGCTGAACCACCTGATCACCGAAGAGCTGCCTTTCCCTTTGGGTAGCGGCAAAGGACCGGGTGGCGCCACCATCAGCAACTCCGACCCCATTACCGGCCAGGCCGGCTGGTACGACGTGCGTGTGCGCATACGGCCGGCCGAGCCGGAAGAACCTGAAGAGACGTTCCCGCAGATTGCGAGCACACCGGCCGCGCCGGGCGTGCTGGGCAAGGCGGGGAAAAAAGTGCTGACCTATTTTGCGGGGCGCAAACCATGATGAGCTGGCTCAAAGACATACTCAAGTCCAACGTGGTGGCCGAGGCGCCGGCACCTGTTGCGCCCGCGCCCGCCGCCAAGCCGCAAGGCAGCAAACGCGCCCAGCCAGGCGAAACCTTGGCCAAGCAGCTGGCGCTGGTGATAGACCTGAACGTGTGTGTGGGCTGCCATGCCTGCGTCACGTCGTGCAAACAATGGAACACCTCCGGCAGCGCCGGCCCGCTGGCCGACCTGCAGGCGTATGGCGCCAACCCCACCGGCACCTTTTTCAACCGCGTGCAGACCTACGAGGCCGGCAGTTATCCCCAAACCGAGACCATCCACTTCCCAAAAAGCTGCCTGCATTGCGAAGACCCGCCTTGTGTGCCGGTGTGCCCGACCGGCGCCAGCTACAAGCGCAAGGAAGACGGCATCGTGCTGGTGGACTACGACAAATGCATCGGCTGCAAATACTGCGCCTGGGCCTGCCCCTACGGCGCGCGCGAGCTCGACGAAGAACGCCA
>JANLPN010000344.1:0-15920 GCA_031367285.1 Betaproteobacteria bacterium | reverse complement strand
GGCGGCCAGCTCGTTACGGCTTGCGCGCACCGCGTTGACTGCATTGATCTGGTCATCCACCAACGCGTCCACCAGTTGCTCGACCGGATACAGGTCGAGGTCCGCATGCAGGGGATTGGGCGATTCGGTGTTGCTGGTCATGGTGTTTGCAGGATGCGCTCAGCCTTTTACGGCTCCGGCGGTCAGCCCCTTGATGAATTGCTCCGACAACACCAGGTAGAGCGCAACCAGCGGCAAGGCCGAAATCGTGAGCCCCGCGAACAGGGCGCCCATATTGACCGCGTGTTCGCCGAAAAAAACCGACAGACCCTGCGGTACCGTCTTCAGGTTGGGGCTGGAGATAAAAACAATCGGCAACAGGAAATCGTTCCAGATCGGTATCGCCGTGTAAATGGCCACAATCACCAGCGGCGGCCGCACCAGCGGCAACATGATGCGGTGAAAGATGGTCCACTCGTTGGCGCCGTCGATACGCGCGGCCGCTTCGAGCGCACCGGGCAGGGCCCGAAAGAACCCGGTCATGATGAACACCCCGGCCGGAATCCCGCCGGCCGCGTACACCAGAATCAGGCCCCACAGGCTGTCCAGCAGGCCCATCTGCTTGAGCTGCAGGAACAGCGGCACCAGCAGCAGCTTGGCGGGGATCATCAGCCCCATCAGGATCATGGTATAGAGCAGGTTGTTGAGCTTGAAGCGGTACCGGCCCAGCGCGTAGCCGGCCATCGCGGACAGGCTCAGGATGATGGCTTCCGAGCCCAGCGTCACCAGCACCGAATTGCGAAAGTAGATGTCGAAGTTGCCCTCGCCCAGCACCTTGGCGAAGTTGGCCGCGCTGAAGGCCTCGGGCAGGCCGAACGGATCGTTCATGATTTCGGCCGTCGACTTGAACGAGGAAACCAGCGCCACCAGCAGCGGTACCACGACGCAGAAGGTGTTGAAGACCAGCAGCCCCATCAACAGGACCGTGAAAGGCGTGTGTTTTCTCCGCACCGCGCCTGTCATGGGAGCCCCCCGCTCATTGATTCACCTCGCGTTTGCGCAGGAAGTTGGCGCCAAACCGGGAGCCAATCAAAACAATCACGAACAGCACCACGCTGACCGCGGCGCCCAGGCCCAGGTCGGTGACGGCCGACGAACCGTCACCGAAGGACAGGCGGTAAAACATCAGCGCCATGGTGTCGAGCGAGTTGCCCGGGTTACCGGTGGCGCCCCCGATCACAAAGGGCAGCTCAAACCATTCGAATGCGCCGATAAATGTCAGGATGACCACAATCGTGAACGAGGGCCCCAGGTTAGGCAGCGTGATGCGCCAAAAGGTTTGCCAGTCGTTGGCACCGTCGAGTTCGGCCGCCTTGTAGATTTCTTCGGGGATGGCGTTCATGCCGGCCAGGAACACCAGCGTCGGGAAACCGATGTTGCGCCAGATCGAAATCACGATGGCGGTTGCCAGCGCCAGTCGGCTGTCGCCCAGCGGGGCGAACTCCTCCAGGTGGAAGGTGCCCATGGCAAACTTGGTCAGCGGCCCGAACAGGGGGTGCAGGAACAGCTGCCACAGGTAGCCGGTGATCACCAGCGACAGGATGACCGGCAGGAACACGGTGCCCCGAAAAAACGCGAAGCCGCGCGGCCTGCGGTACAGGCCGAACGCCAGCAGCAGCGCCAGGGCGTTTTGCACCGTCAGCACCGCCAGGAAGGTAATCGTGTTGTGGCCCAAAGCCGCCAGCAACTGCCCGCGGTAAGGCGGCTCGGTGAGCCGCACAAAATGCTTGAGGCCGACGAAGCCGCCGCGCGTGAAGGCGTTCCAGTCGTACAGGCTGTAGCCCAGCGCCGACAGCGCGGGCCACAACATGAACAGCGCCATCATCGCGATGGCGGGCGCGGTGAAAAGCGTGATCCAGGCCGTGTTGCGTGTGGCCATCGGGCACCGGCCCTACTTCTGGATCGGCTTGTGCCAGGTGGCCAGGCCGGTCTGGATGTCCCCGGCCAGCGATGCCGGCGTGCCCGTCCCCTGTATCACTTTCTGTATGCCGTCACGCAACAGAATCGAACCGTTCGGGTTCTGGTAACGGAAGCCCACCAGCATCAGGAAGGGGGTGCCGTTGCGGCTGCTCTGCTCACCGAAAGAAGCCAGTATCGGATCGGTCGCCTTCACGCCCGGCACGGCCGACATCTGCTTGAGCTCGTTGGTGAACTTCTGGCCGTACTCCTTGCTGGCCAGGTAGTTCAGGAACTTCAGGGCAGCCTCGCGTTTGGTGGTTTTGGCGTTGACCGCGTAGTTGCCGTCCGCGAAGGTCGGAACAAAGGTGGGGCCGCCAGCGGCCAGCGGCGGCGCCGGCATGATGTCGAACTCCGCCTTGGGATTCAGGTCCTTGATGGTGTCGATGTTCCAGGTTCCGGTGAAGTAGTAGGCCGCCATGCCCGATGCAAACAGGGTGCGGCTTTCGTTTTCACCCACCGCCATCTGGTTCGGCGGCATGTATTCCTTGAACGCCACCACCTCCTCGATGGCCTTGATGAAACCGGGGTCGGTGAAGTTCTTGCTGCCCGACACCACGCTGTTGAAGTACGCGGTGCCGCCGTAGAAATTGGGCCCGATGATGCCAAACATCTGCTCCAGGCCAGGCGCGTCTCCGGAGCCATTGGCGATACACGCGATCTTCTTTTCCTTGAGCGCCTTGCAGATGTTCTTGAACTCCTCCCAGGTCTTGGGTTGCGCGGTGATGCCGGCCTTGGCGAGTACCTGCTTGTTGTAGAAGATACCCAGCGCCTGGGTCGCGAACGGCACGCCGTAGGTGTTCTTGTCGTGCGGGGGTTTGCGGCCCATGGCGCCCAGCATGACGCCGTCGCCAAACGCCGCGAGGTTGGGAACATTGGTCTTGTTCACGGCCAGCAGGTAGTCGGCATCGGCCAGCGCCGCCAGTCCGCCATAAGCGCGGGTGTGGATGATGTCCGGGCCACCTCCCGCAGCGAGCGCGGCGGACAACACGGTCGGGTATTCGGTGTTCTTGTAGGCCGAGAACTTGACGTCGTCACCGCTGACTGCCTTGTACTCCCTGGCGATCATTTCGTAGAAGGCTTTGTCTTCCACGCGCCAGCTCCAGAACGTCAGGTCGGTGGCAAAACTGACGCTGCAGGCGCACGCTGCAAGGGCCAGGCCGAGGGTACGTAAGGCAGTCTTCATGGTGTGCTCCTTGGTTTGAAAACGGGATCGGGGAAATATCCGCGAGAGAGTGATTGTGGACTGTTTCATGGCGTGTTTTTGCGTCGGCTGGTTGGCGCATGGGCGTACCGTGCGCGGGTGCGGTGAAGTGGGTTCAGGGATCGGACGTTCCAGCCGTTGCTGGCACGGGCTCGGCGTCAGTGAGCTGTCGCAACAGGGGGTCGTCACGCGCGGCCAGCCGGGCGGCTGTCTCGTGCGCCCGCAACACAACCACCCGCAGTATGCCGGTGTTGCCCAGAGCATCACGCATGTTTTGCTCGATGGCTGGGTGCAGGTGCACCGCTCCACCCGCCAGTGCGACCGGCCGGGCCCCGAAACGCTGCGTCAATGCCCGCGCCAGCCGCGCCAGTTCGACCCCCGCCTGTTGCATCAGACCCAAGGCCACGCCATCGCCCTGCCCGGCCGCGGCGGCCACCGCGACCGCCAGTTCACCGACCTGGCCGCGGGTGCTTTGGTAGAAAAAATCGCGCGCACGTGCCCACTCGCTGCCACCAACATGGGCGAACACCAGGCCGGCCAGGCGCGAATCGCGCCAGCTACCGGGCCGTTCGTCTTCGGCACGCCAGATATGCCGCATGGCCTCGCGCGCTATCCAGTAGCCCGAGCCGCCGTCGTCGAGCAATCCACCGCGCCCGCCGGCACGGTGCATCTGCCCATGGGCGTCGATATGGGCGGCAATGGAGCCGGTGCCTGCATAGACCAGGTAGCCCGCATCGGGTGCGAAACAGTCGAGGTAGGCCAGTGCGATGTCGCCGACGAACCGGACCTGGTCGGCCGGTAAGCCGAAGCTGCCGGCGACCAGCGCCTCCATGCGGGCGCGCAAGGGCGGATCGTCCGAATAGCCGCTGAAACCCGCCAGCACGCGCTGCGGCACATGCCCCGTCTCAGCTACCTCACACGCCAGTTGCCGCAACACCGCCGCCGTCTGTGCACGGCCGGCCTCGCTGCCCATCATCAAGGCGGTGAGCCCCGCAACGCTGCCCTGGGCCAGCACCTGGCCGGCAGGGTCGGCGAGTGCCCACCGTGTGCCGGTGCCTCCCGCATCGATACCCAGGCCGGCAACTTGCAGGTTTGATGCCGCTGCGGGAGTGCCCATCACAGCGTTTCGGTCACCTTGGACAAACCCGCGGGCCGGTCCGGGTTGCGGCCCACGGCGCGCGCCGACGCTTCAATGGCCAGATAGGCGGGCACCAGAGCCAGCACACAATCGGCGGCGGTTCCGGCCGCGGCCGGCAGGGGCAACTGCGGCAATGGAATAACCGGCGAAGCGCCAAACCCATGCGCCAGCAGTGTTGCGGCTCCCTGGCCGCGCGCCCGCTCCAGGGCCGTCAACACGCTCTCCAGCGCGCGCGGGTCGCTGACCACGCCCACCACGGGTGTCTGCGCCGACACGGCCGCCAGTGGCCCGTGCAGAAATTCGGCACTGCTGAAGGCCGAGGCAGGTATGCCAGCTGCTTCGGCGATTTTGAGTGCCAGTTCCTTGGCAATTCCCAGGTCTGCCCCGCGACCCACAACAAACACGGCACGTGCGCCGGTCAATGCGGCCGTGAGCGCCGACCAGTCGCACTGCGCCGCCGCATCAAGCCTGCCCGGCAGCCGATGCAGCGCCTCGAGCAAGGCGTTGTCGCCCCGACAACCGGCCACCAGCGCGAGACCGGCAACCACCGACAGGACAACACTCTTGGTCGCGGCAACGGCCAATTCCGTCCCGGCACACAGTGGAATCTCGGTATCGGCCACCGCACCGAGCGGCGAACCGCCGGTATTGATAAGCCCTACGACGTAGGCACCCGCAGCCCGCGCCGCCACCGCATAACGCACCAGGTCCGGGCTCTGGCCGGACTGCGAGATGGCCACCAGCGTGGTGTGTTGCATGGGAACCAGCGCCGCGTTGTCGGCCGCGACCCACGGCATCACGGCGGATACGCCCAGCCCGCCCTGCGCGGCAAAGCAATAACGCAACACCGTTCCGGCGTGGCTGGAGGAGCCCCGACCCAGCACCTCGACCCGCTGTGTGGCACGCTGGCGCAGGGTTTGCCCGGCCGCGAGAGCGATCACCAGCCCGCGCTCGAGGAACTCGGCCGCACAGCCGCCGCAGGCCAGGGCTTCGTCGCGCATGAATGTCATGGCCAAGATGGTAACGCGCCGACCCGTCAGGCCTTGGGCAGCTGGTCCCACCACCGTGGGCCAAAACAGCCCTGCAGGTAGGCCACAAAGGCCGTCACCTTGCCCGGCACCAGCTTGGGCGACGGGAACACCGCATGAATTTCCTGCTCGGGCAGGGTGTGGTCCTTGAGCACTTCGACCACCTGGCCCGAGGCCAGCGAGTCGGCCGCCACATAACGCGGCATTGCCGCCAGGCCCAGGCCATTACGTGCCGCCGCCAGCACCGCGGACAGGTTGTTGGAACGCAACCGGCCCGCAACCACTACCGAGACAGTGTCGCCCCCCGGTGTGCTCAAGCGCCAGATGTCGTCGCCCACAACGCTGCTGTAGATCAGGGCCGGGTGTTTGGCCAGGTCGGCGCTGTTGCGTGGTGTGCCATGTTTGCGCAGGTATTTGGGCGCGGCCACGATCAGCCAGGGGTTGGCACCCAGGAAACGTGCGCCGAGCGAGGAGTCGGCCAGTTTGCCCATGCGGA
Organism: Betaproteobacteria bacterium; assembly: GCA_031367285.1. Lineage (GTDB taxonomy): Bacteria > Pseudomonadota > Gammaproteobacteria > Burkholderiales > Burkholderiaceae_C > CAISIP01. The sequence continues at coordinate 10,059 of JANLPN010000344.1, read as the reverse complement.
TCGCCACGTCGATGCCCTGTGCCACCAGGTCGGTGTAGCGGTCCTCGAAACTCAGGTCCAGCCGCAGCTGCGGGTGCCGGGCCATGAACTCCAGCGCCAGCGGCACGATGACGCGCCGGCCAAAGGCCACCGAGGTGCCGACGCGCAGTAGCCCCTGGGTCTGGTTCTGGCGCAACCTGGCAATGTTCTGCGCCTCGTCCGCCTCCCGTGTAATGGTCTTGCACTTCTCGAAATACAGCGCGCCGGACTCGGTGACGCTGACGCCACGTGTATTGCGGTTGAGCAGACGCACCTTGAGGCGCTCTTCGGTGGCCGCGACCATCTTGGTCACCGTGGGTTGCGTGGTGGCAAACTCGCGCGCCGCCTTGGAGAAACTGCCGGTTTCCACCACACGCACAAACACTTCCATAGCCATCAGCCGGTCCATCCGCCACGCTCCTTCCAGTTTTCGCTTATTCCATCGTGGAATAGATGTTATGGCCTGCGGCCGCCTTCCGCAACCGGTGCCTCCTGTCTACAGTCGAGGCCATCGATCAGGCAAGCAATTAGGAGAACATGCGATGGCAAAAATGCGAGCAATTGAAGCCGCGGTGTGGGTTCTGGAAAAAGAAGGCGTGACACAGGCCTTTGGTGTGCCGGGCGCGGCCATCAACCCGCTGTACGCGGCCTTGCGCAAACAGGGCACGATCGGCCACATCCTGGCCCGCCACGTGGAAGGTGCGTCGCATATGGCCGAGGGCTATACGCGGGCCGTGGCCGGCAATATCGGCGTGTGTATCGGCACCTCCGGCCCGGCCGGCACCGATATGGTCACCGGCCTGTATTCGGCCCAGGCCGATTCCATCCCGATACTGTGCATCACCGGCCAGGCGCCGCGCGCACGGATGCACAAGGAAGACTTCCAGGCGGTGGACATCACGGCCATCGTCAAGCCGGTCACCAAGTGGGCCACCACGGTGCTGGAACCGGCCCAGGTACCGCGCGTGTTCCAGCAGGCCTTTCATGTGATGCGGTCAGGGCGTCCGGGGCCGGTATTGATTGACCTGCCGTTTGACGTGCAGATGGCCGAAATCGAATTCGACCCGGACACCTATGCGCCCTTGCCGGTCTACAAACCGGCCGCCACCCGGCCGCAGATCGAAAAGGCGCTGGCCATGCTCAACGCGTCTGAGCGGCCCTTGATCGTGTCGGGCGGCGGCGTGGTCAACGCCGACGCCTGTGAGCTGCTGGTGCGGTTTGCCGAGATCACCGGCATACCGGTCATACCCACCCTCATGGGCTGGGGCAGCATCCCCGACAACCACCCGTTGATGGCCGGCATGTGCGGCCTGCAGACCAGCCACCGTTATGGCAACGCGACCATGCTGGCGTCGGACTTCGTGCTGGGCATCGGCAACCGCTGGGCCAATCGCCACACCGGTTCGCCCGAGGTGTACTGCAAGGGCCGCAAGTTCATCCATGTGGACATCGAACCAACACAGATCGGCCGCGTGTTTTCGCCCGACTACGGCATTGCGTCCGATGCGAAACTGGCCCTGCAATTGTTCATCGAAGTGGCCCTGGAGTGGAAAGCCCAGGGCAAGTTGGCCAATCGCGACGCCTGGGCCACCGAGTGCCAGCAACGCAAGGGCACACTGTTGCGCAAGACCAATTACGAAGCGGTGCCGATGAAGCCGCAACGCGTTTACCAGTGCATGAACAATGCGTTTGGCCAGGATGCATGTTATGTGAGCACGATTGGTTTGTCGCAGATTGCCGGCGCCCAGTTCCTGCATGTCTACAAGCCGCGCCACTGGATCAACTGCGGACAGGCCGGGCCGCTGGGCTGGACCATTCCGGCGGCCCTGGGTGTCCGTGCCGCCGATCCGACCCGAAAAATCGTGGCGCTGTCGGGCGACTACGACTTCCAGTTCATGATCGAGGAACTCGCCGTGGGCGCACAGTTCAAGCTGCCGTATATCCACATGGTGGTCAACAACTCCTACCTGGGCCTGATCCGCCAGAGCCAGCGTGGCTTCGAGATGGACTACTGCGTACAACTGGCTTTCGACAACATCAACACGGCACCGGAACAGGTGAGCAAGGCCTATGGCGTGGACCATCTCAAGGTGGTCGAAGGCCTGGGCTGCAAGGCCATCCGGGTGCACAACCAGGAAGAAATAGCGCCCGCGATCCGCCAGGCCGAAGCCTGGATGCTGGAGTTCCAGGTGCCGGTGGTGATCGAGGTGATTCTGGAGCGTGTGACCAACATCGCCATGGGCACCGAGATCGACAACGTGGTGGAGTTCGAGGAGCTGGCAGCGAGCCGCCAGGATGCACCTACGGCCCTGGTAGCGATGCTGGACTGAGGATTCGAAATGCCTCGATTTGCCGCCAACCTGAGCATGCTGTTTACCGAAGTGCCCTTTATGGAGCGCTTCGCAGCAGCCAAGGCCGCCGGTTTCACGGCAGTGGAATACCTGTTCCCCTACACCTGTGACAAACATGAGCTTGCCCTGGCTTTGCAAACCCACGGCCTGCAACAGGTGCTGCACAATTTGCCGGCAGGTGATTGGGATGCCGGAGAACGCGGCATTGCCTGCCATCCCGACCGGGTGGCCGAGTTTCGCGATGGCGTGCAACGCGGCATCGACTACGCGAGTGTGCTGCGCTGTCCGCAAGTCAACTGCCTGGCCGGCAAAATCCCGGAGGGCCTGGGCCGTGACTCTGCGCGGGCCTGCCTTGTATCGAACCTGCGCTACGCCGCGGACGCTTTGTCCAAGGCCGGCATCCGCCTGCTGATCGAACCCATCAACTGCTACGACATCCCCGGCCTTTTCCTCAACACCACGGCACAGGCGGCGGACATTCTGGACGCGGTGGGCAGCAACAACCTGCGTATCCAGTACGACATCTACCATGCGCAGCGCATGGAGGGAGAACTGGCCGCAAGCATGCAGAAATATCTCTCACGTATCGGCCACATACAGATCGCCGACAACCCCGGGCGCAACGAGCCGGGAAGTGGCGAGATCAACTACACCTTCCTGTTCAGGCACCTGGATGCCATCGGTTACCGAGGCTGGGTTGGGTGTGAGTACAAACCCGCCGGCAACACTGCCGCGGGCCTGGGTTGGCTCCAAACGCTTGCGCAGTGAAATGCGCAATCCGCCGTAAGCCACTTGGAAGGCTTTGGGCCTGAATGCGATCAGCGCCGGGGCGGCAACATCCGCAGCACCAGCGGATGCGACACCTTCTTTTCGGTGCCGATGGCAAAGAAGTTTTCCTGGACATCGTCGCAGCCGCCAACGCGCTTGACGCCGTAGCGGGTGATCAGGTCGTCGTGGACAATTTCGGCGGCGGGAAACACGCCCATGCCGCTGGCGCCGAAGGTCTTGAGCAAGGCACTGTCCTCGAACTCGCCGACCACCCGCGGCTGGATCGCCTGGCGCTCGAACCAGTGGTCCAGCCGCGCGCGCACAGCGGCCTGCGGCGTCGGCAGCAACAGCGGAACACGCGCCAGCGAGCGGGGAAAATCGCGCCGTGCCTTCGCGTACAGCGCGGCGGGCGCGTACCACGCCAATGGCGACGACGCCAACCGGTGGCTGTACACCCGGACGCTGGCATTACCCGGCGCGGCGCGATCGGCCAGCACGATGTCGAGCCGGTGCAAGGCCAGGTCGGCCAGCAGGTCCTCGAACTCGTCGGTGTGGCACAGCAGGCGAAGGTTGGGCTCCTGCATTACCGGGCTCATCAGACTGCGCACCACCAGCTTGGGCAAGCCATAACAGACACCTACGGCCAGCCGCACCACCGGTGAACTGACGGCGTCGCGCACCGCCGCCTGCAATTGCTCGCCGAGCTGGAAGATAGGGTCGGCCTGGCGCATCGCCGCGATTCCGGCCTCGGTCAACACCAGGCCACGCCCTGCCGGCTTGAGCAAAACATGCCCGAGCGAGCGCTCCAGCTCGCGCACCTGCGTGCTCACGGTCTGCACCGCCATGCCCAGCCGCGCGGCGGCGCGCGCAATGCCACCCTCCTTCGCTACGACCCAGAATTAGTAGAGATGGCGGTAATTGAAGCTCTGGCGCATAGTCAGCTTTATCGGAAGTGTGGCTTCGCCATTGTCTGCTTTTACAGAAACGTCCCGCCCGCTATTCTTGGTTGACTTTTTAAATCAACGCACCCAACGGCAAGGCCCGCACGGCCGAGCCTCACGGCAACCGATGCAGAGTTTCCTGGACCCCGCCATCCTCTTCTTCGTGTTCGGCATTCTGGCCGGCGCGCTCAGGTCCAATCTGGAAATCCCGCCGCAAGTGTCGCGCTTCCTGTCGCTGTACCTGTTGATGGCGCTCGGGCTCAAGGGCGGCTTTGCGCTGGCGAAATCCGGGCTGACCGCCGAAGTGGCCGTCACGCTGGCCAGTGCGGTGGCCCTCGCCGTGGCCGTGCCGGCGCTGGGCTACGCACTGTTGCGCCGCGTCGTCAACGCTTATGACGCCGCCGCCATCGCGGCCACCTACGGCTCGGTCAGCGCCGTCACGTTCATCACTGCCGTGCAATACCTCGACAGCCGGGGTCTGCCTTACGGCGGGCACATGGCGGCGGCCATGGCGCTGATGGAATCGCCCGCCATCGTCATGGCGGTCGTACTGGCCAACCTGCTGCGGCAGCGCGCATCCCCGGGCACCCCCGGCGCACCGGTGGCCCGCATCCTGCACGAGTCCCTGACCGACGGCGCGCAGCTCCTGTTGCTGGGGGCCATGCTGGTCGGCATCCTCACCGGCGAAAGCGGCCGCCTGGCCATGCAACCCTTTGCCGGCGATCTGTTCAAAGGCATGCTGGCCTTCTTTCTGCTCGACATGGGCCTGCTGGCCGCACGCAACATGGGTGGGCTGAAGGGCCAGTCGACGTGGCTGCTTGGCTACGCAACTTTGGGGCCGCTGCTGCATGCGGGGCTGGCGCTGGCGTTTAGCCTGGTACTTGGCATCTCGCCGGGTAACGGGACGCTGCTGATGGTGCTGGCGGCCAGTGCCTCGTACATTGCCGTGCCGGCCGTCATACGCCACGCCATACCGGAGGCGCATCCGGCGCTGTACTTCGGCATGTCGCTGGGCCTGACGTTCCCGTTCAATATCCTGCTCGGAATACCTCTGTATGCCGATCTGGCGCATCGCCTGCTGAAGTAGCCCCGTCTGACCGCAATGCCTTCCCCCATCTTGCAAGACCCCATGCTTTCACCCGATCACCCGCAGAGAATGGTACTGGCCGACGAAGTGCATGCCCGCCCGCCCGAGCCACTGGAGACACCGTCGCGCGCCACGTACATCGCGCTGCTGGTCGCTCCCGAAGACCGGGAACGCGAGTTCACACACATCGCGGCGCTGTGCGAGCGCTTTGGTGTCGCGCCCCCGCACGGCGGGGTCACCCAGTTCGCCGCGCAGCTCGGGCCGGTACGCTTCAAGTGGGAACGCCACGGCGAGTTCTCGTCCTTCACCCTGTTCGCAGCGGCGCATGCCAAGCTGATAGCGGCGTCGGTTGCGCCCTCCGATGCCGCTGCACTGGCGGGGCATTTCGGTGGCAACATCGTTGTCGGCGCGCAGATTGGCGACGGCGCAGGCATGGCCTACACCGACTTCCGCTCCACCCCGACGGCTTCACGCGTTTTCTGGTTTGCGACCATGGTTTCACGCCGCACCAGGCCGGCCGCATGCTGCAGCGCCTGTTCGAGATCGAGGCCTATCGAGTGATGGCACTGCTTGCGCTGCCGATAGCGCGCGGGCAGGCACCACGCACGCTGGAGATCGAGCGCGCGCTGTCCACTTTGGCCGGCAGGCTAGCTGTTTTTAACAGCTTCAATGAGGCCGGCGCACGAAGCCCCGGAAAACGGCTGCTGATCGAACCCATCAACTGTTACGACATCGCCAAGCCTGCGGGCGGTACCGTTGCGGGCCTGGGCTGGATGCAAAAACTAGCGAACTGAAAAAGGGCGCCATCGGACTGGTCAGTACCCACAGGCGCTATCGCTTCAAATTCCGGTAAAAGTTTTCATGAGACCTGAGTAGCAGCAACAGGCGTGTGCCGGGGTCGTATTCATAGGCGAGCAAGCTCGGTTGCCCGTTGCAGGCAAACTTGTGCACAAAGACACCTGCCAGATCACCTTTTTTGGCCTCGCCAATGCCAGGGTCTCGCACGATGTCGGCCACGGCTGCATCGACATCGGCTTTTTGGTTTGGATGCAAACGTTTGTAGGCCCGTCTGAACACGGAAGTTTGCAGAACCTGCACTGCGGCAACCATCAACCACGCTTTCCTTCCGGCACAAAGGCCGTGGCGAGGGTTGGCCCTTCGGCACGCGCGATCAGTAACTCGCGAACCATATCAATGGGCAAGTCAGGGTTGTCCAGTGCGGCACGGCCAAGCATCGCCCAGAATTCAATTTGCCCGGCAATAGTGCGGCGTTCAGCCTGCGCCTGCGCCCGCGCCTGGTCGTAAAGGGTGTCATCGATGCGTACTGGCATTCCCATAACTTCACTCCAAGAGATCTTGCTACAAAAGTAGCTGCATGATAAGGCCAGTTGATTTCAAGCGCAAAGGCCTTTGGCGGGTCAGTTTTCAGTTGGTGTCAATGAGGCCGGGGCACGAAGCCCCGGAAAACCAGACGCCATCAATACTGAGCTGCTTGGCGCCCTGCAGCTTCAATGAGGCCGGGGCACGAAGCCCCGGAAAACGGCGCGCACCACGCAGCCGCCGCCGTGGGCCACGTCGCTTCAATGAGGCCGGGGCACGAAGCCCCGGAAAACCAGCACCAGCGCCTGGCTCACGGGCGAACCGGGCAAGCTTCAATGAGGCCGGGGCACGAAGCCCCGGAAAACCGGGCCCCTTCACCATGCCCGCGCAGATGCCCGCGCAGATGCCGATGGCACAGCCGCAACCGTTTGATTACGAGGAACTGATGCGGCGCATGCGGCCCCCGGTGGACATGGGCGACCGGGGCAACGACCGAACCAACAGCGCGGGCGGATATGGGTCCGACGGCGGCGGAATGATGGAGGCATGATGGGAATACTTGCTTACTTCGGCAATCCAAACCTGACGCGACAAGGCGCGCGTGCGGGCATTGGATCGAGGCAAGACAATTTCAGCGGCCCGGCGTTAGCTTTTGCAAGTGGATTGCTTGGTTCCGCGCCAGATGAGCAGTCCGGTTCGGTGCTTGATCCAACTTCACCGCGCAACAGTCCAAATGCCGCAAATTCGGGCTTCGCGCTGGGCGGTTTACTGCAAGCCGCGCCACTGGCAAAAGCGCTGTTTTCATTGGGGAAAGGCGCAGAAATAGGCGCGACAGCAAGCCGCCGTTCTGGTAAAATTGATGCTCCTCCAGAGAGGCAACAGAGAGCATTTTCCGATGACTACCCAAGCACAAGCCCAAGCGATGGTACAAGCCGACTTACTGTTGACATTGAGGGGCGACCTCTCTCCGCGCAATACATCGCAGGACGCCGAATGGTGGGAGGCGTGGACGAAGCTCTTAGCACAACAGACGTCCAACGAGTTGCAGATCTCCTTGGGGCAATCACAAGGCCAGCTATCAGTTCCGACAAAATAGGTTCTGACCTTGGGCGCTATGTCGCCGGGTCGGATGCAGCCGGAAATGCGACCCGCAATATATTTCTTTCCCCAGCGCTGACACAACAGCAGGCGCCGCATGTCTTAGCCCACGAAACCGGGCATTTGATTGATGATCTGACTTTCGGTCGGGCAATCCCGCTCAATGGCGTGAAGCGCGAGGCCGATCAAGTTTTTTCTGACCTGAACAGCACAATGTATGTGCCAAAGGGGAAGATTGGCGCGCGCCCGCAGGACTTCGGATACACCGGGGCCGATGTACCCGCAGAACTGAATGCTGAGGGTCTTCGGGCATACATGCAAAACCCAAATTATTTCAAGACGGTGGCGCCAAATATGGCCGCAAGGTATCGCGACTTTGTCAACAACAACCCGAACATAAACAAGGTCCTGCAACTGAATTCTGCCGGAGCGATCGGCCTGCTTGACTACCAAGGCGACGAAAGGTAAACCATGAACACATCCATGTTTGGGAGCAACCCCTACATCCAACAGCAGACCAAGGCGATACAGGACCTGTCGAACCAGAACCTGCAACAGAACGTGATGCCCGGCATTCGTTCCGGCGCACAGATGGCGGGTCAGTACGGCGGTACGCGTCAGGGCATCGCGGAAGGGGTGGCAGCGGGTAACGCACAGACCGGCGTTGCGGCGGCGCAGGCGGGCCTATTGGGCAATGCCTACGGGCAGGATCAGAACTTCTACACCCAGCAGCGCGGACAGGACCAGAACGGCGCGGCGCTCGGGGCGAATATCTACAACATGGGCAACGCGGGAAACCTCGGAATCGGGTCAGGCCAGTACAGCCTCGGGCAACAGTACCAGAATGCGCCGCTGTCGGCTTTGCAGCAATACTCCAACACAATCAGCCCCTATACCGGATTGAACAGCTCTCAGACCGGTGTTGCGAGTCAGGGCGGGGGGCCTATGGGCGTGATGGGCGGCGCATTGGCCGGGGCGCAGATTGGCAAGAATCTTGGATTCGGCGGTTATCGTTTCCCAAGTGCGCAAAGCTATACGCCGCAAGACATCCCCGCGTATTCACCAGTGACTGGAGGGTATTGATATGGGGCTACTCGGCGAAGATTGGGCAGACCCGCAGAGTCAGGGGCTCCTGGCTTTGGCTGGGGGCTTGCTGCAGGGCAAGTTCGGGCAAGGCGTGTCCGACATGAATCAGGTAATGATGACTGCGCCAGCGCGGCAGTTGGAGATACTGAAACTCCAGCAAGCGGTGCGGCAGGGGCAGATCACCAATGACGTGTACCAGAAGGCGCTTACCGGTATGAGCGGACAACCTGCGCCCTATGGAGCTGCAACGCAAGGCGCGCTACCTGGGCAAGCGGGATCTGGGACTTTCGACCCCCGCAATCCGTCCTTTACCGCAGGGCCACAGTCTGGCGGTCAGCCAGCGGGCGGCGCGGCGGCGGGCGGCACGTTCGGGTTGAATAACAATCAACTGCTCGGCGGCATGCTGGGCGGGCCGGCGGAGTTTGGTAAGGCGATTCTGGCTGCCAATGCAACGCCGGAGGGCGTCCGCACGAACGATATTCTAGGGATTGACCGGGGAACGCAGAAGACCAATGTGCTGAACGCTGCGACCAAAGCAGGCTACATCCCGCCGACACCGCTGCGCACGCAGGTGTATACGACGCCGGACGGCAAGATCCATTTCGTGCTTCACCGGGCGCGCAGGGTGGGAAAAGCGCGCACCCGGATACAAGCAAGAGCGAATAACGTTCGGCAAGGAGCTTTAACATGGACATACTCGGATCAATCGCGGGCCCGCTTATCGGTGGATTATTGGGCAATGAAGGCCAGCAGCAAACCCAAACCCAGCAAAACAAAATAGACCCGAGGATGGACCCTTACGTCTATGGGAATGGCGGCGTTTTGCCATCGGCATCGAGCTGGTATCAGTCCAACGCTTCGGGCCTGAATCCGCAAATGCTCACCGGCATGAATAACCAGTGGAGCCAGCTCGGCGCCAGTGCGCCCGGCTACCAGCACATGCAAAACCTTGGCCTGTCGCTGATGGGCGGCGGTGTTGCTGGCAATCCGTTCACAGGCGGGAACATGGCATCAGGCGGAGGTGCATCGGCGGGGCCTTATCAAGTCCCGCAAATGTCGCCGGGCCCCTTCACCATGCCCGCGCAGATGCCGGCTGCTTCCATGAGGCCGGGGCACGAAGCCCCGGAAAACGGCGCGCACCACGTAGCCGCCGCCGTGGGCCACGTCGCTTCAATGAGGCCGGGGCACGAAGCCCCGGAAAACTAGGAGTATCGGGACGCTTGAGCGTAGCTCTCGCGGCTACAATGAGGCCGGGTCACGAAGCCCCGGAAAACACAACGATTGCCGCGAACAAGACCCTGATTCAAGTCATCGCTTCAATGAGGCCGGGGCACGAAGCCCCGGAAAACCATCGCCGGGCAGACAACTAAGTGCCGGACCGTCTGGCTTC
>JANLPN010000317.1:0-2458 GCA_031367285.1 Betaproteobacteria bacterium | reverse complement strand
CCAGCAGCTGATCATCGCCATCGGGCTGGTCGCCATGTTGTACCGCGCCACCCAGGGCGTGGTGGACGGCCGCATGACGCTGGGCGACCTGGTGATGGTCAACGCCTTCATGATCCAGCTTTACATTCCGCTGGGCTTCCTAGGCGTGTTGTACCGCGAGATCAAGCAAAGCCTGACCGACCTGGAAAAGATGTTCCGCCTGATGGAGAAGGAACGCGAGATAGCCGACAGCCCGGGCGCCTTGCCGCTCAAGGTTGATGGCTCGCCCAGCGTCAGGTTCGAGGGCGTGGGTTTTGCCTACGACACCAGCGCCAAGGGCAATGCGGCGGCCGGCCGCGCCATCCTGCATGACGTGAGCTTCGAGATACCACCCGGCAAAACCGTTGCGGTGGTCGGCCCTTCGGGTGCCGGCAAGTCCACGCTGTCGCGTCTGCTGTTCCGTTTCTACGACGTGCAGCAGGGCCGCATCACGATAGCGGGGCAGGACATCAAGAGCGTCACCCAGACCAGCGTGCGGCGCGCCATCGGCATCGTGCCGCAGGATACGGTGCTGTTCAACGACACCATCGAATACAACATCGCCTACGGCAGCCCTGGCGCCAGCCGGGCCCAGGTGGAGGAGGCCGCGCGTGCGGCGCGTATCCACGACTTTATTGCCGGCACACCGGCTGGCTACGGCGCCATGGTGGGTGAACGCGGGCTCAAGCTCTCAGGTGGCGAGAAGCAGCGCGTGGCGATTGCGCGCACCCTGCTCAAGAACCCGCCCATCATGATCTTCGACGAGGCCACCAGTGCACTCGACTCGGCCAATGAGCGCGCCATCCAGTCCGAGCTGCAAAGCGTGGCGCAGAACAAGACCACGCTGGTGATCGCCCACCGCCTGTCCACCGTGGTGGATGCACACGAGATCCTGGTCATGGACGCCGGGCGCATCGTGGAGCGCGGCTCACATGCGCAGTTGCTGGCAGCTGACGGGCGTTATGCCCAGATGTGGGCCTTGCAGCAGTCGGCGGAGTAGGGCAGCGGACCGAAGGCGTTTGGCCGGGCGCAGACTCTGTTATCGACGCGTCAGGTCATCGCGAAAAAAGGCATTGAGTTCATTGCCAGGCGCCGCGTCGGCGAAGGCACCGAAGGTGCCGTGTTCGGCCAGCGCCTTGGCCGCGCGCAGGAAGCCGCCCCAGGCCGAACGCGCCAGTGCGCCGCCTACGCTGATGCGCCGCACACCGAGCGCGGCAATAGCCGGCACGGTGAGCTCGCTGGCCGTCCCGACCAGCAGGTTAAACGGCTTGGGTGCTACGGCGGCAACCGCAGCCGCAATCTGCTCCGGCGTACGCAGGCCCGGCGCGTACAGGCAATCGGCGCCGGCTTCCGAATAGGCTTTGAGGCGGCAAATCGTCTCAATCAGGTCCGGCCGCCCCACCAGAAAACACTCGGCACGCCCGACCAGCAGCGTGTCGCCTCCCGTCTGGTCGATGGCGCTGCGTGCGGCGCGCATGCGCTCCACTGCTTCGCCCAGCTCAAACAGCGGCTGGGCCGCATTACCGGTGGAGTCTTCTATCGACAAGCCCGCGACGCCGGTATCCACCGCCATGCGCACACTTTGCGCAACACCGGCTGCGTCCGGCGCGAAACCGTTCTCGAAGTCGGCGTTGATGGGCAGGTCGGTGGCCGCCACCAGCTCTTGCAGATGGGCCAGCGCCATCTCGCGCGTGATGGCGTTGTCCGCGTGGCCCTGCGACCAGGCAAAACCTGAGCTGGTGGTGGCCAGCGCCTTGAAACCCAGGCCCTGCAGAAAACGTGCGCTGCCTACATCCCACGGGTTGGGGATCACAAAACAGCCGGCCTCGTGCAGCTTGCGGAATGTCAGCCGTTTGTCGGCGATGCTGGGGCGGGGATGGGTCATGGGCATGCTCCGGTGGAATAGGCGGCGTCAGGCCTGGACGACAGTGGTGACGCGCCGCCGCGTGCGCTCGCGCAGCGAACATTCGCGCAGGGTATCGGCCAGAGCTTCCAGGTCGGGAATACCGAGAATCATCACCGACGGAAAATTGGTGTCCGAGGAGCGCAGGTGCAGCGCGCATTGGCCAAGCAGGCGCATGCCCAGCGGCTTGTGCAGGTCGAAATGGTCAATGCGAAACAGCTCCACGCTTTCCTTGGCCTTGGACAACAGACCGCGTTCGATACGCACCCGCTGGGTCGTGATTTCGTAGGTCGTGGCGAGGCCGCGGACCCAGTAGACGAGGTAGGCGATGCCCAGCGTGACGACCACAAGCATCCATTGCCAGACGCTGTGGATGGTGGCCGGGTGGCCGGCGAACAGGGTTTTCTCGTTCTCGACGGCCTTTGCGGCCTGGTAGGCGCCCAGATCCGTATTGCAGAAGCGGCATTTGATGGCCGCCGCCTTGATGGTCTCGGCGCATACCGGGCATGTTTTCGTGTCGTCGCTCATGATCGGAAT
>JANLPN010000455.1:0-1918 GCA_031367285.1 Betaproteobacteria bacterium | reverse complement strand
TGGCTTCCGACGCATCGCCGCGGTCCAGCGCCCGTTGCCAGCGCTTGGCCTCCAAAATGGCCAGTCCATGCCGGTAACGCTGGTCGTCCTTGAGCGGCAAGGCGGCTGCTTTGGACGCGCTGTTTGCAAACAGCAACAGGTCCGGCACGTCTTCGCGGCGTTTGCCCGACAGGTTGACTTGCGGCAGGGTGTCGTCACCCCAGCCCAAGGCGACCAGCACCTTATGGATGACTTCGGATTCGGTCTGTGCTTCGTTGAGCGTGGACATCGCGTCCAACCCGCTGAATATGCCGAGCAAGGCCTGGACGAACCCCGCAAATTGCTGCTCGGTCAGGTCTTGCCAGGGCGGCGTTTCGCTGACGCCACGGGTCAAAAAATCCTGGGTAAAGAGCTGGCCTTGCATCCCTAGAGTTTAGGTGCCAGCACCGCCATCGTGATGCGCGATACACAGGTCAGTTCACCGGCGTCATTGTTCAGGTCGATATGCCAGACCTGGGTCGAGCGGCCAATGTGCACCGGGCGCGTGATGCCGGTCACCCAGCCGCTGGTTGCCCCCTTGAGGTGGTTGGCGTTGATGTCCAGGCCGACACAACGGTAACCCGGCGGCGCCGCCGACGCCGCACCGCAAGAGCCCAATGTTTCGGCCAATACGACCGATACGCCACCGTGCAACAGGCCATAGGGTTGTTTGGTACGGTGGTCCACCGGCACCCGGGCGCGGATAAAGTCGTCGCCGACTTCAAGGAACTCGATACCCAGTTGGGCGACGGCGGTGCCGACGTGCATGGCGGTGAGCTCCTCTATGGAGACCGATTTTTTCCAGATACGCATGTTTGCTCCAGGCTGTGCCAGCATTATGCTTACTCGGGTCTGCACCGATGGCACCCGCGGCACCCTGCGCTAACCTCCTGCCATGGCCAGCATACAACCCGCCCCTTTTGTCCCGCGAATCCGCCTGTACCAGGAATGGCTGGCACACCATCGCGGCCTGTCGTTCGATTCCTACGACGCCTTGTGGCGCTGGTCGGTGAGCGACCTGGACGCGTTCTGGCAGAGCATCTGGGACTACTTCGATTTGCATTCGCCCAGCCCCCACAGCGCCGTGCTGGCGGACCGGCGCATGCCGGAGGCACGCTGGTTCCCGGGGGCCCGGTTCAACTATGTGCACCAGGTGTTCCGCCATGTGGACGCGGCCCACGCAGCCGGCTGTGACGCCATCGTCAGCTACACCGAAAAAAGCCTGGGTCAGGCAGCGCCGGAAACTTTGTCCTGGCCCGAGTTGCGGCGGCAGGTCGCCGCGTTCGCGCTGCACCTGCAGGCCCAGGGTGTGGTGCCGGGGGACCGGGTGGCGGCCTATCTGCCCAACATCCCCCAGGCCCTGGTGGCCTTCCTGGCCACGGCCAGTATTGGCGGTGTGTGGAGCATCTGTGCGCCCGACATGGGCAGCAACGCAGTGCTGGACCGGTTCCGGCAAATTGAGCCCAAGGTCCTGATCGCCTGTGACGGCATCCACTACGGTGGCCGCGACATGGATCGCCTTGCGGTGGTTGCGCAGTTGCACGCGGCCTTGCCCAGCGTGCAGCACCTGGTGCTGTTCGATAATCTCGGCAGCTTGGGTGCAGCCGGTGGCAGCCTTGTACAGCATGCGAACTTTGACACCGTGGTGGCGCGCGACGACGCTTCGACCCGCGCCTTCGAGCCACTGTGGCTACCGTTTGACCACCCGTTGTGGATCGTCTATTCCAGCGGCACCACCGGTCTGCCCAAACCCATCGTACATGGCCATGGCGGCGCGGTCATTGTTGCGCTGGCGCTCCTGGGCCTGCATAACGACGTGGGCTGCAGTTATGCACCCAACTCCCTGGGCGAGCGCTACCACTGGTACAGCTCCACCGGCTGGATCATGTGGAACGCACAG
>JANLPN010000278.1:0-3153 GCA_031367285.1 Betaproteobacteria bacterium | reverse complement strand
ATCGCCGACCCGGTAGGTCTCGGCCGGGTCGCCCATCCGGTCGAGCAGCTTGCGCGCCACCCACTGCTGCATTTCCGCCTTGCGTTCGCCAAACGCGGCACCGGCGGGCAGATCGAACACTGAACGTTCACCCTCCAGCATGCCGATCAGGCATTGCTCCACGGCGGGCGACAACTCGCCGGTGCCCAACGACAGGGTCGCCGGTTTGTCGTTGAAGGTGTTGATGATGTCGCCGCTCGGCCCACCGAGGCGGTAATGCAAGGTGAGAAAAGAGCCCGGCTGGACACTGGGGTGGGAAGACGGCATGAAACTCCCGATAAACTGGCCTTGGAACTCATCCGTACATTGTCTGGGGATCACCAGCTTATTTGCGGACAAGTTCTTATTGTAGAAAGCCGCCTCCCGCGGTCCCGACGATCACATAAAAAACCCATGCCGCTCAAAGACCTGCCCCCCGAGACCCGACCGCGCGAAAAGCTGCTGGCGCGCGGCCCGGGCGCCCTGAGCGACGCCGAGTTGCTCGCCCTGTTGCTGCGTACCGGCATCAAGGGCAAGGGTGTTTTGCAAATGGCCGATGAGCTGCTCAAGCTAAAAATCAACGACCAGGGCCAGGCCGGTTTTGACGGCATCGCCGGCCTGCTGCATGCCACTGCCGATGATCTCAAAAAGATCAAGGGTCTGGGCCCCGCCAAACGCTCTGAGCTGGTGGCCGTGCTGGAGCTGGCACGCCGCGCGCTAGCACAGCAACTGCGCCAGCGCGAAGTGTTTGCCTCGCCGGGCGCGGTCAAACAGTACCTGCAACTGCACCTGGCGGCCAAGGCGCATGAAGTATTTGCGGTACTTTTTCTGGACGTGCAGAACCGTCTTCTTGCGATGGAAGAATTGTTTCGCGGCACCCTCACGCAAACCAGCGTGTACCCCCGTGAGGTGGTTTTGCGC
This sequence comes from Betaproteobacteria bacterium, assembly GCA_031367285.1. Classification (GTDB taxonomy): domain Bacteria; phylum Pseudomonadota; class Gammaproteobacteria; order Burkholderiales; family Burkholderiaceae_C; genus CAISIP01. The sequence goes on along the minus strand of JANLPN010000278.1, from coordinate 2,214 downwards.
GCTCTGCACCACCAATGCGCCGCCGTGGTGCTGGCGCATAACCATCCGAGCGGTTCGGTGCAGCCTTCACGCGCAGACGAGGCCTTGACGCAAACCCTCAAATCCGCCTTGGCTCTCATCGATGTTCGGGTGCTGGATCATGTGATTGTGGGAGCGGGCGAAACGCTGTCGATGGCGGAGCGAGGGTTGCTGTGAAAACCAAGCCTGCACCTGTGCGTTCCCTGGCCGATCTAAAAATAGTCAAGCAAGTGATTGAAGACCAGGCCCGGCAACGGGTATTGCGGGACGCCGAACACGCGCTGGCGCAAAAACGCAGCATTAGCGCCAGGGAGCTTTTTGTGCGCGCGGCGGGTGTGGTGCAGGCGCTGCCGGACAAGGGCCGAACCACCTCGCGCAAGCTGCCTCCCGAGCCGGTGCCGCGGCAACATCTGAAAGACGAACGCGCCGCGCTGCACGAGACTCTCAGCGACGAATTTGACGTGAGTACCCTGCTCGACATTGACGACCAGCTGAGTTTCCGGCGGCCCGGCATAGGCAGCGACGTGACGCGCAAGCTGCGCCAGGGCCACTGGAGCATACAGCGCCAGCTCGACCTGCATGGGCTGCGCAGCGACGACGCGCGCCAGACGCTGGCCGCGTTTGTCCGCGACGCCTGCCAGCAAGGCATACGCTGCATACGGGTAGTACACGGCAAAGGCCTGGGCTCGCCCGGCAAGGCACCCATCCTGAAGAACAAGGTGCATAGCTGGTTGGTGCAGAAAAACGAGGTACTGGCCTTTGTGCAGGCCAAACCCGCCGACGGCGGCGCCGGTGCGCTGGTGGTGTTGCTCAAACCGGGGCAGGCGCGGCAAGTCATGCCGTGATCGGGGCACGCCGACAGCGCTGGATCCGGGTGCCGCCCTAGAATGGGGACTCGCAGCGCGCCGTTACAAGCATCCATGTCCCTCAAGGAAACCCTCTTCAAGGTGCCCGGCCTCGACCCTGCGGTACAGAAGAGCTTCCAGCGCGAGCAACTCAGCGAGCTGACGTTGCCCATGGCCACCAGCCTGATGGAAGGTGGCTTTGTTGCGGTGGTCGCCGCCAAGACCTTTAATGCCGAGCCCTGGGTCATAGCCGTTATTTCGGCGGCGCCCATGTTCGGTAACCTGTCGAGTTTTTTCTGGAACCGGATATCGACCGGGCGGCCCAAAGTACCCCTGGTGGTAACGCTGCAGATCCTGGTGCTGCTGTGCGTGGCGGCCATCGCTGCCAGCCCGCAGTCCCGTTATGGCGCGTGGATTTTGCTGGTGAGTGTTGTCCTGTGCCGCTTGCTGATTGCCGGCATCATGACCATGCGCAGCGTGGCCTGGAGCCTCAACTACGATCGTGCCCTGCGCGCCCGCGCTACCGGGCAATTGCAGGCCATTACCAGCATGATGCTGGTGGTGACTACCAGCGTGGCAGGCCTGGTGCTGGACGCGCACCCCGAAAACTACCGCTGGGTCTACGCGGCGGGTGCCGTGCTGGGCAGCTTGGGCGTATGGTCTTTCTGGGGTGTCAAGGTAGTGGGTGAAAGGCGCCACCAGGTGCTTGAGCGGCGCGGCACACGCAGCGGCTCGGACCGCAATTCCTTCTTCGTGATACTGCGCTCCGACCAGCAGTATGGGCGCTACCAGTTGCACCAGTTCATTGCGGGCGCGGCCAACATGATGCTGGAGCCGCCATTGGTGTACCTGGTGTCCAAGCAGATCGGCGCCAGCTATTTCGCCAGCATCGGCATCATCATGCTGATTCCTTTTGTGCTCAACCTGGGCACCATGCCGTTCTGGGCGCGTTACCTGGACCGGGTGCACGTGGCCGAATTCCGGGCCCGGCAAAACTCGCTGTGGGTGATTGGTGTGTTGTTCATGTTTCTGGGTGCCTGGCAGTTGTCGCTGCTGTGGCTGGCCGTGGGGCGTTTCATCACCGGCATCGTCAACGGCGGCGGGTCGCTGGCTTGGCAACTCGGCCACAACGACTTCGCGCCGCGCGAGCAGTTGTCGGCCTATATGGGCATCCACGTCACGCTGACCGGTGTGCGCGGTGCGTTTGCGCCGTTCCTGGGCATGGCCCTGTACCTGGGCTGGGACGCCAAGGGTTATGTGCCGGGCAGCACCGGCCTGGGCGCGTGGCTGTTCATGTTGTCGGCGGTCTTGGGCGTGGTGGCCTGGCGCGGCTTCGACAAGCTGGCCAAGG
>JANLPN010000258.1:0-3644 GCA_031367285.1 Betaproteobacteria bacterium | reverse complement strand
ACCGGTGGGCTGCCTCTGCTAGCCTGGTTTGAAGGCGACTCGTGATTGAATGCTGCTGGGCGCTTTGAGCGCTCGGTGCGCCAAGCGGCAGCGGTCGATTGCGGAGCAGTAACTGCTGACGGCCCGCCTCAGCTTTCACGCCGCGCCCGATACCGCAGCCCCCAACTCGCCAGCCCCACCCCCAGCAGCGCGAAACACACCACCGGCAAAATCATCCCCGGCAAACCGAGATGCGCCATGAGGGCGGCGAACATGGGTGGGCCGAGTGTGGAGCCGAGGTTGCCCATCTGTGCCACCGCTCCGTTGGCGCGTGCCTGCAGCAGACTGTCGTTGCTCAGGAATGGGATCAACGCATATCCCGCCCCACCGGCAAGACCGGCGGCGAACTGCGTATTCCGGTGAACGTGACCGGCGATTCCGGCATCGTGACCGGCATTCCGGTGAACGTGACCGGGGCCGGTGTTGCGCGCTTTTGATTGTAGTTTGGGCTTGGTTTTTCGGGTCTTTGGCTCCTTTTCATCGAACATAGTAGGTGGCTGTGGAGCTTGTGGTCGAAGGGGTGCGCGGTGGGCAACTCGAAGAGTTGTCCACGGCAAGCGCCCCGGTGCGCCGCAGGCGCATCGTCCACAAATCCACAGCCTCGCATGGGTGGCCTCTTCTCAGTTGGGTTTAGGCACCCGCGCCTGTGCTACCGGGTGATTCATCAACCTTGCTCTTTGCGCCCACCCCCTTCTTGCGGATCGACTCGCCGGCCAGCGTAAAGCGGTGGTGGTGTTGCATCAGCCGGTCCAGCATCGCGTCGGCGATGGTGGCGTCTCCGATCCATTCGTGCCAATGCTCGATGGGCAACTGGCTGGTGATGATTGTGGCGCGACTGGCCGCACGGTCATCGACGATCTCCAGCAAATCCGCACGCGTTTGCGCATCCATGGCCGTCATGCCCCAGTCATCGAGCAGCAACACGTCGGTGTTCTTGAGCGCATCGAGCCAGCGCGTGAAGCTCCCGTTGGCGTGGCGGATACGCAGTTCCTCGCTCAGGCGCGGCACCCGCTGGTAGTAGGCGCTGTACCCGCGCCGGCACGCATGCTGGGCCAGCGCGCAAGCCAACCACGACTTGCCCGATCCGGTGGGGCCGGTGATCAGAACCGCGTGCCCCGATTGCACCCACTCACCCAGCGCCAGACTCATCACCGCGCTACGCTGAAGTCCCCGGCCGGGACGGCTGTCCAGGTCTTCAATGGCCGCCTGCGGATATTTGAGCCGCGCCACCTTCAATAGCCGCGCACAGCGCCGGTCCTGGCGTCCATGGACCTCACGGTCCACCAGCAGCGCCAGGCGCTCCTCAAAGCTCATGGAACCGATGCCGCTTTGGCCCAGTTGTTGTTCCAGCGCCTGGGCCAGTCCCTCCAACTTCAGGTTGCGCAATTGATTCAAGGTCGTGTTCATCATCATGGTCGTAGTCCTTTGGTGTGTCTTGGGTTGTGTGTTGCTGGTTTCATTGGTAGTAGGTCGCCCCGCGCACATGCGCGTGCGCCGGGCTGGTCCACTCGGGCGTGGGGCTTGGCTGGAGATGATCGCGCCGGTTCACCAGGATTTCGCGGATATGCGTGTACTTGGCTGTCCCCAGCGTCAGTGCCAGTACACAGGCCCCCTCCAGCCGGGCGTCGCCATGGCGTTTGGAGAGCGACAGCAATCCCAGACAGGCCCGGTAGGCATGTTCGGGATGGCGCTGGCGCTCCAGCATCCTGCGCACCGTGGCCGCGCAGGATGGGCCAATGCGCTCGCCCCAGGCGATGAGGCGCTCGGGTGTCCACTGGGCGTGCGCCTGGTGGGCCACGGGCAGGTGTTCCACCACGGTGGTGAAGTGGCCCCTGTGGGCACTCCTCATGTGGCTGGCCACGCGCTGGCCACGGTGCAACACCTCGACCGCGCCGGCCGTGATGCGCATCTCCAGGGCCAGCCCGATTAGCGCGTTGGGTACGCTGTAGCGGTGGCCATCGAGTTCGACATGGCTGTCGATGTGCACCCGCACGGTCTTGAAGCTGGCCCACTCCCAGGGCTGCGCGGGCAAGGCCATCAGGGCCGGCGCATCGATTTGCGCAAACACGCTGGCGCGGCAGCCCGGCAGTTTTTGAAACGCGCGCTGGTTGAGCCACTGCAGCAAGGGCGCAATGGCGTCGTTGACTTGCTGCACGTCGGCAAACCGGTATTTGCGCAGCCGCGCCAGAATCCAGCGCTCCACCAGTTGCACGCTCAGCTCGACCTTGGCCTTGTCCTGGGGGTGGTAGGCGCGTGCCGGCAACACCGAGCAGCCGTAGTGGCGGGCAAAGTCGCGCACGGTGTCGGTGAGTTGGGGTTCGTAGCGGTTGGCCTGGGTGACCAGTGCGCGCGGGTTGTCGGGCACGATGAGCTGGGGAACACCACCGTAAAAGGCCAGCGCCCGTGCGGTTGCGTGCAGCCAGTCGGCGGCGCTTTGCCCCGCTGTGGCCAGGCAGTAGCAGTAGCCCGAGGCGCCCATGGCGGCCACGAAGATGTTGGCCCGGCTCCCATCTGTCAGAGCGATGGTGGGGCCGGCATAGTCTATGAACAGCTTCTCGCCCGCCCTGTGGGTCTGGCGCATCGAGCGTTTGAGCCGTTTGGCGAACTGGCGGTAGTTCTCACAGAACTGCGAGTAACGCAGCGCTCGCACGGGATGCTCGGGCGTGTGTTCGTCGCTGGCCTGGGCGCAATACTCCTCCCACAGCAGCATCAGGGTGAGGCCTTTGCGGCGCAACTCCTGGTGGATGCGCCCGTAGTCGGGCCGCGCGTAGGTGGGCGCCTGTTGGGCCGCGCTGAGCAAACGGCGCTCCAACGTCGCTTCGTCCATGGCCTGCACGGCGGGCCAGTCGAGCCCGGCGGCCACCGCCAGGCCGGCGTATTTGGTGACTACACCTTTGGATATCTCCAGTGAGTCGGCGATTTGTTGATGGGACTGCCCACCTTCGAGTTTCAGACGCAAGGCGTCCTTGAGTTTGCGCATGTTGATCCTTGGGGCGGGCACTGAGACTCCTGCAAAAAAGCAGTGAGGCTACAGGCCCGCGGTTGGTTCATGCGCAACACCGTGCCACCGGCGTATGCCGTCGTTCCGGCGTCGTGACCCAAGAGTCGGTCACGTTCGCCGGAATCAGCGGTCACGATGCCGGAATCGCCCCGGTCACGTTCACACGAACGCCGGTCACGATGCCGGAATCAGCGGTCACGTTCGCCCGGAATACCCAGCACCAGCAGCGAGTATGTGCGCGACCTTATCCGCAAGGACCAGGACAAGCTCCAACTGCGCGGGCTGTTGCTCGCCGGCGCGTCGTCGGCACCAACCGCTCCGGCCGATGCGGCTTATTTCCAGGGGCTGCGTGACCGCGTGGCGAAAGCAGCCACGAAGTCCCGCGCCCGTCGGTGAAGGCCAAACCCGTCATTGCGCGCAAGCAAGCCGCGCGAGACATAGACGAGGCGATTGCGCATTACCTGGATGAAGACGCGCAACAAGCTGCCATCGGCTTCATCGACGCGTTGGAGCAGGCATACGCCCATCTTGGCCGCCATCCCGGAACCGGTTCGCCACGTTACGGACATGGCCTGCAATTGCCGGGCCTGCGGTCATGGCCGCT
>JANLPN010000199.1:0-5690 GCA_031367285.1 Betaproteobacteria bacterium | reverse complement strand
GTTTTCATGGAATAAACAATCAACAAAAAAACCCTGGCCGTCGTCCCCGACAGCCCGTGGGCATCACGGAACCATGCGAACATGGCTCCACCGTGTTGGCCGGTATCCGGGCTGGTGGAGCAACTTGCCAATCGCCTTCCCAAGCGCGTGTTCATTACGCTCAGTGGCCGTGATGGAAGCAGAGTCCGGGGACTCGTCCACTTACCGTTGCGGGGGCAGCGCAGGTTAGGTAGCCAGTGTCGGCCTCCCCTCCTGCTTCCCGTTGAACTGCAGCGTGTGAACCACACTGCGAGCACCAACGGACGGATTTTACGCGAGGCGCACGGTACAAACCCTACAATGTTTGGTCTATGTCGAACCCTTCCCAAATCGACCAAATTTCCGAACGCGTGGAGCGCCTGCTGGTGCGCCACGCGGAACTGCAGCGCACCAACGTTCTGCTTGCCACCCAGCTCCAGACCCTGACCCAGGAGCGCGACTCGCTCAAGTCCCGTCTGGCCGCCGCGCGCGCCAGAGTTGACGCACTGCTGGACCGCCTGCCCGAAGCAAACGCCGCCAGCACGCACAAGACCGCGCCATGAAACAACTCGAAGTCCAGATCATGGGCCAAAGCTACCTGCTGGGCTGCCCGCCCGGAGGCGAGTCCAGGCTGCTCGAAGCGGTAGAGAAGGTAGACACCGCCATGTGCAAGATACGTGACGGCGGCAAGGTGCGAGCGCGCGACCGGATCGCGGTGTTGGCTGCCTTGAACCTGGCCTTTGACCTGGGCGAGCGCGGCGCGGCGCCCCTCAGCATCTCCAGCGCGCCGATGCCGCTTGCGGGCTCCACGTCAGGTGGCACCGATGCCGGTGACGACCCGGTGCTGTCCACCCTGCTCGACCGCCTGGACCGGGCCCTCGGGGCAGACGGCCAGCTAATCTGATCGGCCGAGAATCCAGGGGCCGCCAATCTTTTTGCTGCGCGACCTCTGCCGCTTATCTTGTCAGCTCGAAATATGCCCATCATGGCTGCTCTGCGCCTACAATGTTTTTGTCTGCGGTGCTCGTCGGGCTTTATATTTCCTTGAACCAATGCTCTTAGAGCCCGGGCTTGGAACATTGCCTGGCAGGTGTGATCATCTCGCGTCAGATGAACCCGAAGCCAACGCTGCCCTCGCCCACCTGAACCCCGGTTCAGGATGCCGGTCCGGTGGCACTTGCAGACACCTTTCTTCGCGCCGTTTTGACCCCCACCCTGATTGCTGAACTGGCGGCCCTGGGCCTGTGCACCGGTATTCTGGCCGGCCTGCTGGGGCTGGGTGGCGGCATGCTGATGGTGCCCTTCCTGACCATCATCCTCAATGCCCGCGCTTACCCGCCGCAGTACACGGTCAAGATCGCCATCGCCACGTCGTTGGCCACGATCTGTTTTACCTCGCTCTCATCCGTGCGCGCCCACAACAAACGCGGCGCCGTGTTGTGGCCCGTGGCGCGTATGCTGGCGCCGGGCATCCTGGCGGGTTCCTTCCTGGGCTCGCAGCTCGCTGTGGCGCTGCCGGAACGGCTGCTGGGCCTGCTGTTTGCGGGCTTTATTACTTTCTCGGCCACCCAGATGTTCCTCAACCGCCGGCCCCAACCATCCCGCGCCTTGCCCCGGGCAGCGGGCATGTTTGGCATGGGCGGCGTGATCGGCATGTTGTCGTCGCTAGTGGGGGCCGGTGGCGCCTTTGTATCGGTGCCTTTCATGACCTGGTGCAATGTGGCCATCCACAACGCCGTGGCCACCTCGTCTGCGCTGGGTTTCCCGATTGCGCTGGCCGGCACCATCGGTTATGTAATCGCCGGCTGGAACCTGCCGGCCATGCCCAGTGGCGTGATCGGCTACCTGTACTGGCCCGGCCTGATCGTATTGTCGATCACCAGCATGGCGACCGCTCCGCTGGGCGCACGGGTCGCGCACAGCATGGACATCGCGCCGCTCAAGAAGGCGTTTGCGGTGGTGCTGTATGGACTGGCTGCGTATTTTGTAATGCGCTGAGAGGCCTCATGGAAAACCCCCAAGATAGTGATCACCTTGTCCAACCTGTTCACCACGCCGATAACAACCGGCGTGCAGTTCAGGTGCTGGGGGACTCGGCGAAGAATGCATTCCGCCAGTCGCTGCTGGGCTCAGGGGGCAGTCTGGCCATATTTGTTTCCAACCCGATGGTCGGCAGCCTCACGGCGATGGCATTATTGATGCTTTGCTGGCCCATACTGGGCGCCATCAAGGGTTATTTCAGAAGACCCACAGGCGACTCGGACCCGAACGGAAAAACAGGATGAAGATTTGTATTGTGGGCGCCGGTGCCATCGGTGGCATGCTGGGTGTGAAGCTGGCCCTGCACGGCCATGAGGTAAGCATCATCCTGCGCGGCGCCAACCTGGCCGCCGTTGCAGCCAACGGCATGACGCTGATCGAGGAAAACGGGAACGAGCTGCAGGTGCGCCCGGCACGCGTGACCGATGTAATTGCACAGGCCGGCAAACAGGACCTGGTGATCCTGGGCATGAAGGCGCACCAAGTGGCCGCCGTTTCAGCCGACCTGGCCCACCTGGTGCAGGACGGCACGCGTATCGTCACCATGCAAAACGGTATCCCCTGGTGGTACTTCCACAAGTTGCCCGGCCCCTACCTCGGCAAGCCCATGACGGCCGTGGACCCGGACGGTGAGATCGCGCGCCATATCGACCCGGACCGCGTGATCGGCAGCGTGGTCTACCCGGCCAGCGAAGTCATACGCCCCGGCGTGATCAGGGTCATCGAAGGCAACCGCTTCAGCCTGGGCGAGATTGACGGCACCGATACGCCCTCGATTCGGGCCATCAGCGCCGCCTTCAAGGAGGCCGGTTTCAAGGCACCGGTCTCAAGCGACATTCGGTCCGAGATCTGGCTCAAGTTGTGGGGCAACCTGAGCTTCAACCCGATCAGCGCACTGACCCATGCCACGCTGGAAGACATCTGCCTGTTCGGCCCCGCCCGCGACCTGGCCGCCGCCATGATGCGCGAAGCGCAGGCCATAGGCGAAAAACTCGGCGTGGTGTTCAAGGTCAGTCTGGAAAAGCGTATTGCCGGTGCACAGGCCGTGGGCCAGCACAAGACCTCGATGCTGCAGGATGTGGAGCAAGGGCGTCCGCTGGAGCTGCAGGCTCTGGTGGGCTCCGTGATGGAGCTGGGCACCATCACCGGCACACCCACCCCCAACATCAACGCCGTCTACGCGCTGACCAGCCTTTTGGCCACAACACTGCAGGCACACCAAGCGGCGCTGCGTATTGCATAGAGCTTGGCGCACTAACCATGACCCACTTCAACACCCTTTCCGAAATGGTTGCGCAGCAGGCGACTGACGCAATTGCCATGACATCCCCCAGTGGTGTGCCGTTCACCTATGGCGGCCTGCACCAGTTGATCCAGCGCACGACTGAAACCCTGAACGGCCTGGGCATTGGGCGCGGCGACCGCGTGGGCATCGTGTTGCCCAATTGCCCCGAGATGGCCTGCGCCTTTGTGGCCGTGGCCAGCGCCTGCACGGCTGCACCGCTGAACATGGCGTATCGCGCCGACGAGTTCGAGTTTTACCTGGGCGACCTGGACGCCCGGGCCTTGATCGTGGCCGAAGGCAGCGACACGCCGGCACTGGCCGTGGCACGGAAACTGGGTATTCGCATAGTGCACCTGCAAGCACTGCCCAAGCAGGGCGCCGGAAACTTCGTGTTAAGCGCCAGCGACGCTGCTCCCGCGAGCACCGCCGCATCTGGTGGCCTGGCGCAAACCCAGGACATCGCACTCATACTGCATACCTCGGGCACCACGTCACGGCCCAAGATCGTGCCGCTGTCGCACCGCAATGTCTGCGCCTCGGCGCGCAACATCAGCAACACCTTGCGCCTCACGCCGCAAGACCGCGAGCTGCACGTGATGCCGCTGTTCCATATCCACGGCTTGATAGCCGGCGTGTTGGCGCCCATGGCCGTGGGCAGCCAGATCTTCTGCACGCCGGGCTTCAATGCCTTGCGGTTTTTCGCGTGGATGAAGGAATGCAAACCCACCTGGTACACCGCCGTACCCACCATGCACCAGACCATACTGTCCCGCGCCGGCGGTAACGCGGACGTGATTGCCGCCAACCCGCTGCGGTTTATTCGATCCTCGTCTTCTTCCATGCCGCCGCGGGTCATCGCCGAGCTGGAGCGGGTATTCGATGCCCCGCTGATCGAATCCTACGGCATGACCGAAGCCGCGCACCAGATGGCCAGCAGCCCGCTGCCGCCCGCAAAACGCATCCCGGGCTCGGTGGGTATCGCCGCCGGCCCCGAGGTGGCCATCATGGACAAACACGGCGCATTGCTGGCGGCAGGCGAGACCGGCGAGATCGTGATCCGCGGCGACAACGTCACTGCCGGCTACGAGAACAACCCTACGGCGAACGCCGAGGCTTTTGTGAACGGCTGGTTCCGCACCGGCGACCAGGGCGTGCTGGACGCCGACGGCTACCTGAGCCTGACCGGCCGCCTGAAAGAAATCATCAACCGCGGGGGCGAAAAAATCTCGCCGCGCGAGGTAGACGATGTACTGATGGACCACCCGGCCGTGGCCCAGGTGGTGACCTTCGCCATGCCGCACGACAAGCTCGGTGAAGAAGTTGCCGCTGCCGTGGTGCTGCGCGAAGGCCAGCAACTGACGGAACGCGAATTGCGTGACTTTGCCGCCACCAAACTCGCGGACTTCAAGGTGCCCAAGAAAATACTGTTCCTGGCCGAAATCCCCAAGGGCGCAACGGGCAAACTGCAGCGTATCGGCCTGGCTGCAAAGCTGGGGCTGGGTGGGTAAAGGCCGAAGTCGGCTTGCGTGGAGTAAAGCGGCGCTTGTACGAGTGTTCGTCGATACGGTGTGAGGACGCGGAGATTGCCGGGTTGTACAATAACGCGTACTTACTTGGAGTGAGGCCATGGACGCCATTACCTATTCTTCAGCCCGTGCAAATTTGGCCCGCACCATGGACCGCGTGTGCGAAGACCATGAAGCTTTGATCATTACCCGCAATGGCGAGCAAGCTGTGGTGATGCTTTCATTGGAAGACTTCCAGTCTCTCGAGGAGACGGCGTATTTGTTGCGCAACCCTTCGAATGCCAAACGTCTGCTGTCGGCTGCCGCCCAGTTGGGTGCCGGAAAGGGTGTGGAGCGAAAGCTGGCCAAATGAGGCTGGTCTTTGCCGACGAAGCCTGGGAAGATTACCTTTACTGGCAGAAGCAGGACAAACGGATGGTGGAGCGCATCAACAAGCTGATCAGCGAGGTGAAGCGGGAGCCTTTCTCCGGCGTCGGAAAACCTGAGCCACTGAAACACGCGCTGTCAGGTTTCTGGTCACGGCGCATCACTGACGAACATCGCATGGTCTACCGGATCGAAGGCGGAGCGCTCCTGATTGCCCAGCTCCGGTACCACTACTGAAATCGCGCCCTGCTCAACTTGCCAACAACTCGCACCTGGAAATGCTTGCGAGCGCTTCGCCCATGGACTCGCGTGCAGTGGCCGGCCCGACGCGCCACGGCGCGTACACGTCAAACAACACACCTTGAACCCAACAAAATGATCGACTTTTATTTTGACTGCTCCAGCCCTTGGACCTACCTGGCCTTTCACAACATCCAGCCCCTGGCGGCGGAGTT
>JANLPN010000194.1:0-35921 GCA_031367285.1 Betaproteobacteria bacterium | reverse complement strand
TCCCTGTGTTACCGGGTCAAGGGTGGGCATCTGATGTTCGCGGCGCGCGCCGATGATTTGGCGGACGCCGGGACGGAGATTGATCCGCAGGCGATTTTCGACTACCTTTACTTTCACGTCATCCCGTCGCCGCGCACCATTTACAAGGGTGTCTACCGCTTACCGCCGGGGCACTATGCGCTGTTTGAAAATGGCCAGTTGACGGTAGCGCCGTATTGGATACCCAGTTTTGATGAGTCGCGGACCGCCTCGTTCGAGCTGCTCAAGGATGAATTCAGGAAGCTGCTGCACGACGCCGTGGCAACGCAGCTCGACGGGGGAAAACCAGCCTGTTTCCTGAGCGGCGGCACCGACAGCTCTACCGTGGCGGGCATGTTGGCCCAGGCCAGCGACAAGACCGCAGCCACTTACTCCATCGGTTTTGAGGCGCAGGGTTACGACGAGATGGAATTTGCCCGCATCGCGGCCAAACACTTCAAGACCGAACACCACGAGTATTACGTGACGCCAGACGATCTGGTTAGGAGCATAGGGTCGGTGGCTGCGTATTACGACCAGCCTTTCGGCAATTCATCGGCCTTGCCGGCTTATTACTGCGCCAGGATGGCGCGCGAAGACGGCGTCAGCAAGCTGCTGGCTGGCGATGGGGGTGACGAGCTGTTCGGCGGCAATACCCGTTATGCCAAGCAAACTTTGTTTGGCTGGTACGACCGTGTTCCGGCAGGTCTGCGCGCCTCCGTGCTGGAGCCGGCATCAAGAATTACCGCGATGGACGGGATTCCCCTGGTGCGCAAAGCGGCCAGCTACGTAAACCAGGCCCGGGTTCCCATGCCCGACCGGATGATGACTTACAACCAGCTATTCCGGCTGGGCGTGGAAGATGTGCTTACGCCTGAATTGCTGGCTCAGGTTGACCAGCTTGGGCCGATCAAGCAACAGCGGATACTGTGGTCCGAAGCGCGAACCGACAGCCTGGTCAATCGCATGCTGGCTTTCGACTGGCGCTACACCCTGGCGGATTGCGACCTGCCAAAAGTGGTGGGCACCACTGCATTGGCGGGCGTGGAAGTGGGCTTTCCCATGTTGGACGACCGCTTGCTGGCGTTCTCGCAGCGGCTACCCACTGCCTACAAACTGAAGGGGCTGAAGCTGCGCTGGTTCTTCAAGGAAGCGCTACGCGGCTTCCTTCCCGACGAGGTGATCACCAAGAAAAAGCAGGGCTTTGGCCTGCCGTTCGGCGTATGGGCCAACCAGCACCCCGCGCTCAAGGCTCTTGCCGCCGCGTCGCTGCATAACCTGGCCAGGCGTGGCGTGGTACGCGCGGATTTTGTGCAGTCCCTCCTGACCCAACGTTTGCCTGAACACCCTGGATACTACGGCGAGATGGTGTGGATCTTGATGATGCTTGAGCAATGGCTTGCCGCCAAGGCTCCGCAGTTCAGCCTGACGACTTGATCTTAGACGCGCTACGCAAATTAGCGATCATTCTGGCGCCGAACCGCAGTCTTGTTCGATCCCAGGGGGTGAAGCGCCGGATCTGCAGTAGGTCGTCTCGTTGGCCCGACGCGCCCCACTGGGTACTTACGGCAGCGTCGAACCCCAGGGTCCGCACTACATCGACGCTTTGCGTTGAATAGTCCTCACCCGGCTTGCCATTCGGGTAGGCAAACAGGCCGACCCGCTCGCCGAGCAACTTTTCCAGAAAGCTTCTGCTTTCCTGTACCTCTTGCCTCGCCTGTTCGTCGGTCAACCGCGCCAGGATGGGGTGCGACACCGTGTGGGCACCAATCTGCATGCCACCCCGGCGCATCGCCCTGACCTCGTCGGAAGTCATCATCAAGTCCAGGGGAAGCGTTACCTGCGCGATGCGGGCAATTTCTTCCACGATCGCAACTCTCTCCACGACAGGACGGTATTTCACCTGGCCGATGATGGCCGCAATGGCAGCTCTCCTCTGTTCGATGGAACCCAGATGGTGGCTGCCCAGGCCCAGCGGAGACAAATCCAGCAATGGCGCTTTGCTGCTCCGGACGGTCTCGATGATGCCGTCATTCCACATGCGCCCTCCATCCAGAAAACCGGTGGCGATGAAAAAAGTGGCCGTCAGGCCATGGCGCTGCAGAATAGGCATGGCCACGTGGAAATTGTCAGCGTATCCGTCGTCAAAGGTAATGCAGGCGGCCCGCGCCGGCAAGGTGCCGGCTTTGAGGCGCTCTACCGCCTCGTCCAGGGGAAGCACGTTAAACCAGGCCGCCAGCCAGCCACACAATATGTCGAAGCGGCGCGCGTGCACTTCGTCCGGGAACAGGGGGTCGGGCTGCGGCAGCACCCGGTGAAATATCAGCACCGATAAACGGGCTCGATCACCCGCGGGTGACATCCACTGGAACAGCAATTTGAGCAGCGGCATCATCGGGTCTTCTTGGCATTGTCCGCCTCGAGTGCGGCTTGTTTTCTGGCTTGCTCCTTTTCCTCAACAATCCACTCCTTGCCTTCAATCCAGCGCCGTCCCAACACCACCAGGATGAGAATGTTGTAGGGAAGATCGTAGTAGGAAAGACTGAGAAATGCTCCTCCGACCAGATAACCCGCGAGACTGACTTGGCACATGGATCCGAGATGGAACAACCATTCAGTCTGCGGCAATTTGCGGCCCTCATGGCGCAAATACCCTCCCGAAAGCCATACAAACAACCAGATCAACAGAAACAGGAACAAGCCCACGAAGCCGTGTTCGCCGAGTACCATGAAGTAAATGCTGTGCGCAGCATGAACATCCAGGGGATCGGGGGCATATTTGGCAAACAGTTCGGCCGTCGACACCATGAACCCGCCACCCAGAAAATTGGAGCTTGCCAGGTTCCAGGCCATCCACCAGGCATTGATGCGCCCGCCGGCGGACGCATCCTCGTCATAGGTCTTGATGGTCCCCATTCGCTCCCACCAACTCTCCGGCATAAACGAAGCCAGAGTCACCGCTACAACAATGAGCACCACAAGTCCGCCGAACTTCTTGTCGCTTCGCCACCACAGCACTCCGGCCATTGCCGAGATCGCCAGCAGGGCTCCGCGCGATTGGCTGCCAAGCGCTGCCACCGCACACAACAGCATGGATACGGTGAGCCCGCGTTTGACCCACTTCGATCCATTGGTCAGTTGGAGAAAACGCATCAGCGGGATGATCATGACCAGGGCCAGTGCAATCTCGTTGTTGCCTTCGATGTAACTTCCCTCAGGTCCCCAAACCCGGTAGCTGCCCCCGGTTGCCAAGGTGAAGAGGCCGCCTTTGACCCCAAAGATACCGATGGAGCCCACCAACACCCAGGCCAGCAGCATGATATGTTTTTTGGAGTACAGGACCAGCATGGCCGCCACAACCATGAGGTCGATTTTCATCACTCGGTTCCACAGGGGGAAACTTTCGTCAAAGTAAAAAGAGAACGGCAATGTAATGCACATCCAGAGCATGAAAATCATCAAGGTCGCAGTCTCGCGGGTCACAAAAAACTGCCGCCGGTCCCGCGTGATCAGGACTCCCAGCAAGGTCGAGCCGGCAACAGCTGCAGCCACGGGCAAGCTGCTCAGGCGCCAGCTATAGGCGTGCGGGTTCATGATGCTGATCCAGGTCCAACCCAGAATTCCGACCCAAGGATGCAGCAATCCCCAGGCAGCCAGGGCCAGGATGGCGGGTCCAAGCACAATGTCACGCATGGGCAGGCTCCGGTACGCTGCCGGCCGCAATACGTTGGAACAGACGGATCTGAGCCTGCGTGGTGCTTTGCCAGCCGCACTCTTGGGCCCGCGTCTGCACTGCGGCGCGATCAGGCAGATGCCGCCACAAATCCGATATCGCGTCCACAAGGTGCGCCGCCGTACGCTGCGCCATCAGACGGCCGACATTGGGCGAGGTCACGATTTCGGGGATGCCTCCCACCGCAGTGGCCACCACGGGAGTGCCGCAAGCCATGGATTCGAGCAACACGTTGGGCCAGCCCTCGCGGCTGGAAGGCAACACCAGGATGTCGGCCGCACTGTAGCAATCGGCCAGTTGGTCCTGGTCCACACGACCAAGGAACTGCACGCGCGCAAGCACGTTGGTCCGTGACGCCAGGTCGTGCAGGGCCTGCCGCTCAGGGCCCTCTCCGGCAATCACCATTCGAAAGTCAGGCAGGCGGGCAAGCGCTTCGACGACGATATGGTGCCCCTTGTTCTCCAGCAGATTGCCCACGCAGAGCAGGGTCGGGCGCTCCGCCCAACCCAATGCGGCACGTACCGATGCCTGGTCCTGCAACCGGAAGCGCCTCAGATCCACACCGTTTGGCATCACCAACAGGCGGGAAGCAGGCATCTCCATCTGCGCCATGGCCTGGGTCAATGCCTGCGACACGCCAATCGACGCCGCGGCCCTGGTCGAGGCCCATCGCATCCATCTGCGCGGGATCGAATGGCTTGCGATGAGATTGATGTCGCTGCCACGCGCCGTCACGGTCAATGGCTTTTTGAAGTACCAGCCCAGCAAGGCTGCCGCCACGCCGTCAGGGTAGTAGTAGTGGGCGTCGAACACGTCAAAATCGTAGCCTTCGTTGAGCAGGCGCCTGACCGCCGGCAAAGCCCCCGTTGCGAGGGCCAGCGGAGCCACATTCATGCCCACCTTGGGCGGCAGAAAATAGCGCGGATGCTGCACGTCCAGTCCGTTGCGTTCTTCGCGCAGGGGAGTTCGGGCAATTCTTGCGTATTCGCCGAATTTCGGATTGGTGGAGAAAAACCATGGCACTGGCGCGATAACGCGGGACTCCACCTTCCCGCTCGCCACGAGTTCGCGCAAACGGGTTTCTACAAAAATGCCGTGGCCGGGACGTACGCTGCTAGGAAAGAGCGTGGAAAAAGTGAGAATCCTTACGGCCATATGCAGCAGCTTCTCTTACGTGCCTTCGGCAAACTCCGCAACACGCTCCGGGCGCCCAAACCCGTGGCGGGCCAATGCATGTTTGCAGATTTCCTCGAATGCCCTGGCTGCCACATGGTGGCCAAAACGCTGCTCCACGATAGCCCGGGCTTGCGCCGACAGCTTGTGGCGCAAGTCCTGATCCGCCAACAATGAAAGTACCGCCTGTGCCATTTCCCGCGGCCCGTCGCGCTCCAGAAAATGCACCTCCGGCTCGGCGCCCAGGCCTTCCGTTCCAATCGACGTGGATACAACGGGACAGCCCATGGCCATGGCTTCAAATGCCTTGATGCGCGTTCCGCCTCCCACCAGCAGCGGAATCACGAACGCATGCGCCGCGCGCACATAGGGCCGCACGTCATCGACAAAGCCGGTAAATTCAACGTTGCGCATGGTTCGCGCCAATGCAACCAGTGGGCCGGGAGGATTGCGTCCCACCACGACAAATCGCGCATCCGGTTGGTGCTGCAGCACCAGCGGCCAGACTTCCTTGAGGAAATACTGCACGCCGTCGATGTTGGCGGCCCAATCCATGGAGCCGGTAAAAACAACCGTAGGAGGTCGTGCCGCATCGACTGGCGGTGGCTCCTGCCAGGAGAAGAAATCAAGATCCACGCCGGTTGGTATGGCCAGGGTATGGGCAAGACCATATTCGTCGCGAAAGAAGCGGGCGTCCCGGTCCGAAACCGCGACTACCGCCGTAAAGCGGGCCAGCGCCTCGCGCTCAAAGCGTTGCATCTTCCGGTGCTGGGAAGACCACAACCAGCGTCGCAGCGGGTCGGCGGCCAGCTTGGCATGGCGCGCGAAAATCTCCGCCTCCACATTATGCGTAAAACACACACTCGCACACGGCAGGCCGGTTGGCCACAACACGGCTGAATGCACAAAATCAAATACAAGCACGTCAATGCCAGGAGACTCCGCAATGCCTTGTACGGCCGCCATACCACTGGCGGTGCGGTCAACGGTCACATTAACTGGCAATCTGTCCAGCAGGTCCATGGCGCGCATCCATTTAGGCTTCCCGACCCCAGGCGCCCAGGCAATGAACGCATCACAGACGCCTTCGATTTCGGCACCCCATCTATCTACCTGGCCGGGAGTCGCGGCACTCACCAAAGTGATGTCAAACGCGCCACCTTTCATGCCACGCAGAATGTTCGTCGTCCGGATTTTCCCGCCCGCATCGTTGGGAAACAGAAAAATCGGGGAAACAAACGCCAGCCGTGGCTTGGCCGAATTCACCAGCATATCCCCTCATAGTCGGCACCAGGGATGTCGCTCAGTTCGGCATAGCCGGACAAATCAACAATTCTGCGGCCATGCGCCCGCGCAACAATGGTTTTGCGGGCCTGTGCGTCGGCATGACCAACCACAATCACCTCGGCGTCGTGCAAGGTGGCCTCTGCCGATTCACGCAGCAAACGGTCGAGGTGCGGAATCTCACGTTCGATGAATTCCTTGTTTTTGCCCAACAGGCGGCTGAGTTTGACGAATCCGTCGTAGATGGCAATGTCAAAGCCCTTGCCCAACAACCTCTCGGCCAAAGCCACCAGCGGAGAGTCACGCATGTCGTCGGTGCCCGGCTTGAAGGCCAGACCAAATAGCGCTACCTTGCGCCGGCCGTCGCGGGCAATCAAATCATAGGCCCGCTTGATATGTGCGTCGTTGCTGTCGAGCAGGCCACCCAGCGCCGGAATAGGTACGTTCAAGTCACGCGCCAGGGTCAAAAATCCCTTTACCTCTTTTGGCAGGCAAGAGCCACCGAATGCAAAACCCGGACGCAAGTAGGCCGCGGAAATATTGAGCTGGGTATCCTGGCAAAAAATCTTCATCACTTCCCGCCCGTCCAGGCCACTCGCTTTGAGGACCGATCCGGCCTCATTGGCAAACACAATTTTGAGTGCATGGAAAACATTGCACAGGTACTTGACCGACTCGGCCACCTCCGTGGACGTGCGAACAAATGCGCCGGGCAGGCCAGCATACATTTGCTCCATCGCCGCATAACCTGACTCGTCGAGGCTGCCGACCACGGTTTGTGGCGGGTTGTGAAAATCCTTGACCGACGAGCCTTCGCGCAAAAACTCCGGGTTGAAAACCAGTGACAGGCCTTGGCCAATGCTGCGACCGGAGCTTTCCAGCAGGATTGGCAGGATGCGACTTGCCGTGGTGCCCGGTGGAACTGTGCTACGCAACACGATCACATGCGGCCCCACCTTTTTGCGCAACACGGCCCCGATGGAGCGGATCACCTCATCGACAGCCGTCAAATTGGGCGAGTAGTTTGGATTGGACGGCGTAGCCACGGAGATGAGAGACACCTCGGAGTTCAAAACCGCGTACTCCACGTCGTTGGTAGCGCGCAGCTTGCCTGCCTTGACCGCCGCGGAGATCAACTCATTGATGCCTTCCTCTACAACGGGGGACTGACCATCGTTGATCATCTTGATTTTGAGTGGATTGGTATCCACTCCAACCACCTCATGCCCCAATTCGGGCAGGCAGCCACAAGAGACCGCACCCACATAACCCAGGCCAAAAACCGATATTTTCATTCAAGGTCTTTCACAGAAATTCTTGTATTCAGTACGCCCGTCTGGCGGCTGGCAAAACTATTTCATTACATTGCGTAAAAAGGCGTCATACATCAACAAGGTCCAGATCGGCGTGCTGTGGTCCAGAGCGCCGGACTCATGCTGTTCAACCAGTTGCCGGATCGCGCCCGTGTCGAACAAACCCGATTCGGACATATGGCTGCCCAATAGCGCCTCGCGTACCCTGCCCCGCAAAGGCCCGCGAAACCATCGCGCCAGCGGCACGGCGAAACCCATCTTTGGCCGGTAGAGAACGTCCGGCGGCAAGTGGGGCTCCATGGATTTCTTGAAAATGTACTTGCCCTCAGCACCATGCATCTTGACGGATGACGGCAGTGTTGCCAGCCACTCCACCAGTTCGTGGTCCATCAGCGGCTCTCGCACTTCCAGCGAGTGGGCCATGCTGGCGCGGTCGACCTTGGTGTTGATGTCACCCACCAGGTAGGTATGCATGTCGATGTACTGGATCAAGGCCAGCGGATCATCCGTTCCCGCGCGGCCGGCATGCCGGTCAAACACGTCTTGCGCCGAATAGCCGCCCAGTTCCGCCTTGAAGGAGTTGCTGTACAACTGGCTGCGCAACGGCTCCCGAATGAAAGACATACTGTGGAAATAGGCTTCGACCGAACTGCGGGCGATACCCTCGAACGTGGTTTTGGCGCGGAACATGCGCGGCGCCCAATCGGCTTTGGGGTACAGCTTTCCCAGCGTTCCAAATACCGAGCGCCGGACGGATTGCGGCAACGCGGCGCGCATGCGCTCTTCCATCAGATGCATGCGATAGCGTCGGTAGCCTCCGAACGACTCATCACCACCGTCACCGGACAGGGCTACGGTCACGTGTTTGCGCGCCAACTGGCAAACGCGGTAGGTCGGTATGGCGGAGCTGTCGGCATAGGGTTCATCGTACAGGCGCGCCAGCGTGTCGATGAGATCAAAGTCATCACTTTTGACGGTTTCAACACGGTGGTTGGTGTGGTAGCGGTCGGCCACCTTCTGCGCGAACGCGGACTCGTTGAAGGCCGGGTCGTCGAAGGCAATGGAACAGGTATTCACCGGGCCCCGCGATAAGCCAGCCATCATCGCAACCACGGCGCTGCTGTCCACACCGCCGGAGAGGAACGCACCCAGAGGCACTTCGGCAATCATGCGCAGGCGCACCGACTCCTGCAGACGGTGCACCAACTCCTCCTGGGCTTCTACCTGCGTGGTACGGTTGTCCAGCGTAAAGCGCACATCCCAATATTCAACCGGCTGCCCTAAGGGCTGGCCGCGCCGGATGCGGAAGGTGTGCGCCGGGGGTAGCTTCCTGGCCTGCTTGAAGATGGTGCGCGGCTCGGCCACATAACCCAGGGCGAAATACTCTTCCACTGCCAACGGATCGATGTCGCGTCGCAAACCACCATGGGCCAGGATGGATTTCAGTTCCGAACCGAACAACAGGGTGCCGTCGTCCAGCAGGGCGTAGTACATGGGTTTGACACCCAGCCGGTCGCGCGCCATGAAGAAAGTTTGCTGGTTGCGATCCCACAGCGCAAAGGCAAACATGCCGCGAAAGCGCTTGACGCAATCCGCTCCCCAGGCTTCCCATGCGTGAACAATCACTTCCGTGTCGCTCTTGGTATGAAACACGTGGCCCAGCGCCTGCAATTCGGGAATGAGTTGCTGGTAGTTGTAGATTTCTCCGTTGAAGATCACCACCACCGAGCCGTCCTCGTTGAACAGCGGCTGCTGCCCGGTGGCGATGTCAATGATGGACAGGCGCCGGTGCCCCAAGCCCACGCCAGGCTCCAAGTGCAGGCTGCCTTCGTCCGGACCGCGGTGCAGTTGCGAGTCGTTCATGCGCTGCAGCACGGCACGGCTGATATCGCTGCCGCCGCGGGTGTCAAAGATTCCGGTAATGCCGCACATGGTGTTGATGAAGTCTAGTGGGTTTGCTGCGCGGGGGACAAGCGACGCAACTGCTGGTGGTACACAGTCTGGTAGGTGGAGACCATCGCCTGCATGCTGAATCGGGCTGACACGCGTTCGCGGCCGGCCTGGCCCATGGCGCGTGCCAATTCCGGCTTGGAGGCAAGTTCGACCAGACACAGTGCCATGGCCTTTGGATCGGCAGCGGGCACGATATGGCCGGTCTGCCCTCGCTCCACGAGGTCGGCGTTGCCGCCAACCGCCGTGGCGACCACAGGCAAGCCGCTCGCCATAGCCTCCAGGATCGTATTGGAAATTCCCTCGGCCAGTGAAGGCAAGGCGAAGGCATGCAGGCCGCGCATGATGTGGGCTACATCATTGCGCTCCCCAGGCAACCAGGCCATGTCGGCCACACCTGCGGCACCCAGCACGGCCAGAGCCTGTTCGCGCAGGGGTCCCTCCCCGACCATGACCAGGCGCATACGATCCCGAAGCGGGGGGGCCAGCGCCAGGGCTTGCACAAAGGCATGCGCCAGCATGACCTGGTCTTTCACGGTTTGCATACGTCCCACCGTACCCACCAGCCAATGCCGCGCCGGATCAAAAGGGCAACCGGTTATGGACAGCGCTCCTTCTGGCGCCGCGGAGAAACCCTGCGTGTCCACCCCGTTGTAGACCTGCGTGATTTTGTCTACCGGAACACCCACCTTTTGCACCAGGTAGTCAGCCAGGTCACGCGACAAGGCAAGGTAGTGGTGGACGAACGGCCGGTATAGGCGCCTTAGGCGTTGGTAAGTGACACTGCTGCCGTCCAGGTCACTCACATCACGGCCATGTTCACCGTGAATCCGGACCGGCACGCCGGCAGCCCAGGCCGGTACCTGAACTTCCAGTGCAGCCAGGTTTCGGCTGTGCACGATATGTGGCCGCAGTTGGCGGAACAGTTTGAACAGTTTTGGATATTGCCAAACACCGTGCCCCGGCGGCTTGTGCAGGGATATGAACTCGACGTCGCGGCGGGCAATCCGTTTGCGAAAGTCAGTGACCTCGGTCAACGCAACAATCGTGTGCCGATACACGTCTGCTTCCATATGGTTGATCAAATTGACAATGCCATTTTCCAGCCCACCAGTGTCGAAGCGGTACATCACATGCACCACCAGTGGGCGATTGTCAGCCATCATGCGATGGCCCGGCGGTACAACGCAGGGGCCAACGCGCGGATTTTTACAGGCGCCACAACTTGTAGCCGGCACCCAGGATGGCCTTCGCATCGAAAGCCGCCTTGACATCGATAAACGCGCCGCCCTTGACAAGTTTCTTGGCAAAGTCTTCCAATGAAAGCGCGGCAAATTCCTTGTGCGCGACTGCGGCAACAATCGCATCCGCACGGGGCAATTCATCCCAGGGCAACAGGGGAACGCCATACTCGTGGACGGCTTGTACAGACTCCGCCTGGGGGTCGGTTACAAAGACCTCCACGCCGTAAGACTTCAACTCGTTGATGATGTCGATAACCTTGGAGTTGCGCAGATCCCCGCAATTTTCCTTGAACGTGAGGCCCAGCACGTTCACCTTGGCACCCTTGATGTAGCTGCCACCTGCAATCATGTGTTTGATGGTTTGCTCGGCAATGAACTTGCCCATCCCGTCGTTGATCCGGCGACCGGCCAGAATAACCTGGGGGTTGTAGCCCAGCATCTCCGCCTTGTGGGTCAGGTAATACGGGTCAACACCAATGCAGTGACCGCCGACCAGGCCTGGCTTGAACTTCAGGAAGTTCCATTTTGTGCCAGCCGCCTCCAACACCTCGGTAGTGTCGATGCCGAGTTTGTCGAAAATGATCGAAAGTTCGTTCATCAACGCAATGTTCAGATCGCGTTGGGTGTTCTCAATCACCTTGGCTGCTTCCGCGGCCTTGATACTGGATGCACGGTGAACACCCGGCACGATGATGCGTTCGTACAATCGGGCCACTTTTTCCAGCGTTTCGGGCGTGTCGCCGGAGACGATTTTCAGAATTCTGGTGAGTGTGTGCTCCTTGTCACCGGGATTGATGCGCTCCGGCGAGTAACCAACAAAAAAATCCTTTTTCCACGTCATGCCGGATTCACGCTCCAGCACCGGGATACAAACTTCTTCGGTGGCGCCCGGGTAAACCGTGGATTCGTAGACAACGGTGGCGCCTTTTTTCATGTGCCGCCCAACGCTGGTGCTGGACCCAATCAACGGGCGGAAATCCGGAATATGCGCATTGTCTACAGGCGTTGGTACGGCCACAATAATGACATCGGCTTCTGCCAGCAAGCTCGCGTCAGCCGTATATACCGCATGGGTCGATGCGCTCATTTCGTCGTCTGAAAGCTCACGCGAGGGGTCGACACCGCGCAGGCACGACTCCACCTTGGAAACCGCGATGTCGAATCCGATAGTCCGAACATGTTTGCCAAATTCGACCACCAGCGGCAACCCGACATAACCCAAACCAATAACTGCAACCACGCTCATCGCACAACCTCCATTAGATCCATCGAATTCAACATTACCGAGCCTATTTGCTCGCCCGTGCCTGCCTCAAAAGGGCGTCAATCGCGCCATAGTTCGCCGTCATGAAGACATCCAGCGTTGCATCGGCACCGCCGGTCGGGCCCTTGGCGGAATAAACCATGATCACTGCGGAGTCGTCTCCCCGTCCCATCAACCGGTATGCAGCACTATAAACTTTGGCAAGGTAGTCACTGGCGGTCAAAGTTCCATTGATCCAGTAAATCTGCCAGACCACCAATCGCTCTGGTCGTTCCGAAGTTTCTCCACCCAGGCGGCGCAGTTCCGTAACGCGCACTTCGGCTGATTCCCCGCCAGCCCTGGTCAAACGCGCACTACCCGCCGTGCGACTCCAGTCCGGATTTTGGAGAGTGACCACGACGTTATTCGAGCTGACAAGCTTCCGCTCGTAATCCTGGTTCCGGTAATAACCGACATAGACTCCAACCAATTTTTCGGCACTCCCGTAGGTGGCGTTGATTTCGGCTGATGGATTCCCGAAAGCCGGTTTGAAACCGATGGTACTTGTCTCAAGCTTTTTCCAGCCAGCCTCAAGCGCCGCAGGGGCCACCAATACAGGCTCACCAGAAGCGGCACCATGATCAATGATGCTCTTGGCAAGCGTCGGCAGACTAACGACGGCTACCAGAGCAACAGTGACTATCCAATGGAGGGATGCCGGCAAACTGATCGGCCGTATGGGCGAGGACGATGCATCGGACTCAAGCGATTTCTCCGGCTCCGACCACCTGGCGCCAACAACGAACATCAGCATGATGACCACGCCAAAAAACACCCACCCATAAATCAGATGGTCGACCCCGGTCGCAAGTTTGTTGCTCGAAAAATGTCCCAACATGACAATCATGTAGGCGCGCATCCAGTTGGCCAAGATAGGCACGAGAATCGACACGATTATGAAAAGGACACGGCGCTTGATGGACTGGTAATTCAAGTAGGCAAACAGCGTGCCTACCGTGAGCGACGCGATCAAATACCGCACACCGCTGCAGGCCTCCACCACCGACCAATTGCCTGACGGGATCACAAACTGCAAACCCTCGCGATAAACCGGAATACCGCTCATCCGCAACGCGATGATGGTGAAATTTGCGGTCCATTCCATCAACTGCGGTAGCATGAATTCGCCAATGGGGACCGCAAAAAACAGGAAGGCGAGCGGAAACGCAATGGCGCGTGCCACCCGCAGTCCCAGCAGAGCCGGCACGGTCAGCACCACCAAAGCAGTCAACGCGAGTTGCGTAACTGAATTGACCGCAACCAGGTCACCAAGCAGCCAAAGCAGAGCGATCCCCGCGACCGCAAGCAATACCCAGGGCGCGGGGGTAGGCATCAAGGCGCCAAGTTCCTGGCGCTTGCGCCAGATCAGCCACAAGACAATCGGAGGAACCACGAATGCGTGGGCAAAGGTTTCCGACCGGTACCAGATGATCACCATCGCAGCGGCTGTGTCGCGGTACAGCACCAGAATGAGCGCCAAAACCAATACGAGGACTGGAAGCGCAACTCTCCAGGCTGCTGAAGTAGCGCCAGGCACCAGCCCGGAGGGAACTGAGGCTGAGTGCGATTGGCCGGGCTGGTCCATCAGTCGCCTCCTTCGGCGCTGGGCAAGTACCGGTCAATGCCCGCCATATGCGCACCCCAGCTATAGCGCTGCACCACACACAACCTGCCTGCGGCACCCACTGCGGCCGCATGTTGTGGCTGATGCAACAAGGTCTGGATCGCGTGTACATATTCCTGCGCTGTACTGGCAGCTACCAACTCCCCTGTGTGCCGCGATCCGATTGCGTCCACGCAGTCCTGTGCTGCAACCACCGGCCTGGCCATGGCCATGGCCTCGAGAATCTTGTTCTGGACGCCACGCGCAACACGCATCGGGGCCACCACAACGGCAGCATGCTGCAAATAGGGCCGGACATCCGGCACCGTGCCGGTCACAACTACAGAGTCGCTGGCCAATGACAACACTGCGGGCGGCGGACTGCGGCCCACGATGTAAAAACACAGTTCGGGACAAACTTGGAGCAGGGAAGGCAAGACATCCGCCACGAACCAGGTGACTGCATCGACATTGGGCCAGTAATCCATTGCGCCGGTAAAAACGATTGGCATTGGCGTGCCGGAAAAGGGGGTGGCACGGGACGGGTCAGGCGAAAAAAAATCTGCGTCCACACCGTTGCACATCGTCTCGACCACATCCACGCATTCGGGCGCCAGGCGCTGAAAGAGCGCAGTTTCGCTCCCGGTCACAAAAAACGAGCGGCGGGCACGCATCGCGAGCGCCCGCTCGTAGGCCAAGAGACACCGGCCTTCACGCGCGTACACCCACGACAAAGGCCAGCGGTGCTGCGCGGCATACTGCGTCCACTTGGCAGAGTCAACATCGACGAAATCCACCAGCAAAGGCCCCGCCATGGTGTACGACCCATGCGGTACGTACTGCGCCATCACAGAAGAAAAAACCACGGTGGCATCGATCTTGTGGTTGGCCCGGGTCTGTGCAATCCACGCTTTCATGCCCGCATCCCGGTAATAACCCAGGCCCAAGGCCTGACCGCTCAGGAAACCAGTCACACTGCGCAGCTTGCCAATGCGGGGGTCAAGTCCGGCTACGTAAACACCTGCACACATGGCCCGCACGGTGCCAACGTGTTGTTCATCCTCGGGATCGTCAACAAAGGTGCCCAAGAATATCCTGTGCTTGGCGGCCAGATGTTTGAGCAGGTGGTACGAACGGACCTTGTCGCCCTTGTTCGGCGGGAATGGCAAGCGGTGGACCAGGTACAACAGGTTGGCCATTGCTCAGCCCAGACTACGCACGATAAACGGGCCCAGCCAATTGGCCAAGCCTATCGGCATACGCCGCCAAGTTTCGATCAACAGCTTATATTTTGCGTTGGAAGGGTTGTTTTGAGGAATGGTGTCGCGCTTATAGAGGCAATATTCGTAATGCAGGGGCAGCGGAACGAAGCCCCAGTTTTTCTTGAATGCAAATGAGCCCGTGCCCTGTTTGCTGCGGCCATAGTCAAACACTTTGAGCCCGCTGGCGCACGAGCGGCGCATCAACTCCCAATATTTGAAATCGTTGGCCGCCAAGTCCCGTGCCGACTCGTCGTCACCCGCGTAATAAGGCAACACTTCGTCACGGAAATAAAAACTTAGCACGCTGCTGAGTAGTCGCCCGTCCGGGCCGGTGACCGTGAGTACCTCACAATCGGCGCCAAACTCAGCCAGTAGTGCCTTGAAGTAACGCTTCGGCATCGCAGGTGTGCCGTGGCGATGCACATTGTCGGCGTACAGCGCAAAAAACTTCTCGACTCCGCCGTCTGTAGCACTGATCAAGCCATTCTTGATACCTTTGCGGACCATGGCCCGCTGCTTGCGCGGTATAGCCAGCATATTGGCCTCTTCGTCAGCAAATATCTCCTTGCGAAACGTCACATACAGATCCTGCACAGGCCAATCAGCATGGCGCGGTCTCACGTTACGCAACTCCAGATGTGCGACCCCAAGACGCCGTGCAATCGCCTGGGCCTCGGCCTCAAGCGCGTCGGCCGCTTCTGGCGTGGTGGCCGCGACCCCGCCATAAACCGCGAATGGCAGACCCACCAGCGAATTGCCAAAAAGCAGGCTATGAACATGTGCCAGCGGCAACACGCCATTTATCCGGCCATCGACCTCGGTGTACAAAAAATAGGTGTCATGGCGGAACACATCATGGATGATTTTTTGCCAACCCGCGCGGTGAAAAAATGTCGCACCCGGGCAAGTCATCACGAACGCGTCCCACAGACTTGCGCTGGCGGAATCCTCAAACGTGAGACGCTGGACTTTCAACACCGGGCGGCGCTCACACGATGGCCGCCGCGCCTGGCAACTGCTGGTGCGCCTTGTCCAGGAAAATATTGTCCATGCGGCCCCAGCTGAAGTCGCCCAGGAGTTGCTTCAAGCGACCCTCCATGCGGCCGATGTTGACGTAATGCCGAAAACGCGTCTTGCTGCTGATGCCGGCAATCCGTGGCTGCCCGGTGTCTATTTCCCAAGGGTGAAAGTAAAAAATGCCGGGCCGGCGCTCTTCCACGTTGACACGGTTGAGCATCCAGCGCGATAGCTGGTAAGGCAACAGCCTGAAATACCCGCCACCGCTCGAGGGGAAATTGCGATTGAACATGCGGAGGGTAGTTATAGGCACTTCGAGCAGGCCGGGCCGGACTTCATAGACGTGGCGCGGGGAATCGGGCATGCCATAGTGGTCATGGCGGATAGGATAAATACTGGAGCTGTACCGGTAGCCAGCTCCCGCCAGGCAGTCAAAGGCCCACAGGTTGCCTTCGCCAATCGAAAAACTGGGTGCGCGGTAGCCTTTTACTTCGACCCCACCAATATCTTCCAGCAAAGATTTTGCGCGCTGTATGTCCTGAAGAAAGGCATGTTCGGACAAATCACTGGCGCGCTCGTGCCCGTATCCATGGCTGGCCAACTCGTGCCCTTCCTGAACAATGCGGCGCACCAATTGGGGGTAACGTTCGGCAAGCCAGCCAAGCGTAAAAAACGTGGCTTTGATTTGCGTTGCAGACAACATTTCCAGAATTCGGCCCACATTGCGCTCGACGCGGCATTCGCATGCATCCCAGCTTGATCGCTCGATATGAGGCGCAAATGCAGAAACTTGAAAGTAGTCTTCGACGTCGATCGTCAAGGCATTGATGGGTGGAGCTTGGGACATGGAAACCGCCACTACTTTCTTAATGACCCGACGAGTTTTTGCAGCATCCCCAGAATTTCCAGGTTAACGCGCTCCAGGCGCAGCATGCTGCGTTCAAGGCGTTGCAATCGGTCTCCCTGCTGCTCCGCGCCAAGATTGGCTAGCTGGCTCGACAAACCATCCACCAAGGCACCCGCGCCCTGCAGCTTCGCGAGGTCAATATCAACGATCAAGTCTGGCCCCGTGTTCTGCGCAGAACTGTCCAGAAAAGCTCTCACCGAGGCATGCCGGTTGGCGGAACCGCCCGCCTCGTCATGCATTTCCCTGACTACCTCATCGACGTCTTCCACCGAGAGGTTCTCCTTGTTGCCCAGAAATCCAAGCAGCAACAAACGATCACACACCGAGTTGATGCGCCGTGGAATGCCCGCAGTGGCTTTGAAAATTAGTTCGAATGCAGCCGCGTCAAACGCGGGGCGCCCCGTGCCTCCAGCGCACTTAAGCCGATGCTCGATGTAGCCCCTGGTCTCATCGACATCCAGCGGCCCGATATGGCAAGTGGCGGTGACACGCTGCCTGAGCTGTTGCATGTTGGGGTGCTGCAATATTTCCCGAAACTCCGGCTGGCCCACCAAAAACGTCTGCAACAACGCCTGCTTGCCGAACTGGAAATTCGACAACATTCTGAGTTCTTCCACGGCACGCGGCGTAAGGTTTTGGGCCTCGTCAACAATCAGCAGGCTTCGTTTGCCTTCACTGACCTGCGTCACCAGAAAAGCCTCCAGCGCCATCAACAGATCAGCCTTGGATACGTCTTTGACGCGCACTCCAAACGCGGCACCGACCATTCGCAAGGTGTCTTCGGCGTCGAGCTGGGTGCTGACCAGGTTCGCGGCCGTAACCCCGCTACCCTCCATGCTATCGAGCAGGCCGCGGACTATGGTTGTCTTGCCAGCGCCGATTTCCCCGGTAATGACGATGAAGCCCTCGTTGCGCAGCAGCCCATATTCGAGATACGCCTTGGCCCGCCTGTGCTGCTTGCTGCCAAAGTAGAAACTGGGGTCGGGGTTGAGTTGGAAAGGCTTGCTGTTCAGCCCGTAGAAAGCTTCGTACATGAATCAGAACTGCACATTCAAACTGCCGATCACGGCTGTCTCGGTGTACGGCGCGGTGGTGCTGTCAAAAACGACTTTTCGAGCACCGACGCTGGCAGAAGTCTCCTTGGTCAAATTGGTAGAGAGATTGACATTGACGGACCGCAATGATGTACCCGCCTGGCCCAGGGATCCGGTCGATACCTGGCGCGCCGCAATTATGCTTAACAGCGCTCTGGGGGTCAGGCGATAGGAGAAATTGGCGCTTAATCCATTCTGCGTTACCACTGGGGAATTTGAAAAATCGTCTACGCCCGTCGCCAAGGAATCGAGCCTTGAATTACTGCTTCTTGTTGCGGCAAAAGACGCCGTGCTGCGCGCGCCGAACACGGCGAACGACAACTGCTGTTGACGCCGCAACGAGACAGACGAGGCGAGGAAACCGCTCACAGCGGTCGCGTTTGGTTTGATGCCATTGGCCTGCAAGGACGCGTCGTATTGCTCGCGTTTCACGGGATCATGTTCCGTCGCGATAAACTGGCTGTACAGGACATCGTACAGAGATGGCGCGGAAGCGGCTGACGACTGTCCAGAATTTGTAACTGCAGTTTTGACATCACTGAACGCCCAGGCCGTATTGGGCGTCCGATAAGACAACGCGATGCTGTGCGTTTCGCCATAGAGACGCCGCTCCCGGGTAACGGCCACGTTGGTCCGCTTCGAAGGATTCCACGAGGCGACAACTCCATACGATCCATCGCTGCCTTTGTCGACACTGACCCTGACATCCTCGTTTGGGGTCCAGTTAATGCCCAGGGCAGTCGAATTGCCCTGCTGCGCGGTCGTGACCACATAATTATTGGACTCGTGACTGCCTTTGACATAGGCGCCGAATTGCTCGTTGAACGGGTAGTTCAGCTGGCCGCTGACTTGCTGCGCCTGTGTCGAACGGCCGAGGGTGTAATCAAAGCTCTGCCGGTTGAAACCAAATGTCCACCCCGATCCGACACGACTTCCCGTGCTATTCAATTTCACAGACATGTCTTGCGAATCAACATCCGACATAAACGTCGCGGCGCTACGGCTTGAACTCAGGCTGTAACGCGCTTCGTAGTCCGCGAACCCGCTAATTCTGCCGCGCATATGTGGTGAAATCCTGAAAACGGATGTC
Organism: Betaproteobacteria bacterium; assembly: GCA_031367285.1. Classification (GTDB taxonomy): domain Bacteria; phylum Pseudomonadota; class Gammaproteobacteria; order Burkholderiales; family Burkholderiaceae_C; genus CAISIP01. Next base: position 16,930 of record JANLPN010000194.1, on the reverse strand, counting down.
TCAGCACTGTTTCCATTCAGCGCGGTGAGGCCAGACGTCGGGGCCCCAAACGCTGAAATCACTTGCTGAGACACAACGCCACTGAAGTCAACGTAGCCACTCTTGTCAATGACCTCCATGGTTCCGGTAGCATTCAGCGCGTTCAGAGATCTGGTACCAGATGAGCCGTTAGCATACAGAAGTTCATCCAGGGAGTAGTCCAGCGACCCGGAAATACGGCCGCCCCGGCTGACGATGCGTATTCCGGGGCTGATTTGGGTGATCAATTCACTTTTCCTGCCAGAGCCGCTCAGGAACACGTTATTGGTAAGCGTCTCACTGACCGAGACGCGCGGCACTATGGACAACTTCCCCGTGCTACCCCCCTCAACAGCGGGCGGAGATTGCGCCGCTGCGGGAAGTATTCCAACAAACATTGCGGCAAGACTTTCCAGAACCGGCAATTTCACGCCAACCCACTGCTTGCTTGCGACTACGAACAGGCGATTTTTCATGGCTGTGGCAGATCCGGCTAAGCAGCCTTGTTTCCGTAGCCATAGCCATACCCGTAGCCGTAGCCGTAGCCTCCTGATGCAGTGGTGCGCGCCTGATTCAACACCATCATTTTTACGGGACAAGCCTCGATCGTAGCCAATGCGTCCTGAACATCCGATCGCAGAGTCTTTTCCGCGTGGATAACCATAACGATCTGTCCCATATGGGTAGCCAATACCCGCGACTCGGTAGTCAACAACAAGGGAGGGGAGTCAAAGACGATGATGCGGTCCGTATACCGCTTGGCCATGTCCGCCAACAAAGCCGTCATCGCGTCACTGGCAAGCATCTCCGTAGCGCGGGCATGCGGTGTCCCACTGGGTAATATGCTTAATTTGTCGATATTGGTCTTCAACAGCATGCTCGACAACTCCGCCGAGTTGTCGAGCAGCAGGTCCAGCAAGCCTGGCCCGGCGGGTAGCCCCAGAACACGCAAGACCGACGGACGCGCAACATCGGCATCTACCAACATGACGGTGTTGTCCAGTTCCGCCGCGATGCTTATAGCAAGGTTGATGGCTGTAAAGCTCTTACCCTCTCCGGGAACGGAACTCGTAACCATGATCAGGTTACCATTTTCAATAATTGTTGGCCCCTTGCCCATCGCGTTGCTGACCAGGGGACGCTTGATCACGCGGTACTGATCGGCAATTTGCGAGCGAGGCGCATTTGGACTCACGATTCCGGCAGCAGCAAGGCCTTCAAGGTCAATCTCAACCCGCTGGGAGACCTGAACCGGCAGCGCAGTTGCTGGCTTTACCTCTGGCAGACTGACAGCAACCTGGAGCGCCTCAACTACCTCTGGCTTGGCGGCAGCGGGCTCGGCACTTACCTTGTCCGGCATGGCGGCCCCGGCACGGCGGAGCTGCTCCAACCGCTGGGTCGCTTTTTCAATCAGGCTGCTCATGTAAATTTATCCGACCCGCTGCGCCAAAATGGTCAAAGCAACCACGGCGGCAACAAACACGGCCAGCAAGCCGCTGGAAGCAAATCCGAACCGTTTCAAATCCCGTCGGTCACGGCTGCGCGCAGCGTCCGTGCGCACCAAAGTAACAACGCCAAGAATTGGTAAACCAATTGTGTTGCGAACAGCACGTGCGTCAAAAAAGACTGCCTTTAGCTGACTTAACACAAAAGCTACCGCGAGGCCCGTAAGAATCGCAGCAACCATGGCTACCGGCAGCAACAACAGGCGGTTGGGCGCCACTGGCTTGGTGGACGCGCGTGGGGGATCGATCAAACGAAAGTCCGCCACACCTGATGCGCTGTCCAACTCGCCGGACAAACCCGCCGATTCACGGCGCGACACGAGGTCTTCGTAATTCTTCTTGTGAATGCCGTAGTCGCGGTTAAGCTGGGCGAACTCGGCCTCAATTTGCGGCGCTGTTTTCATCAGTTCGCGGGCACGACCCAGCCTGGACTCATATTCGCCCACCCTGGCCTTCAAAGAAGCCACCTGCACCTCAGAGGCCGCTAGCATCTTCCCCAACTCCTGCGCCGCCAGACTCATACTCGCAGAGGGGCCTGTCATCGGGTTCGCCATTGCCGTCTTGCGGAGTTCAAGCGTCTCTTTCCGCTTCTGATCCTCAAGATCCTTGATAAGTTTTCGCACGTTAACCACATCCGGATGCTGATCAGTGAAGCGCTGAAGCAGTCCATCCAGGCTCTGCTTTTGCGCGGCGATCCGTGCGTCAATCTCGGGAGTTGAGACTTGGATGGCTGACTCCTGAAGAATGCTCCTGGTAGTCACATTCGCAGATTGAGACCTCTCCGCGTCTATCTGGCGTTTGGCGGAATCACGTGCATTTTCGGCTTCCCGCAACTCCAGCTTCGCCTGGTTCAACTGTGCTGTGACCTCTGCCACCTTGGATGTCATGTCCTTGCCTTCGCCGTTCTGAATCTCCATATTCCTCAGTTTGAACTCCTTGAGGCGTGTTTCGGCCTCTTCAAGCTTGGCAACATAGGTCTTGATTTGCTCCTCAATAAACTTCTTGGCGGTGTCGGAGTCCTTTCTGGTTTCGCCAAGGCTGGACTCCACAAAAATGGACACCAACGATTGAACTACACGCTTTGCCTTGTCGGGGCTTTCGTCGCGATATGCAAGCGTGTACAGGTTGTCCCTCCCGGCAGTTTTGATTTCCAGCGTTTTTGTCAGCCGCTCGATCAATGCCTCCTGCGCGGCCTTTGACGTGCTGGCCAGATCAAGGTCGGCCATCCGAATCAGTTTCTCGACATTGGGCCGACTTATGAGAGTACGGCTCAACATGGTCACCTGCTGTTCAACATTTGGCTGCACAGCCAAACCAGACATTAGCGGTTTGAGAATGGACTGTGTGTCAACAAAAATACGGGCCGTCGCCTCGTATTTGTCGGGCACAGCCAACACAACCACAATGCCAACCACGGCTACAAACCAGGCAACCGCCAAGCCGGGCCAGCGGTGCTTCCACATGCCCTTCAAGACCGAAACTACTTGCCCAAGCAACTCTTCCATCAGAAGAAGTCAATGCCGTCAGAAATGAAAAGGAACATAGCTGGGTAGCTGCTCAAAAACAGTTCGCGATGCAACTAAAACCAGCCCTGAGGAATAATCAAAATATCACCGGGCTTCATTTCAACATTGGCCGACATGTCCCCGCGTTTAATCAAATCCTTGATGCGAACCGTGTATTGCTTCTCCCCTTCCGAAGCCCGCAAAATAGAGGCAGCGTTACCGTCGGCAAAATCAGTCAAGCCACCCACCGCAATCATCACATCGAGCAAAGTCATCTTCTGCTTGTAAGGCAGGGCCTGTGGTTTTGCCGCCTCGCCCACCACACGAATTTGCTCGCTATATGGACCAATGAACCCCGTAACAATCACCGTGACGATCGGGTCGCGCACGAACTTGGCGAGTGCCTTCTCTACGTCACGCGCGATCTCGGTCGAAGTTTTGCCTTGGGCCACGAGTTCGTCGACAAGAGGAGTGACCACCTTTCCATCAGGCCGGACTGGTACAGACATGGACAACTCCGGGTTGCGCCACACGGTAATGTTCAAAGAATCACCTGGCCCGACGATATAGTTGTAGTCTGCAGTTGCAGCAGCAGCAGGTGCAGGCGGATATTTGGGCGAATTGAATGCGCATCCCGCTACAAATACAGCTAACAGGACAAACGCCATACGACGCGCAAACCAAATGGCAGAACTACCGGAATCTTTCATCGCTGTTCCCTCGTTAGGCTGGTGCGTAGACGCTTGTATTCAACCGGAGAATATAGCGCATTTGCCCAGTCTGGCCCGAACAAATCAAGCATTCAAGCCAGTCTTGTGACATACGAGCAACTAGTTCACAAACCTATGCCAGACGACGCGAAGTGATCAAACAAGAGAGCATTAGGCGCTGTCAAAAACGTGGCGCACACCGTCACCCCAATCGATCGGGCAGAATTCAGTTGCCAGTAGCGCCACGCAATCTTGGCCGAATGAATTTCAGCAGCAATTGCTGCAATGGATTGGAATTGCCAAAGGGCCGCCAAGTGTGTTTGAGCGTTTGGTGGTAGGCATCAAAATGCATCCCCCAAGGCGCAGCCCTGATGGAGCCACGACCCAGCAAGACTTTGAGCGCCGAAGTGCCCATGACGCCAGCACACAGGTCGCACGCCATCACTGTCGAAGGGCCACGCTTCTCCTGAAAATTGACGGATTCGGGGGCAACGAGGTAATCGCGTTGCACCATCGCGGGCGACAAGCCAGCAATAAACCTGGCGTATTGCTCGTGGGACTCATGCCCGTCCACTTTGAAATAGTCTTCAAAACTCATGCCGGTTGGGCTGAAATAAAGGAACGCGGTGCCCATTCCAAGTGGTGCCGCAGTCAGCGCCGGTATCCCCTTTTCACGGCATTTGGAAAAGACCATGCGGCGTGCCGGCAGAGCAAAGAAATCCAGACCGTCAACATAAACATCCACACCACGCAGGAACTCGTCCACGTTGTCAGGCTGTACGCCTTTGGGAAACAGCCGGATGTTTGATTCAGGATTGATGTCGCGCGCCAACTGCTCCAGGGTATCAATCTTCGATTTCCCCATGAATGGCATGAAAGCACCAGCCTGGCGGTTCAGGTTGTGGACATCAAATTCATCAAAGTCCGAAATATTGAAATTGCTGATGCCCAACCTGCTGAGCGTGAGCAAATGCGCCCCACCGACACCGCCCAAGCCGGCAATCGCGATACGCGCACCTCTGAGTTTGGCCTGTTCAGCCTCGGTGACCCAGCCTATATTTCGTGAGAAAGCCCGGTCGTAATGAAATGGGATGGAAGCAGTCATGAAAAGCCTTGAATATGCGAGCTTTTGTATTGTGCCCGCAGGGTAAATCGCGGTCCACCCCGGGGACCATACTATGTTAAGGTCATCGGCGTGATTAGCCACGCCGACACCTTAACCCAAATTCTCGAGCTCACGCGCTGGGCGCCGAGTGGGGACAACACGCAACCTTGGCGTTTCGAAATCGTCGGCGATGCGCATGTGCGGGTTCACGGCTCCGACACCCGCGACCATATCCTTTACGACTTCGATGGGCACCCAAGCCACATCGCCCATGGTGCTTTGCTGGAAACCATGCGTATTGCCGCCACCGGTTTTGGATTGCGCAGCGGCTGGCAATCCACGTCCGCTGGCGAGCACCGCAATCCGGTATACGACGTTCGATTTACCGCTGACCCGACCTTGCCGAAAGATGTGCTATTCGATTGCATTGAAAGCCGCACTGTGCAGCGCCGGCCGATGAAAATTAAACCACTGACGGATGCCCAACGCCAGGCGTTGGTTGCCGCGGCAGGGGATGGTGTACGTATTCGCTTTTTCGAACGTTGGTCCGAACGTCTGCAGGTAGCCGGTCTGCTATGGAATAGCGCGAAGATCCGCCTCACCTGCCCTGAGGCCTATCCAGTCCACAAGGACATCATTGAGTGGCGTGCCAGATTTAGCAAAGACCGCATCCCCGAACAGGCGGTCGGCGTAGACCCGGCCACCGCACGGCTCATGGAGTGGGTGATGCAAAGCTGGGAGCGTGTAAGGTTTTTTAACCGGTTTTTGGGTGGCACTATTGCTCCGCGGATCCAGCTCGATCTTCTGCCGGGTCTGTTTTGTGCGGCGCATCTGCTCGTGCAACCGAAGCAGGCACCTCAACAACTCGACGACTGGGTGCGGCTAGGGGTCACTTGGCAGCGTGTATGGCTGACGGCAACCCGCGAGGGACTGCATTTTCAGCCGGAAATGACGCCAGTGATTTTTCGTTGGTATGCCCGCTCCGGGCGTAGTTTTTCCAAAGAGCCGGGATTATCAGACCAAGCATTGCAACTATCTGATGATTTTGAACGCATCGCCAAAGCCGATATCGCCGATCCATTTGGTTTTTTCGCCCGAGTCGGCACATCCGTGACGCCCACCAGCCGATCAATCCGGCTGGATTTGGCAGACCTCATGAGATAGCCGCCGATTGGCTTTTTTTGACACCATTAGTCGATGTAAAACCCATGCACGTTATCGCCAAGACTTAAGTGGAGATGGGTACGTCCAGGTCTTGAGCGGAAGTTGCTTTTTTTGCGGTTTTGCGGTTCTGCGCTGCCTTTGTGATTGGTTTCTAAGGACCGCTTCACGGCCAGACAAAGATGGTGCGCCGTTCGTTCTTGGCAATCGACAATCCAAAACGTGAAAAGACTCCGTCGAATTTCTTTACAACGCCAACTTAACAAAAAAGCCCTGAGGCTAGATTGCTCAGTAAGTCATTGATTCTTAAAGAGACCTAACTTTTGGCATGATGGTTGCTTATATTCTTCCGGCGGACCACTCACACAAAGCAAGTTGTCCACTTTCAACTCAACAGCAATGGAGAATTTTATGAAAATCAAAAGCGTCTTGCGGACCGTTGCCGCTGCAGCTGTGATGGCAACCGCCAGCCTGTCTGCGTCGGCCGGGTTCGTCGTTCTGGACGGCTGGCAACTCATCACGCCCGCCATCCCTTTTGGGGTGGCTAGCACTACAGGCATTGGCCGTCTCAACCTGATCAGCGGCACCGCAACTGTTCAACAAGAGGTGAATGGCTTGGGCAATGCATTTGTCGGAGCAAAGTTTACGGAGTCCGGTGTACAGTTCAGCGTCACTTATACCCCCGAAAACGTCGTAGGGGCAGGAGATAGCGGATCGCCGTCTTTCCTGGGGGACTTTTTGACTATTACGTTTGGTCCAGTATCGGGACACGTAACGGCATTGAATCCCGGCGGCGGTTTCAAGTATTCGTTCGATTCCGGCAGCTTCTCGATTAGTGGTCTGGGTGGCCCCTATGCAGGTGGCACGGTCGTGGGTATCGGCGGTAATTTTGGATCGACTGCCGTGATTGGCGGCATCAACGGAGACTCCACCCTGCTGGGCGCAATTTTGGGTGGGGCGTTCAAGTCTCTTGGCGGAGGTTTTGATATTTTGGACAAAACCATTGCCCTGGGCGGTGTGTCGTTGCAGTCAGATCTTCTGGCCGGAAACGTTCTGTTTGAGGCTGTGACAAACAACAATGTCACCGGTGTCAGCGGACCAGTAGCCTGTGCATTCACAACGGCAGTTGCTGGAGATTTCTGTATTAACGCTAGCGTTGGCTCGGGCGGCGATGCGTTCTTGGTGCGCGTCGTTCCGGAACCTGGCTCCATCGCCTTGATGGGCTTGGGCCTGCTGGGGCTTGGCGCAGTACGCCGTCGCAAGGCTTCCAAGTAATTGGAGCTTTGGTAACAACAAAAAGGGCGCTTCGGCGCCCTTTTTGTTTGCCGGGAGTCAGGCGCCAAAATTGGCACCGCTTGCCTTACCTCTCTGGCGCCAAATGTGGCTATGGCCGATTCAAAAACACGGTACTGCCCTGATAGCTTGCTTGCACGCCGCAAACGGCGTCAAGCAGGCCAATTAGCCTGAGAAAAGCACCGTTACAGCGGCAGCTCAATTCACCTTGGCTTGCATCGACAGATTTACAGTGATTGGAAATACTTGGGTAGCGGCGCTACAACAACTTCCAAGCTGTGGCGGCGACACGCAAGGAGTGATCCGGGTCAAAAATAGTAGGTGCCCAATATCTGCATGATCCGACGGTCTGGCAAGATGCCGAATTCGGTTGCGGGTCGACCCATGTGCTGCTGTAGCTGAAAGGTCAGGTCGAAACTTGTCCAATGATGGCGCAACTCAATCCAGGCCAGACGGCTTTGGTCTTCGGCATTGATGCGCAGGTAAGCGGTGAGATCCAGGTTTTTGAGCCCCAGGCCTTTTTGCGTGACATAGATCAAATAGGCCTGGCGGGGTGCAATATCCTGTAACCGCAGTGATTCACGCAGGTATGCCACTTGGGCCTGGGCAATGGGCGACGCACCTAGCGCAGCCCAGCCCGACTGGTTAAGCGCGAACCCGTTGTACTGGTATTCAGCTGTGAGCGACAACTTGCCAAGCGTTGTGTAAGTAGCGCCGCCGACAAAACGATTGCGAGTGGCGTTGGAGCCCGCCAAGGCAAATGCGCGGCTCAGCAAATTGGGCTCGTTGCCACGCGACCATTCCAGATGACCTACCGCCGCATCTGACAGCAACGCGGTGAGATTTGCTCCGAGCGCAGGCGACAGGCCCGCCTCCTTATAAACCAGCAGTTGACTGCTGACAGACTGCGAAAACTGGGTTCCAAGCGCTATCAGCCCGCGGTCACGGTTATTGGTTGACCCGAGATCCAGGCTCCAGCCGTCCGTATCGGGCCGATTAGCAAGCTTGGGGGAGTAGGCAACCGAAAGAGAACCGTTCGCCCACAAGCGCTGCGCTCGCAGCATGACGGAGCCCATTCTGTTTTCCCGTAACGCAAACGGATCGGCCGTGGTGAGCGCACGCAGGCTACCATCACGAAAAAAGTCGGTCGGGTTGTATCCATAACCTGGCCCGTAGCGTAGGTTGATGCGGCCAAACTCCACCACGGTGTTCCCGCCATCGGGCTGCCAGCTCAAGTAGGCCTCACGCAGACTGTTTACGGTTTCATCCAGCCCCGGGTCCCTTGGATGAATCTGGTCAAGCCGGTCCGAAAAGACCGCGCGCAAACCCGTACCCAAGCGTGCAGTATGGGAGATGTCGAATGACGCGCGCCAGATATCCCGGCTATTGAGTTGGTACCGCTGACTGGCGTTGCCCAATGCTCCTTCGACGAATATCCTGGTGTCGCGTGCGCCTGCAGGCGTCGCTTTGCCGGTGGCTGGGGCGCTTTCGAGGTTCAGGGCATCCGCGTCCGTGTCCGCGCCAGCAGCCAGAGCGGGCAGCGCTTGCGCAAATGCCAGAGCGAACATGGAACCCAGAATGCGATGGGACAATCGACGCATGACCTTACTCCGGTTGGAAGCGTGGCAAATAATCCCGCTGCAGCCACGTATCGGGGATCGTACGCGCCGCGTAATCCGTAAAACGCATCAACGTAACCGACTGGGGATTGAGCCCATCAATGATCACGCTCTCGGTCGGGCGCTCCGCGCCAAGTTGTGGCTGGTAGCGGCGGTAGTAGACGGTCTTCAGCAGGCGTGACGATTCGGCGAAAAAGCGCGCTTTGATAGGACGATTGTTTTCCGCGTCGACCCACATTTCGATACTTGCATAGGTGACGTCAGGCGTAGCCGCAGTAAGGGCAAGCTTGTGGGCCTTACGGGTTTTTCGCTCGCCGTCCTGAACATCTTCCTCACCTGCGAGCGCCACCTTATAGTCTTTGGCGAAATTAACTGTTGCCACGTCGCCATTGGATGCTTGTCCAAGCAGCCGCTGTTGGGGCGACAGGCGAACACTGGCCTTGTTGGTAGGGTCATAAAACCACATGTCGTTGCCGTTCTTGAGCATCAGTTTGCCGGCATCCCGCGTTGGTAAAACAAAGCGCAGCAAGCTCGCAAACTGCCCTCCCTGCTGCTGGGTACGGGAATAACTGGTGAGCGTGCTGGTATCAACTTGCTTGCCGGCCTGAAACTCCGTGAGCGTAACCGTGACGCTGAATGACCGCCCTGGATTGCGAATGGCATCGCTGGCGGCCAGTATTTCCTCGGCGCTTGGAGCAGCCATAGCCTGACCAGGTCCAAGCAGGATAGATACGAAAAACAGCAATATTGGCTTCATGATCACGCAGTCTCGCTTCCTTAAACGTGGCGCAAGGCCTCAACCACATCCAGCCGCGCAGCCCGATAAGCTGGCCACCACGCAGACAGGGTCGCAATACAAATAAGACCGAAAGTCGTCCCAAGAATCATGCGATTTTCGCCCCAGACATTCACCGTAAATGGTACCAACTCCACATTGCCCGGTGGCAACCACGGCATGCCGATCTTATTGATGATGGCCGCCAATACCAAGGCCAGCACAGCACCGAAAACGGCACCACAAAACCCTAGCAACGCACCCTCGATTACAAACAGACGCAGGATCCCTCCACGCCTTAACCCAATCGCGCGCAGCGTGCCAATCTCGACCGTGCGTTCCACCACCGTGGTATTCATGGTGTTGCTGACCGTGAACAAAACGATGCCCCCTATCAATACAAAAACGAAGCCGAATATGGTGTCGAACATCAGCATCGTCTGGACAAAAAAGGGATTCAACTCGCGGAAGTCCAGCACTGCCAACGGCTGGCTGGCCGAGAAATTGGCCAATATGGGCGCAAGGCGCGCCCGCGCCAGCGGTATCTGGCTGGAATGGCGGAGTTGAAGGATGATGGAAGTTACCTTGGGCTCTGATTTACCGTAAATCAGTTGCTGCAATTGCGCAAGATGCATCAACATCGAAACTTCATCAAGCTCCTTGACGCCCTGATCCTCGGCACGAATCACCTCGAGTGAAGTGACATTTGGCGCCCCCCTGGCATTGACGACCAGCACTTCCACCCTGCGCGGATTGGCCGCCCCGGCACCAGACGCCGCAGGTGTCTCCTGCAAACTAAGCTGGGCGATATCGTCCGGCAACGCCTTGCCATCCGCCTTCTGCTCTTTCTCCGGCTTGGGACAGCTGGCGATCTTCAGTGCCTCACAAAGCTGCAGCACCCGCGCCACACCGGTCCCAACGACTGCGGCATCCGCCGCCGCACCCTCCAGAGCGGACAACGGGGCCTTGGTGCTAAGGTCGAAATCGTTCCACTGCCGCATACGATTGATGTCTTGGGCAACAAAACCGTTGCCGATAATGGTCCTCGACACACTGGCGGCGTAGTTCCCGGCGATGCCACCAAACTGAAGTGCCGGCGTCGCCACAAGCACCATGTTTTTCAACACTTCATCGCTCTCGATGGCAGCCATGATCTTCTTGTAGTCGGCAATTCCATAGGCGGTCGGATTCCCGCTGCCATAAAGGTAGAAGTCCCGATGTTGAATTTGCAGGTGGCCACCTTTTTGCACGTGCCTGGTGTGTAGTTCGTAGTTGACGTTGGTGCTGAAGCCGCCGAACAGCAATATCGACGTCGATCCGATCGCCATGGCCAACAATGTGGCGAACGAACGGCGCCGATTGCGCAACAGGTTGCGAATGGCCAGGTTGAGCGTCATCATTGGCCGTCCTCCAACCCTTTACGACGGATACCGCTAATTAGCCCGTCTTTCAGAAAGATCGTGTCATCAGCAGCCTTGATAACCTCGGGATCATGGGACGAGAAAATAAATGAAATTTCATAACGCTCGACCATCCTGCGCATGAGGGCCAAAATGGCTGCGCCAGTCTGGCTATCCAGATTTGCAGTTGGCTCGTCGGCTATGACCAGTTTCGGCTTGCGCGCCAAGGCACGTGCAATGGCTACCCGCTGACGCTGACCACCGGATAGCTGCCCCGGAAGGTTTTTTGCCCGGTCCGCCAGACCCACTGCATTGAGCAGCCGGGGAACGCGCTCGCCCCGTTTCTTGGCAGAAGCTCCTGCCAACAGCAAAGGATATTCAATATTTTCGTAAGCACTCAGAACCGGCAGAAGGTTGAAGTTCTGAAAAATAAAACCTATGTTTTTAGCCCGGAAGTCTGAAAGCGCATCGTCGGTCAGCTCGCCCACCTTGCAGTCGGAAACGATGATCTCGCCTTTATCCGGTTTGTCAATGCAGCCAATCATGTTGAGCAGCGTTGTTTTGCCACTGCCAGACGGGCCCAGCAACACCGTAAATTTCGCATGGCGCACAAGGATGTCAACGCCCTTGATAACCGGGACATCGATCGAATCCAGATGGTAGGTCTTTTCGATCTGCGTCAATAAGGCTACCGGCCGATTTTTCGTTGCCTGGTCCGCAGGCAGCTCGGATGTCTGTTCCGCCGTGTCTTCCGTCATCTCGCGCCCCTATTTATGCGTATGCCACCGACAGCCGAAGCAAGCACCCCAAACGGCGTATTCGCAAAGGTGTGCGGAATCTCGAATCCACAAGGACCTCCAAAAGGTGCTGTACCAACAGTGTAATGCGTCCAAGGTTCAGCGACGATGCCAATCGCGCCCTGCTTCGGTTACCATGACCTCAGCGACTAAATGCCAGCGGCAAGGATCAGGCGGATGTCATGGTGACAGGACGGGACGAGACCAATCTGGACGGCTTATTCGAGTCATCGGGCGCGAAGGACCCTGCGCCGCCGGTGCGCGAGGTGTCCAGCCGTGACTATGCCGCGCGACTGCTGACCGCCCCCGCCGCCCTGATGCAGCTAAGCCTGATTGAAGCCAAGATCGTTGTCAGCTACATGCGGCCGGAACGGGTTGATGCCGGTGAGACCTTCATCACTGAAGGGGACTCGGAAAATACGGGGTTCATGGTGCTCTTGCTGGATGGCGAGGTCCTGGTCGAAAGTATTACGGTGAGCCGTACCAGGCCGGTCACGATCACCGTGCTCGGGCCTGGCAGTTTGATCGGGGAAATGGGAATCCTCGACACCGGGCCCCGTTCGGCTTCGTGTACGGCCAGCACCAATATCCAGTGTGCCGTGCTGACCCGTGAAGGCCTGGAGTCACTGATTGCCGAGCAACCCGTTATTGGAGCCAAGTTTCTGCTGGCGATCTCGGCCCGCATCGCCGAGCGGTATCGGGATACACAGAGAAAGCTCAAGTTGTTTGCGCGGCTGGCTGCCACCATGCAGCAGGAGCTTGAGCGGCAACAATGACGAAACTCCTGATGGTATGCATGGGCAATATCTGCCGCTCACCGATGGCGCAGGTCGTTACGCAGCACATGGCGGAAAAGGCTGGTCTTGGGCGCACCATCCAAGTTGACTCGGCGGGCACCCACGCTGGTCACTTGGGCGAGCCGCCAGACCCCCGAGGTAGAGCAGCGCTTTCCAAACGCGGATATCTGCTGGGCAAGACTCGATCACGCCGGGTTGTGGAGAGCGACTTCGCGCGTTATGACCTGATACTGGCGATGGACCAGGAAAACCTGAACGATCTGAGACGCTTGTGCCCTGGCGATCACACCCACAAGCTGCGCTTATTTCTGGAGTTTGCCCAAGGCAAGGAGGTGCACGAGGTCCCCGACCCGTATTACGGCAACACACAAGGATTTGAGCGTGTGCTAGACCTGTGTGAGGCCGGCGCGAGCGGCCTGATAGTGCAACTGCAGGCCAGCACAAACTAGCTATGGCTCGGGGCGGCGCAAGCACCTGCCCCCGGAGCGCGTCCGCGATCTATCCCGCAGGATTTCAGGCTTTGTAGTAATCCCGATACCAGGCAACAAAACGCGCAATGCCGCTCTGGATACTGGTGCCCGGCACAAAACCTACCCACTCCTGCAAGGCATCGGTGTTGGCATAGGTCGCGGGAACATCACCATCTTGCAGCGGCAACAGGCGCTTTTCGGCCTTCTTGCCCAGTGCATCTTCAATACAGGCGATGAAATCGAGCAGCGGCACCGGGTTGTTGTTGCCAATATTGAAAACCCGGTAAGGAGCGCTGCTGGTGGCCGGGTCGGCTTGGATTGCGTCGTAGGCCGGGTTGGGCGCGGCGATGCGATCCATGACCCGGATCACCCCTTCCACGATATCGTCCACATAGGTGAAGTCGCGTTGCATATTGCCATGGTTGAAGACGTCGATGGCACGCCCTTCCAGAATGGCTTTGGTAAACAGGAACAGCGCCATGTCGGGCCGGCCCCAGGGGCCATACACGGTAAAAAATCGCAACCCGGTGGTGGGCAGGCCATACAGGTGACTGTAGGTGTGCGCCATCAGTTCGTTGGCCTTTTTGGTGGCCGCATACAGACTGACCGGATGGTCCACGCTGTCATGCTCCGAGAACGGCATCTTGGTATTGCCACCATACACGCTGGAGCTCGACGCATAGGTCAAATGTTGCACGCCGCTGTGCCGGCAACCCTCCAGAACATTGGTGAACCCGACGATGTTGCTGTCAATGTAGGCGTGTGGATTTTTGAGCGAATAACGCACGCCGGCCTGTGCAGCCAGGTGGATGACGCGGTCGAATTTGCCGGCTGCAAACAGCTCCTCCACACCGGCCCGATCAGCCACATCCATCTTGACAAAACGAAAATTCGCATGCGGCGTCAACCGGTCGAGGCGGCGCTGCTTGAGGGTGACATCGTAATAATCGTTGAGGTTATCCAGCCCCACTACCTCGTCCCCGCGCGCAAGCAGACGCAGCGTCGTGGTCATGCCAATGAAACCCGCCGCACCTGTTAAGAGAATTTTCATAGGTCTTGAGTCTAATATTTTTTTACAGCCCCAGCCGCCGGCAAATCTCCAGCGCAGGGGCACTCTGGTTCATGGTGTAGAAATGCAGGGCAGGGGCTCCGCCGGCGCGCAGCTTGTCGCACATACCAGTCACTACATCCAGGCCAAATGCGCGGATGGAAGCAATGTCTTCCTTGAACGCCTGCAGCCGCAAACGTATCCAGCGCGGGATTTCCGCCCCGCACATGTCCGAGAAGCGCATCAGCTGGGTTGCGTTGGTAATGGGCATGATGCCCGGCAACACCGGCACGTGTACGCCCATCCGGTGCGCGTCGTCGACAAACCGGAAATACGCGTCCGGGTTGTAGAAGTACTGCGTGATGGCCGAGTTGGCACCGCTCTTGACCTTCATGGCAAAGGCATGCAGATCGTGTTCCGGGCTGCGTGCCCGGGGGTGGGTTTCCGGGTAAGCCGCCACCTCCAGGAAGAAATGGTCACCAGTCTCGTCCCGTATGAATTCCACCAGATCGCAGGCGTGGCGGAACTCTCCCTCGGCACCGTACGGGCTAGGCATGTCGCCCCGCAAAGCAACCAGGCGCTTGACACCCATGGCTTGCAATTGCGCAAGCTGCTCGCGCACATTGGCCTTGGTGGCGCCCACACATGCGAAATGCGGCGCGGCCACCACGCCTTCGGACAGGATTTCCGACACCGCGCCAAAGGTCCCCTCTTGCGTGGATCCGCCGGCACCGTAAGTGACCGAACAGAAATCGGGTTTGAGTGCATACAGTTCGCGCCGCACGGCGCGAATCTTTTCCGCGCCGTCGGACGTGCGCCCCGGAAAGAACTCGAGACTCACGGGAAGCTGGGAAGGCATGCTCATCAGTTGCACTCCAGTTAACGAATCGAATAGATGAAAAACTCGCGGTTACCGTCCCCACCCTGGATCGAGGACTCGAAAAATGCCTCGACCTTCAAGCCAAGCGACTCGTGCGCGCAACGAACGCGTTGCTCCACCACCGCATACAAGCCTGCGTCGGTCACGACGCCCCCCTTGCCCACCTGTCCCGGTTGCAGCTCAAACTGCGGTTTGACCAGCATCAATACGGCTCCACCAGGTTTGAGCAGCGGCGCGGCGGCCGGCAACACCAGCGTCTGCGAAATAAAAGACAGGTCGCCCACAACCAGGTCAAAAGACCCGTGTGCACTGCCCGCAAAACCGTGCCCATCCAGCGCCATCCGCACGTCAGACGCGCTCAGGCCGCGCGCATTGACCCGCTCCAGGCAAATGACCCGGGCATCACCGCGCAATTGCTCATGCAACTGGCCAAACCCGACGTCCACGCCTACCACCTGCGCCGCACCACGCTGCAACAGACAGTCAGTGAACCCGCCCGCGGATTGACCCAGATCGAGACACACCGCACCCGTAACCGGCAAGCCCAAACGCTGTAACGCACCCTCCAGCTTGAGCCCGCCGCGCGATACGAAACGGGCTTCGGAACGGTCGAGCAGTTCCAGGTCGGCATCTGCCGGGACTTCATCGCCGTTCTTGGCCGCGCGTTTCCACGCGCCGCTGCTTTTCCACTGTACGCCGGACGTGATCAGGCGCTGGGCCTGCGAACGTGTGCTGGCAAGCCCGCGACTGACCAGCAATTGGTCGATGCGCATAAAACGCCGCTCCGCGTGGACCGGGCTATCGGAGCAGGCCGGTAGCCACAGTCCAACGCGGACACGGGCTAGTAGCGGTAGGTATTGGCCTTGTAGGGGCCAGCCTTGGACACACCGATATAGGCGGCCTGCTCATCACTGAGTTCGGTCAACACGGCACCGACCTTCTTCAGGTGCAGGCGCGCCACCTTTTCGTCCAGGTGTTTGGGCAACACGTAGACCTTGCCGACCTTGTATTCCTTCGGCTTGGTGAACAGTTCGATCTGGGCGATGGTCTGGTTGGCGAAGCTTGACGACATCACAAAACTCGGATGGCCGGTGCCGCAACCCAGGTTCACCAGGCGGCCCTTGGCCAGCAGGATGATGCGTTTGGAAGGCGTCTTGCCCTTGGCCGGGAAAATTACGTGGTCCACCTGCGGCTTGATCTCTTCCCACTTGCACTTGGCAAGCGACGCCACGTCGATCTCGTTGTCAAAGTGCCCGATATTGCAGACGATGGCCTGGTCTTTCATGGCCGCCATGTGTTTGTAGGTAATCACATTGCGGTTGCCGGTTGCGGAGACAAAAATATCGGCTTTGTCGGCGGCGTATTCCATGGTCACGACTTTGAAGCCTTCCATGGCGGCTTGCAACGCGTTGATCGGATCAATCTCAGTCACCCACACCTGAGCGGAGAGCGCGCGCAATGCCTGCGCCGAGCCCTTGCCCACGTCGCCATAACCCGCGACCACGGCCACCTTGCCGGCGATCATCACGTCGGTGGCGCGCTTGATGGAATCCACCAACGATTCGCGGCAGCCGTACAGATTGTCAAACTTGCTCTTGGTGACCGAATCGTTAACGTTAATGGCGCGGAACAGCAACGTGCCCTTGGCAGACATTTCGTTCAAACGAAGCACACCCGTGGTGGTCTCTTCGGTCACGCCAATGATGTGCTTAGCCTTGCGCTCGTACCACGTTGGGTCAACGGCGAGCTTCGCCTTGATCGCGGCGTACAGGCAGGTTTCTTCCTCTGATGTTGGGTTCGCGATGAGGGACGCGTCCTTCGCTGCGAGCTGGCCGAGATGCATCAGG
>JANLPN010000147.1:0-8230 GCA_031367285.1 Betaproteobacteria bacterium | reverse complement strand
CACATGCCTTCGACTGCCTGGCCTTTACGCTGGAGATGCCCTTCAAGGACAACGCCGATTTGCCCGACGAAGCGGTGGGCTGGAACGGCGAACGCTCGAAGAAGCTGGGGGCGAGTGTTTTGCTGCCTTTGCTGGCGGTATCGCCGGCATTACGCTGACCACTTCGTCCGCGATGGCCCGGTCCATCGCTTCGATGCTCACCGGCTTTTCCGCCCGTCCGGCAAACCGACCTTTGAGACTGGATGCGTTCCTGTTCACGGGGACCCGCTTGAATCCATCTTCGATACGGACAAACTCCACCTTCGCCCCTGCAAACAAGGCTAAAGCTTGACGCACGGCAAGCGGGATCGTGGTCCGGCCTTTGCTGGTAAGAATTGCGGTGGGCACTGGGTATTTGCGGCGACGGATAAGGAAATTTATTGATCTTTCCGCAATTGATTACAAACCCAATCCGGTTTACCCTGAGCCCGTTGAAGGGCCTGGGGGTTGACGCGGCATTCGGCTCGGGTATGCACCGTTTCCTCGCTGGGATCAGGCCGCCGTGGCACTCAGCTCCGTTCCTGTCACCCGGCCTTCATGGCCGACACATCCAATATTCCGAACTGTCATCCTTACGAGCTTCGATCTATTTGCGCCTGCCATATCGATTGACCTTTTCAAAGTCGTCGCTGATCCAATACCCGTTCGGGTTCCAGTGCCACCGAAATCCCGCTGCTCATTCGCAGAGGAGCCGCCCGAACCCCCCATCCCCACTAACCGTAATCACCAGTCTCTCCGTAGCCCGCGTTGCCGCCACATAAAAAATGCGCGCTTCCTCGTGTTCATCGTCACCCGCACCGGGCATCTGGCCCATACCCGGCAGAGCCACCACGGGGAATTCCAGGCCTTTGCTGGCGTGTATGGTCAGCAGCTTGATGGTGTCGGCGTTGGGGTTATAGCTGCCGGTGCCCTTGCGTAACTGGTAGGGCAGGCGCTTGCGGGCCAGTGCCACGGCGCATTCCTCCATCACCCTGCGGTGGCGGCAGATGATGGCCATGTCGCCCCAGGCGTGGCCCTGGCCGTGTGCATCGCCCAGCAACTCGGCGATTCTGTTGGCCTCGTCGCGCAGGCTGGGCAGGCGGATGACCAGCGGCGCTTCGCCGTCGCGCCCGCAACTGATGGGTTTTAGCAGCGGTATGCCGTCGTCGTCCTTGTCGTCCTGCGTCAGCAGGTCGGCGGCAATGAGGCTGGCGGTTTGCAGAATCTGGCGCGTGTTGCGGTAGTTGATTTTCAGGATGGTGGTGCGGCCCTGTGCCTGCACCCCCACGCTCTTGAAGCTGAACTGCTTGCTCCGTGCGCGTTCGTAAATGCTCTGCGCGTCGTCGTACAGCAGCAAGAGGCTGTTGGTGGCCGGGTCCACCATTTGGGTTACCAGCCGCAGCCATTCGGGCGCAAAGTCGTGGCCCTCGTCGATCAGAATGGCCTGGTACTGGCCGGCCGGAATCTGTTTGCGGTCCACCGCGCGGATGACGCGTTCAACCAGCTCGGCGGCGTAATGCTCGCCGCCCAGGTTGTTGGCCGGCAGCATCTGCCCGTAGGTGACGAGCTGCTGCCGGCACCACTTGTGGAAGTTGCGCGCATGGACCTTGTCGGCCAGGCCCTTGGCCTGCATGACGGACGCGAGCTTCACGGCCAGCGGCTCGTTGTAGCAGAGGATCAGTATGGGTTTGCTGGCCGGCGTCTGCGCCCGCGCCAGGTATTCGGCGCGGTAGCCCAGGATCATGGTCTTGCCCGAGCCGGCCACGCCATGGATCACGCGGTGGCCGTCGCCCAGGCTGCGCGCCAGCTGCTCCTGCTGGAGGTCCATCACGCGCATGATGCCGGGGTAATCGGTGCTGGCGGTACCCGCCGCGCCGGCACCGCTGTCGTCGAACAACACGCCCTGGGTCGGCACGCGCACCTCGGGGAACATGATCCAACGCACGCGGTCCAGCTGGGGCAGCGACATGACGCCGCGCATCATGTAGGGGAACATGCCCCACAGGCGGCTTTGCAGGTCTTCGGCGTCCACCGACTCCAGCATTTCGTCCTGGCACAACACGCGCCGCGGCTCTATCGCCTGCTGCAGTTCGGCGGTTTCAAACTGGCTGCGGGTGATGTTGGGAAACACCACGCCATAACTCCACGGAAAAGCCAGCTTGCCATGGTGGTTGCCGCCGGGCCGCACCAACTGGCCGTCCCGCTCCAGCGCATGGACCACCGTGTGTGCGTACTGGCGCGCCTGCTCCAGCGGGTTGATGACGCTCTTGGGCACGCCGTCGGGGGTGATTTCCCAGGTCTGCCGGTCGGCGCGCTGGATGGTGGCGAGACGCCAATCCTTGACCTCCAGCACCAACAGGCCGCGCCGGGGGTGCATGACCACGAAGTCGGGGTGCGCCAGCCTGGCGCCTATGGGCACGTCGTACCAAAGCAGGTAGTCGTCGTCGAGTTTTTTCTCCAGCCGCTCCGCGAGCCGGCGCTCGCCGCTGGTCATGCGGGCGGTGCAGGTGCTGATGGCAGGGATCAGGGTTGCCATGCTCTTTCAAAAAGGCAATTGGTCCATTGGATATTTGATGGCCGCTACCGTGTCGGCCGATCCATGGGAAACCGACTCTGTCCGTAAACCTGCACCAGCTTACTCAGAATATCGAGGTGCTCCCCATCAGGCGAACCCAGGTCAGGGTCCTGTTCCATCAAGCCGGCGATTGCTTTCAGCGCAGCTTTATGGTCTCGTGCGGTTCGTACAGGTTTGATGTCCATGATATCGGTCCTGAGAACATTTTCGCGCCAGCAGGTCGTACATGGCCCGCGGCGCGGGCGGGTCGCGCCTGTCCTGCGCGTATTTCTTGCTGGCCTCGTTGTAGGCCAATACCGTTTGTTCATCCATGGTCGCTGCTTTCCGGGGCGGTAAGGCGCCAAGCGTAGTACAAAGCTTGCATGACGAACCCAAGCATTGCGCCTGTCGCCTCTCGACAGCCAACAAGCCGTCGCCGGATGGCCGGGCTGGTGTTTATCTTCCTCTGGTTCGCCATCGGTGGCGTGGCGCATTTCGCTCTGACGGAAACCGAGATGCGCATCGTGCCGCCTTACCTTCCGTGGCCACGCGCGGCCGTGCTGGTCAGCGGCGTATTCGAGTTGCTGGGCGCGGCGGGTCTGCTGTGGGTGCCGACGCGCCGGCTGGCGGGCATTGGCTTGTTCCTGCTGACGATTGCGGTCACGCCAGCCCATATCTACATGCTGCAGGCGCCCGAGCTGTTTAACGTCGCCTACTGGCTGCTGGTGGCGCGTTTGCCCGTGCAGGCGGCACTGCTGGCGCTGATCGCCTGGGTGACATTTCCTGCCGCGAAGAACGCCTCAGCAACCAGGCCATGACCTGGCGCGGGAGGCAGAACCCCTTCCCGGATGCCGCAAGCCCTGACCCGATGTAAGGAATTGCTGAATCCAGAACCGCCCCCTGGCGCGTATGCCGTGTACCGGCCGCAATCACGCGGCCGGAGTTTTCATCAACGCGTTGCCAAGGAGATGTCCATGCAAGTCCGTATTCCCTTATTGATCGCCGCCAGCATGGCGCTGGGCGCCTGCTCCAGCATGAACGGCCCCATGATGCCTTTTTCGCAAGCCAGCCTGCCGGATGCCGTCAAGGTTCCGGCGGGGCACGTGGTGGCCATGGAATCCGTGGGTGCGGGCGACATCACCTACGAGTGCCGCGCAAAGCAGGGCATGGCGGGCCAGTTTGAATGGGTCTTCGTGGGCCCCGACGCCAAGCTGATGGACCGCAAGGGCATGCAGATTGGCCGCTACTACGGCCCGCCCGCCACTTGGGAAAACAAGGACGGCTCCAAGGTCACGGGCGCTCAGGTGGCCGTGGCGCCGGCCGCCATGGGCGACATTCCCATGCAGCTGGTCAAGGCCAACCCGGCCATGGGCATGGGCGCGATGCAGAACGTCAGCTACATCCAGCGCGTGGCCACCAAGGGCGGCGTGGCGCCTGCCATGGCGTGCGGCGCTGCCGCCATGGGCCAGAAGCAGGTGGTGAAGTACCAGGCCGACTATATTTTCTGGCGCGCGTCCTGAGGCTCTGAGCCCGGGCCGCCTCCGGGGCGGTTACACAATGCACTGACGCAGAGAGGCTGGAAGCTGTATATTCATCCAGCTTTTTACCTCTTTGCACATGGACCTCAACCGCAAACTCGCCATACTCGCCGACGCCGCAAAATACGACGCGTCGTGCGCCTCCAGCGGCACCACTAAACGCAATTCGATCGGCGGGCGGGGTATCGGCTCGACCGAAGGCGCGGGCATCTGCCACAGCTATGCGCCGGACGGCCGCTGTATATCGCTGCTGAAGATATTGCTCACCAACTACTGCCAGTACGACTGCCTGTATTGCATCAACCGCGTCAGCAGCAACGTGCCGCGCGCGCGCTTCACGGTGGACGAGGTGGTGCAGCTAACGCTCGACTTTTACCGCCGCAACTGCATCGAGGGCCTGTTCCTGAGTTCGGGCATCATCCGCAGCGCCGACTACACCATGGAGCGTTTGGTGGAGGTGGCGCGCGTGCTGCGCGAGGAGCACGACTTCCGCGGCTACATCCACCTGAAGACCATCCCCGAGGCCAGCGCCGAACTGCTGGCAATGGCCGGGCGGTATGCCGACCGTCTGAGCATCAACATCGAATTGCCCACCGCGGAAGGGCTGCAAGCGCTGGCGCCCGAGAAAGACGGCCTGGCGATTCGCCGCTCGATGGCACGGCTGCGCCTGCACATCGACGAAGCAAAGCAGGCAGGCAAACCGCGGGCCGCCACGTCGCAACCGGCGGTAGAGCCGCGCCGGGCCAAAGCACCGTCGTTTGCACCGGCCGGCCAGAGCACGCAGATGATCGTGGGGGCCGACGCGGCGGACGACCGCAGCATCCTTACGGCCAGTGCCGCGCTGTACGGGTCGTACCGGCTGAAACGCGTCTATTACTCGGCGTTCAGCCCCATCCCCGATGCGTCGCGCGCCTTGCCGCTGGTGGCGCCGCCACTGGTGCGCGAGCACCGGCTCTACCAGGCCGACTGGCTGATGCGTTTCTACGGTTTTGCGCACCACGAGATCGTGGGTGCTGCCGACGGCATGCTGGCGCTGGACATGGACCCCAAGCTGGCCTGGGCGCTGGCGCACCGCGAGCGTTTCCCGGTGGACCTGAACCGCGCGCCCAGGGAGATGCTGCTGCGTGTGCCGGGCCTGGGAGTCACGTCCGTCAAGCGGCTGCTGCAGGCGCGGCGCACGCGGCAGCTTCGGGTGGACGATTTGTCGCGCCTGAAAGTGCCGCTGAAGAACGTGTTGCCCTTCATCACCGTGCCGGGTGCCGCCGCGCGCAATGGGCTGGACGACACCAACCTTGCCGCACGGCTGCGCAGGCCGCGGCAGCAGTCCCTGATGTTCGATTCGCCGGATGTCACCGCATGACACACCGGGCCGTAGAGCTGGCCGGCGACACCGACGTCGCCGGGTTTCGCAGGGCTGCGCGGTCGCTGCTGTCGCAGGGGGTGGCGCCAGACTTTGTGAGCTGGCATGTGGCTGCGAGCCCGGAACCCGATCTTTTTAATCTGGGCCATCAAGACCACCTGGTGCAAGGGCGCACCGCGCCCGGCGGCACGGCACTTGCCCCCGCGGCAGCGTCCGCGCCTCTCCAGGTGCCGGCCTTCTTTGTGCCGCTGTGCGCGCAGGCGGCTTTGCATTCCGACGCCGGCCGTTTTGGCCTGCTGTACCGCTTGCTGTGGCGGCTGCACCACGAGCCCGGCCTGCGCCATGACCCACTGGACGCCGACCGCATGCAAGCGGAGCAGATGGCGCGTGCGGTGCGGCGCGACCAACACAAGATGACGGCGTTTGTGCGCTTTCGCCCGTTGGCAGCGCCTACCGCGGACGAATGGCGCATTACCCGCGTGGCCTGGTTCGAGCCGGTGCACCACACGCTGGAGGCGACCGCGCCCTTTTTTGCCCGAAGGTTTGCACAGATGCCCTGGGCGATCCTCACACCCGAACGCAGCGCGCGCTGGAACGGCCGCGAACTCGCATTCGGCCCCGGTGCGCAGCGCAGCGACGCGCCGCCGCCGGACGCCAACGAGCAGTTGTGGCTGACCTACTACGAGAACATTTTCAACCCCGCACGGCTAAAGCTGAAGATGATGCAAAAGGAGATGCCGCGGCGCTACTGGAAGAACCTGCCCGAGGCCACGCTGATCCAGCCTCTTGCGGCACGCGCGGCACAACGCACCGGCCAGATGATCGTGCAAGGTGGCAGCGAGCCGGTGCACCGGCGGCCGGCCGCGCCAGCAGCAGGCGGCTCGGATGGGTCAATACGGCCCCGGGGCCAACTTGGTCTCTGAGCAAATCAGGGGGGTTCGGCCAATCGCTTGCAGTTCCGTTTGCCACAGCGTCGGCGGTTACTGTGGATTCGATACTGGCGGCAAAGGCGCCTGTAAGAACATCAACGGCGAGCCGACCAAGCCTGCCAACCACCCGGGTTCCCCATGCGCCATCTCGCGTTTGTATTGCTGCCATTCCTGCTCGCGGCGCAGTCCGCTTTTGCCGAGCCCGTTACGCTGACTGCCGCGGACGGCGTCAAGGTCTACGGTCAATACTGGCCGGCGTCGGGCGGCAAGGCGCCTTTGATCCTGGCTTTTCACCAGGCCGGGTCCAGCCATGCCGAATACGAGCCGCTGGCGCCGCGCCTGAATAAGGCGGGTTTCAGTGTGCTGGCGATCGACCAGCGTTCGGGCGGCAGCGAATTCGGCGGCAAGAACCTGACTGCGGATGCATTGGGCCGTGAGGCCTCGTACGACGAGGCGCTGCCCGATCTGGAGGCGGCAGTGGCCTGGGGACGTGCGCGCGCGCGGGGCGCACCGCTGCTGGTGTGGGGGTCGAGTTATTCGGCGGCGCTGGTATTCGTGCTGGCCTCCAGGCACCCGGCAGAGGTGCAGGGGCTGCTGGCGTTTTCGCCGAGCGAGTATCTGGGCAAGCCGGGTGCCGTGGGCCAGGCCGCGCGGTCGCTGAAGATGCCGGTGTTTATCGACCAGGCCACCGACGAGGAAGAGATAAGCGCATCGCGGGCCATTTTTGACCTGCTGCCCTCGGGCGACAAGGCGCTGTTTCTTGCAGCCGGCAGCGGCGTCCACGGCTCGGCCACGCTGAGGACCGACCGCAACAAGGCCGGAGCCGAGGAAAACTGGCGCGCAGTACTGGCCTTTCTGGCAAAGTTCAAGGCAGCAAAGTGACGCCGCCAGGATGGGGCGGCTTCAGGTCGTCCGGCACGGCCCGGTTGAATTTGCCGTTCTTGTCCGCTGTGTAGCCGTCGAGCGAGGTGATTGCGGAGTAGACAGCTTGGCCATGGCTCCTCTCCCTGGACACTTCTAGAACACACCCAATGCCAGCCCGGCCGCCATGGCGGCGCCGATCTCGCGGCATTGGTCCAAGTCCGGTGCTGCGATGTGTTTGACGCGCAGGATGGCTTCGGGCGTCTGGGCGTGGGTGCATACGATCAGCGGCGCGGCAACGGCCTTCAGCCGCCAGCCGGTGGCGATGCGTTCTATCTGGCGCACGGCGTTCTGGCCGTCGCTGCCAGCGCACACCAGCGCCGCGTAGGGCCGGCCATCAACGCGTTCCAGCACGGGGTAGTAGCAGCGGTCGAAGAAGTCCTTCATCAGGCCCGACATCGAGGCCAGGTTCTCGGGCGTGGCGAATAGATAGCCGTCAGCCGCAAGCACGTCATCCGGCCCGGCATCCACCGCGCGCAACAGCCTGACATGCACCGACGCTTCGCCCGTGGCAGCCTGTGCCACGGCGCGGGCCATCTGCTCGGTGCCGCCGGTCATGGAGTGGTAGACGATCAACAGGGTTTTCATGCCGCCGAGCGTAGCGCCTGCCGCCACCACGGTCCAGCATCCGCGTGGTCGCCGGATGCGTTCCTTGCCTACCCGGCCAGAAGAGCCGCGTTGCCGCCGGCCGCCGTGGTGTTGACGGTGATGGTCTGCTCGGCGCAGAAGCGGTACAGGTAATGCGGGCCGCCGGCCTTGGGGCCGGTGCCGCTCAGGCCTTCGCCGCCAAAAGGCTGCACACCCACTACGGCGCCGATCTGGTTGCGGTTGATATAGACATTGCCCACGTGGGCGGCTTTGGCCAGCGCCTGGGCCCGGCTGTCGATGCGGGTCTGGATGCCGATGGTCA
>JANLPN010000124.1:0-8323 GCA_031367285.1 Betaproteobacteria bacterium | reverse complement strand
CTTCCGCCGCACGGTTCATCGATGTCACCAGTTCTTCCACGCGTTTGCCTTGTCCCAGCGTCTTGAGCAGTTTGGATGCGTCTTCGAGAAAGCCGGGCAGCGGAATGCGAACCTTGTCATTGCCAAGGAAACCATCGGTTTTGCCGAGCAGATTGACGGCTGCCAACGCTCCCTTTTCGAGCGCGGCCTTGAGCCCTTGCGACGCCTCGGCGTTGCTGAGGTCGCCCAACGAAAGGGCACGTGCATGGGCGTGAGCCAGCAATAGAAAGGCTGCAACGGTGCGACCTGATACGGAACTGAATTGGCGGCGATCCATGGACACTCTCCCACAATTAATAAGCCTGCATCTTGCAACATGCGCGGTGGCCTTGGCAATCCGGGCCATCACTTACCGGGTCGCTGGGCGAGGCGTGGCCGCCGAGTTGGCGGCCGTTTGCCGGCCTCTATTTTTCTTCGGGTAACGCGCGCAGGGCACGCAAGTAGGCAATGATTGCAGCAATATCATTGGCCGTAAGCTGGCTGGTCGTGTTGTTGATGACTTCGCTCATGGGCTCCACGGCGACATCGCCCCCCGGGGTCTGGCCAGTAAGCAAATACTCTTTCAGATTGGCGTCGCTCCACTTCTTCAGCCGGGTGGGCGTCAGATTTGGTACACGCCCCTCCGCGATCCTGGCGCCGGCAAACAGACTGTCACTCTTCGGCCCGCCCAGCATATTCCTGGGCGTATGGCATTCGCTGCAATGCCCAAGAACCCGTACAAGGTAGGCGCCTCGATTCACTACCGCGGATGCCTGCGGGGCCGGCACGAACGGCCCCGGAGTGAAATACATCCACTTCCAGAACGTCACCAGGAATCGCCATCCAAATGGAAACCTAAGCTCGTGCGCACGGTTGGCATGGTTTGCCGGAGGAAGGCTGCGCAAATACGCCCACAGATCGCGGACATCGGTATCTGACATGCCGGCAAAAGAAGGGTAGGGAAAAGCCGGGAAATAATGCGCGCCATCACGACGCTCGCCACGACGGATCGCGCGCTGAAAGTCTGCCTCGGACCACGCACCCAGGCCAGTTGCCTTGTCGGGCGTGAGATTCGGGCCGTAGAACGTACCGAACGGGGTCGCCAATGCACGCCCACCGGCGAAAGGAACGGAACCGGACTTGGTGTCGGTATGGCAACCTACACAGCCTCCCGCCTTCGCAACGTATTGGCCATTTTGCGCGTTCGTCTGTGCAAAGGCCTGCGTAAAACCAACCAGCAGGAGACTGCTGACAGCAAACCCGAATAGACGATGAATAGATCGCAACAGGTTCATCCACCACTCCTTTGGCGCTTGTTTAATTAGGCTTCGCTGAAGAACATTTTTGATCCGTTTTGCGGCGAATATGGCCTGCACGCCGTGTGGTGCACGAAAGCAAAGTTCCCGTCCTGGATATTCACGCAAGCTTGAGCCGAAAACATGATTCCGCAGCCGGATCGAATCATGGCACAACTAAGGAGCAGGGCACCATATCAACCGGGGGAAGTCCGCGGCACGATGAATAACAGCTGCCTGGTCTCTGGCAGCCTGCGCAATAGTCGATCACAATCAGCAATCACACCCGACGGATGTTCTCCCGTTCACACAAAAAAACATGCTGGAAGTAGCGACGCCACGAGCGCCTGGAGAGCTGGATGCCGTGCGCGGCATTTTGCGCGAATACGCGGCGGGCCTGGGTGTGGATTTGTGTTTCCAGGGCTTTGAGGCCGAACTTGCCGCACTTCCGGGGCCTTATGCAGAGCCCCGTGGTGTACTCCTTACCGCCCTCTCAAACAAAGCGCTGGCAGGATGTTGTGCCGTGCGTCCGCTCGACACGGTCGATTACCCGAATGCCTGCGAAATGAAACGGCTCTACGTCCGCCCCCAGTTTCGGGGGCTGGGCATCGGGCGCCTGCTGGCCGAAGCTGTTCTGGATTCAGCCCGCCAGGCCGGTTACGCCTGCGTGTTGTTGGACACGCTAAGCGACATGGAGACAGCACGCGCTTTGTACCAGGACTTGGGATTTGAGGAAATCCCTCCCTACTACCACAATCCGATCCCGGGGTCCCATTACCTCCGAGCGAGACTGTGACCCGGCAAGGATCAGGCCTTTGCCTGCGCCAGCATGGTGCCGGCATCGCTGACTTCAAATTTTCCCGGAGCTTCGACGTTGAGTGAGGTCACCTTGCCATCTTTGACCAGCATCGAATAGCGGTTGCTGCGCAAGCCCATGCCTCTTCCGGTGAGGTCCAGCGTCAGGCCTGTGGCCTTGGTGAAGGCGGCGTCCCCGTCACCCAGCATGCGCACCTTGCCTGCGGCCTTCAGGTCGCGGGCCCAGGCACCCATGACAAATGCGTCGTTGACACTTACGCACCAGATCTCGTCCACCCCCGCAGCCTTGAGTTCCCCAAATTTCTCCAGGTAGCCCGGGACGTGTTTGGCGGAGCAGGTCGGCGTGAAGGCGCCTGGCAGGGCAAACAGCGCGATGGTCTTGCCTGCGGTTGATTTGGAAACCGGTACCGGGTTGGGACCAATACTGCAACCATTGCCTTCGACCTCAGAATATTCCATCAGCGTGGCCTCGGGAAGGGAATCACCTACTTTGATCATTGCTTGCTCCTGAAAGAATTGGTTGGTTCAAAAATGTTCGTGCCGATGGCGCCGCACGCGAAAAACGTGCACCGTCGCCAAAAGCAAAACGGCCCACATTGTGAGCCGTTTTTCACTTGTTTGCCGTCAGTGAATGAATATCTAGACCGCCGCGGCTTTTTCGACGAGACGGGTGGCAACCCAGTTCTTGGTCTTCGAGATCGGCTTGCTCTCCGTGATTTCGATCATGTCGCCCATCTTGTACTCGCCCTTTTCGTCGTGGGCGTGGTACTTGCTGGACTTGCCCACGATCTTGCCGTAGAGCTCATG
The DNA here is from genome assembly GCA_031367285.1 of Betaproteobacteria bacterium. GTDB lineage: Bacteria > Pseudomonadota > Gammaproteobacteria > Burkholderiales > Burkholderiaceae_C > CAISIP01. Next base: position 5,387 of record JANLPN010000124.1, on the reverse strand, counting down.
CTTCACCCGGCGCTCGATCAGCACAGTCACGGTCTTGGAACGTTTGTCGCTCACGACCTTGCCGATCAAGGTGCGTTTGAGGGATATTTTGGCTTCCGTCATTTCGTCGCTCCCTGCGGCGCGGACTTGGCCGCGCTTTTCTTCTCGGTAAGAATTGTCTTTGCACGCGCGATGTCACGCCGCGTGGAGCGCAAAGTGGCGGTGTTGTTCAGTTGTTGCGTAGCCTTTTGCATGCGCAGGCCGAAATGGGCCTTTTGCAATGCCTTGACTTCGACCTCGAGGCCAGCAACGTCTTTCTGGCGCAGTTCAGTAGTGTTCACAGAATGTTCTCCAAAAGAGGGCGGCAGTTACTGGCCGATCATGCGGGCCACAAATGTGGTGCGCAATGGCAGTTTTGCCGCCGCCAGACGAAACGCTTCGCGCGCAAGTTCCTCTGGTACGCCAACAATCTCGTACAGCACCTTGCCCGGCTGGATTTCCGCTACGTAGTATTCCGGGTTTCCTTTGCCGTTACCCATGCGAACCTCAGCTGGTTTCTGGGAAATCGGCTTGTCCGGAAAAATCCGGATCCAGATCCGCCCACCACGCTTGACGTGGCGTGAAATCGCACGCCGTGCGGACTCGATTTGACGCGCAGTGAGGCGGCCCCTGTCCGTGGACTTGAGGCCGAAATCACCAAATGCGACCGTATTGCCACGGGTTGCAATGCCGGTGTTGCGGCCTTTTTGCTCCTTGCGGTACTTTCTGCGAGCTGGTTGCAGCATATCTTTTTCTCCGTTTTACTCGGCCCCTTACTGGGCCTTGGTTCCGTCAGCTGCTGCAGCTGGCGCGCTCACCTTGCGGACGCGCTTAACGGCGGGTTTTGGGGCATCTGCGGAAGCCGGCCCTGCAGTTGCCTCTGCGGGCTTGTCACTGCCATCCGCTGGCGCCGTATTGGCTCCAAGAGGACGACGTGCAGGCCGCGCCGGCGGACGGTCTGAGCCGGGACGTGCATCGCGACGAGGACCGCGTGGGCGGCGCTCTTCGTCGGCACGCGGCTCCGTCGCCGCAGGCAGGTCATTGCGGCCCAAGGTGTCGCCCTTGTACACCCACACCTTGACCCCAATGACGCCATACGTGGTCTTGGCCTCAGAAGTGCCGTAGTCGATGTCGGCGCGCAGGGTGTGCAGAGGCACGCGACCTTCGCGGTACCACTCGCAACGGGCAATTTCAATACCGTTCAGGCGCCCGGACGACATGATCTTGATCCCCAGGGCACCAAGACGCATGGCGTTCTGCATCGCACGTTTCATCGCGCGACGGAACATGATGCGTTTTTCGAGTTGCTGGGTAATGCTGTCGGCGATCAACTTGGCGTCAATTTCCGGCTTGCGCACCTCCTCGATGTTGACTGCGACAGGCACGCCGAGCTGCTTGCCCAATTCGCGTTTGAGGTTCTCTATATCCTCACCCTTTTTGCCGATCACCACACCCGGCCGCGCAGAGAAGATGGTGATACGCGCATTCTTGGCTGGGCGTTCTATCAGAACACGCGAAACGGACGCGTTCTTTAGCTTCTTCTTAAGGTACTCACGCACCTTGATGTCTTCGGCCAACATGCCGGCGAAGTCGCGGTCATTGGCGTACCAGCGCGATGCCCAGTTGCGGCTTACGGAAAGCCGAAAGCCGGTTGGGTTGATTTTTTGTCCCATATGTTCCAGCCCTTGTTCAGTTACCGACAGTCACGTACACATGGCACGTGGGTTTCCGGATTTGGTTGCCACGACCTTTGGCACGGGCGGTAAAGCGCTTGAGGGAGGTGCCTTGCTCGACGTAGATGGTTTTCACCTTCAGTTCATCGATGTCGGCGCCGTCGTTGTGCTCAGCGTTGGCAATGGCCGATTCAAGAACCTTCTTGATAATCACAGCAGCCTTTTTCTGCGTGAACTGCAATACGTTCAAGGCCTGGTCCACTTTCTTGCCACGAATCAGATCCGCGACCAGCCGGCCTTTGTCCACCGACAGGCGTACGCCCCGCAGAGTTGCTTTAGTTTCCATGGTATTGCCTTACTTTCGCACGACTTTTTTGTCAGCCGGGTGACCCTTGAAAGTCCGGGTGAGCGCAAACTCGCCCAGCTTGTGGCCCACCATCTGGTCGGTGATATAGACCGGCACATGCTGTTTGCCGTTATGCACCGCAATCGTCAAGCCAATAAACTCCGGCAGGATCATCGAACGTCGCGACCAGGTCTTGATCGGCTTTTTGTCCTTGGTTGTTACGGCCTTGTCGGCCTTGGCTGCGAGGTGGTGGTCCACGAAGGGGCCCTTTTTGAGAGAACGTGTCATCTTCGTACCCCTTACTTCTTGCGACGCGACACGATCATGACCTGCGTGCGCTTGTTGTTACGGGTGCGGTAACCCTTGGTCAGATTGCCCCATGGATCAACAGGATGGCGACCTTCACCCGTCTTGCCTTCACCACCGCCATGCGGATGATCCACCGGATTCATCACCACCCCGCGAACCGTCGGACGGATACCCATCCAGCGCTTCACTCCAGCCTTGCCAAGGCGGCGCAGGCTGTGCTCTTCGTTGGCCACCTGGCCAATGGTGGCACGGCAGTCGATGTGGATCTTGCGAACCTCACCGGAGCGCATCCGAACCTGTGCGTAGGTACCCTCGCGCGCCAGCAATGTTGCCGACGTGCCGGCAGAACGCACAATCTGCGCGCCCTTGCCGACCTGCAATTCAATGCAATGGACGATGGAGCCGACCGGGATATTGCGGATCGGCAAGGTATTGCCGACCCGTATCGGCGCTTCGGCACCGTTCAATATCGTTGCCCCAACTTCCAGGCTGCGTGGCGCGATGATGTACCTACGTTCGCCGTCGGCATAACACACCAGCGCCAGATGCGCCGAGCGGTTGGGGTCGTATTCGATCCGCTCCACTTTCGCCGGAATACCGTCTTTTGCGCGGCGGAAGTCCACCACACGGTAATGGTGCTTGTGACCACCGCCCTTGTGGCGGATAGTGATATGGCCGTTGTTGTTGCGACCGGCATGCTGGAACTGCGGTTCCAGCAAGGGGGCGTAGGGCTCGCCCTTGTACAGGTGGTCACGCGAGATCTTCACCACGCCACGACGGCCGGGTGAAGTTGGTTTCATTTTAACGACAGCCATGATTACGCGGCCTCCCCGCCAAGGTTCAACTCTTGTCCGGGCTTCAGCGTGACATAGGCCTTGCGAACGTTATCGCGCTTGCCCATGGATTTACCGAAACGTTTGTGTTTTCCCTTGGTATTGAGGACGGAGACACCCTTGACCTCAACCTTGAACATCAATTCAACCGCGGCCCTGATTTCCGGTTTGGTCGCATCCTGCAAGACCTTGAATGTCACCGAATTGTTTTTCTCCGCGACCATGGTTGCCTTTTCAGACACGATGGGCGCGACGAGAACCTGCATCAGGCGACTCTCTTCAAATTTCACGGCGCTCATGCAAACATCTCCTTGAGCTTGCCCATCGCGGCCCGCGTGACAAGCACCTTGCGGTAATGAACCAATGACACCGGATCAGCGTAACGCGGCTCGACGACGAGTACGTTCACCAGATTGCGTGATGCCAAGTACAGGTTTTCGTCCACCTGATCCGCAATAACCATGACCGAGTCCAGATTCATTGCCTTGAATCGCGCCGCAAGCGGCTTGGTCTTGGGCGACTCCACGCTGAGCGAGTCAACCACAGCCAAGCGCCCTTCTCGCGCGAGCTGCGAGAAGATGGATGCCATCCCTGCACGGTACATTTTCTTGTTGATCTTGTGGCTGAAGTTTTCGTCGGGCATGTTCGGGAAGATCCGGCCGCCTCCACGCCACAACGGCGACGAGGTCATACCCGCACGGGCACGGCCCGTTCCCTTTTGCTTGAAAGGCTTCTTGGTTGAGTGCTTGACCTGCTCACGATCTTTCTGGGCTCGGGTGCCTTGACGGGCATTGGCCTGAAAAGCGACAACTACCTGGTGAACCAGATCTTCGTTGTATTCACGTCCAAAAACCGTCTCCGGCGCATCGAACTTGGAAGTCGCCTGGCCTTGGTCATTCAGGAGTTCGATCTGCATCAGTTCGCTCCCTTCGTGGCTTCGTTCTGGACTTTCACCTTGACAGCGGGACGCACGGTAACAAAGCCGCCAGCGGAGCCAGGGACAGCACCCTTGATCAACAATAGCTGACGCGCTTCGTCGATTCGTATCACATCCAAATTCTGCGTGGTAACCGAGTCATCGCCGAGGTGACCCGTCATGCGTTTGCCGGGAAACACGCGGCCCGGATCCTGCGCCATACCGATGGAACCCGGAACGTTGTGCGAGCGGCTATTCCCGTGCGAAGCGCGCTGCGATTTCATGTGATGGCGTTTGATGGTTCCGGCGAAGCCTTTACCGATCGTGGTGCCTTGCACATCCACCTTCTGACCAACAGCAAAAATATCGCCCACCGGCAAACTTGCACCAGCCTGGTATTTGGCCGCAGCTTCGGCAGTGACACGGAATTCTTGGATGATCTCACCGGCTTCGACCCCGGCTTTTGCGAGGTGACCAGCGGCTGGCTTGGTGACGCGCGATGCTTTGCGCGAGCCAAACGTCACCTGTAAGGCAACGTAGCCATCGTTCTCTTGGGTTTTGATCTGGGTCACGCGGTTGTTAGACACATCCACCACCGTGACGGGAATTGCATCCCCGTCGTCAGTGAATAGGCGCATCATGCCCACCTTGCGGCCCAGCAACCCCAGGGAGTTGCTAAGACTCATTTTTTTTCTCCGTAACCTTCACCGTTGCAACTGCAATTGGCAGCAACGTTTGTGCGTGAAGGACTGTTGATAAACCCCAGCTAGATTTATTTTGGAATCGAACCGAGTCTGCGATTATATTCCGCAATTCATCGCCCGGCAAGAGAAACCGAAACGAAGAGCGGGCTCCTGTTGCGCCTCTATTGCAACTTGATTTCCACGTCCACGCCGGCAGGCAAGTCGAGTTTCATCAGTGCATCTACCGTCTTGTCGGTCGGATCCACTATATCCATCAGGCGCTGGTGCGTGCGAATTTCCAATTGGTCCCGGCTCGTCTTATTAACGTGGGGGGAGCGCAGAATGTCAAAACGTTTCATGCGCGTAGGCAAAGGAACCGGACCCTTGACGATGGCGCCGGTGCGTTTCGCGGTATCCACAATTTCGGCGGCCGACTGGTCAATTAATTTGTAGTCGAAGGCCTTTAGGCGGATACGGATTTTTTGTTTGGTAGCCATGGTAATTCCTTGAGTTCGCGTGAATTACGCAATAATTTTCGCGACCACGCCGGCGCCGACGGTCTTGCCACCTTCGCGGATGGCAAAGCGCAGGCCCTCTTCCATCGCAATG
>JANLPN010000118.1:0-3986 GCA_031367285.1 Betaproteobacteria bacterium | reverse complement strand
GTGCGCGCCATCAAGAACCGTTTTGGCGCGGTCAATGAAATCGGCGTGTTTGCCATGACCGAGCGTGGCCTGAAAGGCGTGAGCAACCCCAGCGCGATCTTCTTAAGCCAGCACAGCGAACCGGTGCCCGGTAGCTGTGTGATGGTCACACTGGAGGGTACACGCCCCATGCTGGTGGAGATACAGGCGCTGGTAGACAGCGGCGGCCCGTCTCCGCGGCGCCTGAGCGTGGGCCTGGACCGCGACCGCCTGGCCATGCTGCTGGCCGTGTTGCACCGGCATGCCGGCGTGGCCTGCATGGACCAGGACGTGTTTGTGAATGCCGTGGGCGGTGTCCGTATCAGCGAGCCGGCGGCCGATCTGGCGGTGCTGCTGGCCATCACCTCCAGCCTGCGCGGCAAGCCGCTGCCCAAGGGCTTTATTGGGTTCGGCGAAGTCGGCCTGGCCGGTGAGGTGCGCCCCGCGCCGCGCGGCCAGGAGCGCCTCAAGGAAGCCGCCAAACTAGGCTTCAGCGTGGCCGTATGCCCGAAGGCCAATGCGCCGCGCAAACCGATCGAAGGCCTGACCATCCATGCCGTGGAACGCGTTGACGAGGCCATGGACGTGGTGCGCGGCCTGACCTGAGCGCTGCAGGCGGCTTCTGGCCGCCGCCGCCACGCTAAAATTCGCGTCGCCCTGCCAGCTGCAAAATCAGCAGTTACCTGCCTTCATCCTTCAGGCGGGAGGGCACATTCACAATGAATTTTCGACAAATCCTCTCACGGGTGGGCGTACCCTTGCTGGGCGTGGCGCTGGTTGCCATGGCCTACCGCGCCTATGGCTGGGCGGGAGTGGCGGTGGCCGCCACGGGGTTGGTCATGTGGGCGTTGCTGCATTTCAACCGCATGATGCAGGTGCTCAAGCGCGCGGCCAATCGCCCGATCGGTTATGTGGGGAGCGCGGTCATGCTCAACGCCAAGCTCAGACCCGGTGTGACTTTGTTGCACGTGGTGGCGATGACCAAGGCGCTGGGCGAGTTGAAATCCGTGCCTGACCGGCAGCCTGAACTGTTTCGCTGGACCGATGGCTCGCAATCCCACGTGACCTGCGAGTTCCTGGGCGGCAAACTCGTCAAGTGGGAGCTGGTTCGGCCCGAACCGGACAATGCCGCGCCGTAAAATCGCGTCTGGTCCCGAATGGTCTACCGAGAAATTTCAAGGAAACACGATGACTGAGCTTCCCACGTCAATGGCCGACCGTGACGGCAAGATCTGGATGGACGGCCAGATGGTGGAATGGCGCGACGCCAAAATCCATGTGCTGACCCACACGCTGCATTACGGTTGCGGCGCGTTCGAGGGGGTGCGCGCCTACAACACGGTCAACGGCACGGCGATCTTCCGGCTCAAGGAACATACGGAACGCCTCTTTAACAGCGCCAAGATTTTGCGTATGCAGATTCCGTTCTCGCTGGAACAGGTCATGGAAGCCCAGAAGGCCGTGGTGCGGGACAACAAGCTGGAGAGTTGTTATCTGCGGCCGTTGACCTGGATCGGTGACAAGAAGCTCGGCGTGAGTCCCAGAGGCAACACCATCCATGTGATGGTCGCGGCCTGGCCCTGGGGCGCCTACCTGGGCGAGGATGGCATGAAAAAAGGCATACGCGTGAAAATTTCCAGCTACACGCGCCATCACGTCAACATCACGATGACCCAGGCCAAGGCGGTCAGCAATTACACCAACTCCATCCTGGCCAATATGGAGGCCCTGGACGACGGTTATGACGAAGCCATGCTGCTGGATGCAAACGGTTTTGTCAGCGAAGGCGCGGGCGAAAACGTATTCGTGGTGAAGGACGGCGTGGTGTACACGCCCGACCTGTCGGCCGGCGCCCTGAATGGCATTACGCGCAACACCGTACTGCATATCTGCAAGGACCTGGGGCTGGAACTGGTGCAAAAACGCATCACGCGCGACGAGGTGTATATCAGCGACGAAGCGTTCTTTACCGGCACCGCCGCCGAAGTCACCCCGATCCGCGAACTGGACCGCATCGCGCTGGGCAGCGGCTCGCGTGGCCCCATCACCGAGAAGATACAGAGCGCTTTTTTTGACATCGTGAACGGGCGCAATCCCAAATACGCGCATTGGCTTGCCCAGGTGGCGGCATGATGCAAGTTGAACTGCTCACCAAAGACCTCAATGCCCAGGGCGGCGTATTTTGCCCCAGCCCCAAGGCCGACATGAAGATCTGGAACAGCCATCCCAAGGTGTACCTCGACGTGGGACGCTCCGGTGAAGCCAAATGCCCCTATTGCGGCACGGTCTACAAACTTCGGGCCGGTGAACACTTCGACGCCAGCCATTGAGACGGCGAGACAAAAAAAAGCCACCTCGCGGTGGCTTTGAAAAAGTCCTCGAAAGGACGTCGTTGGAGACTCGTATTCCCTGGAGCGGCTTTCTTCGGTGTATCGCCTGAACTTGCTTTTCCCCCGAGAGGCCATGAACTGTGACAGCAGTTGGTTTTACTGTAGCGGCTCCACACGCGCTTTGCCATCCTCCATTTTGGCTATGACGCCCACTTTTCATGGGGAAGCGGGAATATTTGGGGGTGTCAGCCGCTGTTTTGCGCCGTAGCCGGCCGGTGACGTGGCAGAACCACCGCAAAACATGCACCCCCACCGGGCCGATCCTCGCAATGCACGTGGCCTGCGTGCCGAAGCACGATGGACTTGACCAATGCCAGCCCAAGGCCCACCCCGCCGTCACGCTCCGTGGCACCGGGCAAGCGGTAAAACGGCTCGAAAATCCGTTCGCGCAGTTCAGCCGGTACGCCGGGGCCGTTGTCACCTACCCGCATCACGGCGCAGCCATTCTCTTGCCGCAAGCTGAGCGTGACGTCGCCCGCCGCATGCCGATGCGCGTTCTCCAGCAAGTTGCGCACCATGCGGCGCAACAGCTTGCTCACGCCTTGCACCATCAGGCCGGACGCCGCGCCATCAGCCTGCAGATCGGCCCCCAGGCGTGCGCATTCTTCGGCCGCCACGCCAACCAGATCCACCGGCTCCAGCGTGCCCATATCGGCCTCACTGGCGTCGAGCCGGCTGGCCAGCAGGATCTCGTCTATCAACTGGTCCAGTTCCTGGATATTGCGCGCGATTTCGTCCTTGAACGCGGCACTGGGTTGCGAGTCCATCAGTTCTATGCCCATGCGTATGCGTGTCAGCGGTGAGCGCAGTTCGTGCGACGCATTGGCCAGCAGCGCCTTGTGCGACAACAGCAGCGCCTGCACCCGATGTGCCGCCACATTGAAGCCTTGTGCCAGCGCGGCAACCTCGTCGTGCCCCTGTTCCGGCAAGCGTAGCGACAAATCGCCATCGCCCCATTGCTTGACCCCCTGTTCTACCGCCTCCAGCCGCTTGGTAAGACGCCGGACTATGGGGTAAGTGCCAAGGGCCACGGCAAACGCAACCAGACCCAGCATCCAGGCAAAGCTGAATGGCAGGCGCATGGGCCCCAGCGCCCCCAGCGGTCCACCGGGTGCCAGCCCTGGTGGCCGGTTGCCGGGCCGTGGCAACTGGATGAACAGGGTCTTGCCATCGACTGTGGTCACCTGGAATTCCGGTCCCTGCCCGGGAACACGTATCGGTCTGGCGGGCGCCTGGCCAATCACCTCGCCCGCTTCATTGCGCAGCACGATTTCCCGCCCCGGGCGCTGCGCGCGTTCACTTTCCGCCTCCATGCGCGCCAGCCAGCCGGCGACGACAGTCAGCACAACAACGGTAGCCACAACGGCCAACCAGATGCGCAGGTACAGGCGCTGGTGCAGGGGGGTCTTCATGGCCTGCCCGATGGTGGCTGCTTCAGTCCTGCTGGCGCGCAAACACGTAGCCGACACCACGCACCGTCAGAATGCGCTTGGGATTTTTTGCGTCGGCTTCAATCGCGGCGCGGATACGGCCCATGTGCACGTCGATGGAGCGGTCAAAGGCATCCAGCTCGCGGCC
>JANLPN010000093.1:0-5233 GCA_031367285.1 Betaproteobacteria bacterium | reverse complement strand
AAGGCGGTAAACACCCGGTCCGCCACACCGGCCAGTACCCGGTTGGCCAGCCCGGCCACCGAGTTCTGTTCGTGCAATATCAGCGGTTTACCCAGCAGCACCCCCATCATCCCGCCCGGAAAACTCACATAACCGCCAAGCCCGACCACCACGTGCGGGCGCACCCGGCGCAACACCTGGACGCTTTGCCAGAAGGCGCGCAGCAGCTTGAGCGGCAACAGCGCCAGCGTCAGCAAACCCTTGCCACGCACGCCGGAAAAGTCCAGTGCCTCAAAAGCAAATCCCTGTTTGGGAACCAGCTGGCTTTCCATGCTCGGAGCTGACGCGCTGCCTTTGCCGCCGAGCCAGGACACGGTCCAGCCACGCTCACGCAGCGCGTGCGCCACCGCAAGACCGGGAAAGATATGGCCACCTGTGCCGCCCGCCATTACAAGCGCCCTGCGTGTTCCGGCTGCTGCGCTCACGATCTACCCCCATGCATGAGTTGGCGGCTTTCGATGTCGATACGCAGCACCACGGCAATGGCGACCAGGTTGACCAGGATGGCCGAGCCGCCAAAACTCATGAGCGGCAGGGTCAAGCCCTTGGTTGGCAAGGCGCCCAGGTTGACACCCATGTTGATGAAGGCCTGAAAGCCCATCCAGATGCCCACGCCCTGCGCCACCAGGCCGGCAAAAATGCGGTCCAGCGCAATTGCCTGGCGACCGATGTGCATCATGCGCCGGGTCAGCCACAGAAACAGACAGAGCACGCACAACACGCCGACCAGGCCGAATTCCTCGCCGATCACGGCCAGCAGGAAATCGGTATGGGCTTCGGGCAACCAGTGCAGTTTCTCCACGCTGCCGCCCAGGCCCACGCCGAATATCTCGCCCCGCCCGATGGCGATCAGCGAATGCGACAACTGGTAGCCCTTGCCCAGCGCATGAACTTCGCTCCAGGGGTCGAGATAGGCAAAGATACGTTCGCGCCGCCACTCCGAGAGCGCGATCATCAGGCTGAAAGCGACCACCAGGATGGCCGCGATCAGGAAGAACATGCGGGCGTTGACGCCGCCCAGGAACAATATGCCCATGGCGATCACGGCGATCACCATGAAGGCGCCCATGTCCGGCTCGGCCAGCAGCAGCAAGCCCACAATGGCGACTGCCAGCCCCATTGGCATGACGGCGCGAAAGAAGCGCTCCTTGACCTCCATCTTGCGCACCATGTAGTCCGAGGCATACAACAGCACGGCGAACTTGGCCAGCTCGGACGGCTGGAACGTCATGGGGCCGATTGCCAGCCAGCGCCGGGCACCGTTGACGCCTTTGCCGATTCCCGGAATCAGCACGGCAATCAACAGCGCCAGCGAGGCTACGAACAGCCATGGTGCCAGCTTCTCCCAGCTGGCCACCGGAATCTGGAATGCGATCAGCGCCGCCACAAACGAGATCGCGAGCCACATCATGTGGCGGATCAGAAAATGGGTATGGGTATAACGCGCAAACCGCGGGTTGTCGGGCATGGCAATCGAGGCCGAGTACACCATCACCAGGCCCCAGGCCAGCAAGGCCACCGTAACCCACACCATAGCCTGGTCGAAACTTGCCAGACGCATGGGTGCCGCTGAAATGCCGGTGCGCCGTGTTCCGCCCAGGCGCACCGGCAAACGGTCCGGCGTGGCCCACGAAAGCGTCGAAGCCCAGGCCCATAACCGGCTCACTGAGTGACCTCCATGCCGCGCATTGCGGTGCTATTCGCCTTGGGAGCGGCCCGGCGGCTCATTCGGAACACCTCCATGCTGCGCATTGCGGTGTTATTCGCCTTGGGAGCGGCCCGGCGGCTCATGCCGTACCCTCCAGCAACACGCCGTGCTCTTGCGCCAGTGCTGCCACCGCTTCGCAAAAAACGCGGGCGCGGTGTACGTAGTTGTCAAACATGTCCAGGCTGGCGCAGGCGGGCGACAACAACACGGCGTCGCCGGTGCGGGCGTGCTGGGCCGCCAGCGCCACCGCATGCACCATGTCCCGTGCGTCCACCAGGGGTATGCCGCCGGGCTCCAGTGCGGCACGGATCAGCGCCGCGTCGCGCCCTATCAGCACCACCGCCCGCGCAAATTGCGCCACTGGAGCGGCCAATGGCGAGAAGTCCTGGCCTTTTCCGTCACCGCCCAGGATGAGCACCAGTTTGCGCTCCGCGCCCAGCCCACCCAGCCCCGCCACGGTTGCGCCGACGTTGGTGCCTTTGCTGTCGTCAAAATATTCGACGTCCTGCACCACACCGATCGATTCAACCCGGTGCGGCTCACCCCGGTATTCGCGCAGACCGTACAACACCGGCGCCAGCGCACAGCCGGCCGCCGCAGCCAGTGCCAGCGCAGCCAATGCGTTGACCGCGTTGTGCCGGCCGCGTATGCGCAGGGCTTCGGCCGGAATCAGGCGCTGGATATGCAGGTCCTCGGTTTCCTGCCCTTTGCGCAGCTTGTAGGTGGGGTCCAGTTCCTGAACCCGTACCAGCCACGCCATTCCGTGCGCCTGCTCGAGCCCGAAGTCGCCGGGGCGTTGCGGCATGCCGGCGCCAAAACTGGTGTAGGGCCGCACGGGCCGGCCTTTGGCAGCCGCCGGCAACATGGCCATTACCTGCGTGTCGTCGCGGTTCAGCAGCATCAGCGTTCGTGGCCCAAAAATCCGCGCTTTTGCCTGTGCATACGCGGCCATGTCGCCATGCCAGTCCAGGTGGTCCTGCGTCAGGTTGAGTACACAGGCAGCCGAGGGTTCGAACCGCGCTACAACGTGGCCGTTCCCGCCTGCGTGCGGCGCGGCGCTGTCGGCCAGCTGGAAACTGGAGAGTTCCAGTACCCAGACGTCGGGCAGTGTGGCTGCGTCGATGTGCCGCGCCAGGGTGTCGAGCAGGGTCGGGCCGATATTGCCCGCGACGGCCACGGTTTTGCCGGCCCGCTCCACCAGTTGCCCGGTAAGTGCCGTGACGGTGGTCTTGCCGTTGGTACCGGTGATCGCCAGCACCTTGGGCTGGTAGCCAGCGGACACACGCAGGTCTTCCAGCGCCTGCGCAAACAGGCCGAGCTCACCCGACATGGGAATGCCCGCGGCCTGTGCTGCCGCGGCGACACCTGCCACCAGCGCCGGTGCCAGCCCGGGGCTCTTGAGCACCATGGTGGCGGACGTGTCGAGCAAGGCCGCATCCAGCGGTGCGCAAACAAACCGCACGCCGGGCAGTTCGCTTTGCAAGGCGCCGAGTTGTGGCGGTGCCTCGCGTGTGTCGGCCACGGTCACCTGCGCACCCTGGCGCACACACCAGCGCGCCATGGCCAGGCCGGACGCACCCAGGCCCAGGACCAGCACGGATTGGTTTTGCGGCGCGGTCATGTCTTTGCTGGTCAACGCAGCTTCAGGGTGGACAAGCCCACCAGGCACAACAACATGGTGATGATCCAGAACCGGACCACGACCTGGGTTTCTTTCCAGCCGCTTTTCTCGAAATGGTGGTGCAGTGGCGCCATTTTGAAGAAGCGCCGGCCTTCGCCAAATTTGCGCCGTGTGTATTTGAAGTAGCCCACCTGCAGCATTACGGATACGGCCTCGGCGACGAACACGCCGCCCATGATGGCCAGCACGATTTCCTGGCGCACGATGACTGCGATGGTGCCCAGTGCACCACCCAGCGCCAGTGCGCCGACGTCGCCCATGAACACCTGGGCCGGGTGGGTGTTGAACCACAGGAAAGCCAGGCCGGCGCCTGCCATCGCCGAGCAGAAAATCAGCAACTCGCCGGACCCGGGAATGTGCGGGAAGAACAGGTATTTGGAGAAAACCGAGCTGCCCGTCACGTAGGCAAACACGCCCAGCGCGGAGCCCACCATCACCACCGGCATGATGGCCAGGCCGTCCAGCCCGTCAGTGAGGTTGACGGCGTTGCTCGACCCGACAATCACCAGGTAGGTCAGCAGCACGAAGCCCAACACGCCCAGCGGGTAACTGACTTCCTTGAAAAAAGGCAACAGCAGCCCGGCCTTGGGCGGCAGGTTCAGATCGAAACCGGACTGTACCCATTTGAAGAACAGCTCCAGCACACGCAGGTTGGAGTTCTCGGAAATGCTGAACACCAGGTACAACGCGGCTATCAGGCCGATCAGCGATTGCCAGAAGTATTTCTCGCGCGAGCGCATGCCTTCCGGGTCTTTGTTGACCACTTTGCGCCAGTCGTCCACCCAGCCTATGGCGCCGAATCCCAGCGTCACCATCAGCACAATCCAGACGAAACGGTTCGACAGGTCGAACCACAACAAGGTAGACACGGTGATACACAGCAGGATCAACACCCCGCCCATGGTGGGGGTGCCGCTTTTGCTCATGTGGGTCTCCATGCCGTAGCCGCGAATCGGCTGCCCGATCTTGAGCTGGGTCAGGTGGCGGATTACGAAGGGGCCGGCAATCAGGCCAATCAGCAAGGCAGTAAGCGCAGCCATCACGGCGCGGAATGTCAGGTACTGGAACACCCGGAAGAACCCGAACTCGGGCGACAGGGTTTGCAGCCACTGGGCGAGACTCAGCAGCATGGTGTGTCCAGGTAAAATTTTTCAGGCCGCATGGGTCTGTTCCAGCGCTGGTTGCGCGCATTCGGTAATGGCTTCCACGACCCGCTCCATCTTCATGAAGCGCGAACCCTTGACCAGCACGCTGGCGACCTGGGGCAGTTCAGCCAGCACAGCGGCGATCAGGGCCGGCATGTCGGCAAAGTGGCGCGCGGCGCCGTGCTTTCGGCTCGTTGCCGCTGACAGTTCACCCAGCGTGAACAGCATTTCAATGCCCAGCGCGCCTGCATGTTCGCCGGCCTGGGTGTGGAAAAGCTCGCCCTGGTCACCTACCTCGCCCATATCCCCCAGCACCATCAGTCGCGGTGGCGGCAGGCCGGCCAGCAGGTCCAGCGCCGCTTGCACCGAATCCGGGTTGGCGTTGTAGCTGTCGTCCACCAGCATGACCTGCCGTTTGCCAATGACCAGCGGCAGGGTGCGCGAGCGCCCTTTGACCGGCGTAAACGATTCAAGCCCGCGTCTAATGTCCGCCAGCGCAATACCCGCTGCCATGGCACAGGTGGCCGCGGCCAGTGCATTGCCTGCGTTGTGCCTGCCGGCCATGGGCAAGGTGAACTGCAAGGCGCCATCGGGTGTGGTGGCCTGCACCTGCCAGGCCGTACCGTTCCACGAGGCCCGGGTGCACCGGACATCCGCCTG
>JANLPN010000090.1:0-45276 GCA_031367285.1 Betaproteobacteria bacterium | reverse complement strand
TTCGCTCTGGCACGGGAAGAACTACTGCCGTACTTGCCCCCTGGCATCCGCGAAACCCTGGACGAAGAACGCTGGCTCACGTACACCCTGGCTGTGGGCGAAGCCGTAGAACGCTGGGCCGGCGAAGCGCTGCTGCTCAAGGGCATGCCGCCATGAGACCGGAATGGAAGCTCACCGCCGAAGCGCGGCTCATGAGCGCCGACACGCCGGCTGTGCTGACCACAGGCATGGTCGAGATGCTCGCGACTGCCAGCGCGGCCGCGCCCCCCTCCCGGCCAACCATCCAGCGCTGGCTCAAGGATCTTGTGCAGTCGCATAAACTGCGCCCCGTCATCAAAGGCGTCTACCTCAACCGCCTGGGCCACCGCGACGTGAGCCCGGCCGCCGCGGCGCAATGGGTGCGCTCGCGCAGCATTGTCAGCCTGGCATGGGTGCTGGAGCAGGCAGGGCTGACCAACAACTTCGGCGACACAGTCACGTGTGTCATTCCCATCGACCCGGGCTGGCCGACGCCGCAGGTTTCCGACCGCAAGACGCTGGCCGGCACATTCCGCTTCTTCGCCATGCCGGCGCATCTGAATGATGAACGGGCGGGCAGGCATGACGACCTGCAGGACGCCCGCTTTGATTACCGGCGCGCGACGCCGGAGAAGGCCCTGTTGGACTGGCTCTACCTGGGTGCCTCGCCCCGCAGCCGCATGACGCGACCGCCGTTTGACCTGGAGATCGAGCCCCTGAGTGCGGCCCGGCTCAAGCGCCTGGCCAAAGGCATGGGCATTGCGCCGCTGCTTGAAAGCTGGCGCGAAGAACGGGCACGTTATCAGGCCGACCCTGAAGTGCGGAACAACCAATCGTTGTGGTTGTAGTCCCGGTGGCCCCATAGCGCCGCCTTTGTGTGGTGTGAGACGGTGTCGTTGGCCACGCCTGATCCTGCCCCGGTTGACCCGCATCAACAGGACACCATCGCTCCTTGTATGCAATAGGGTATGCTGCCCGAACCCCTGACCAGCAACATCGACAGTACCGGCGTGGCGCGTTATCCCCTGGGCAACTTGCCGGTGATGGACCCCGCAACCGGCGCCACGCTGATCGATTCCGAAGGCCGCCGCTCCTACACCACCAGCATCGCCTTCGGCCCGACCATCGGCAAG
The DNA here is from genome assembly GCA_031367285.1 of Betaproteobacteria bacterium. Lineage (GTDB taxonomy): Bacteria > Pseudomonadota > Gammaproteobacteria > Burkholderiales > Burkholderiaceae_C > CAISIP01. The sequence continues at coordinate 44,125 of JANLPN010000090.1, read as the reverse complement.
AACATTGCCCTGGCCTACCTGCCGCATGCGTATGCCGAAGTGTGGCCAGAACTGCAGATCCAGTACTTCGCGGATGTCTATCCAGTCAAGGTCGAGGCGGTGGGCTACCGTTCCCTGTACGACCCGGAGAACATCAAGCCGCGCTCTGGAGATCGAGGTGCTTGGGCAACGCAAGCAGGCTACCGCGCTGATCGATTCGCCGCTAGACCCGGACAACACGCGGCTGCGGGCCTGATCGACGCTCTCGGGAGCTTCTATGGGAGGTTGCCGGTTCGTCGAGGCGTCCGCGTTTGGGCCGGTTTCAAATCCGCGCGAATCCGCGCCACCAGCTCATTGGCTTCCGAGGTCGCGAAGTAGCCCTGGTCCTGCAGCAGGGCGCAGGCCTGCTGCGCCGTCATGTTGCGTTCGGCCAGGTAGGTCGCAGACAGGCCGAAATAGAACGGCTTGCTGGGCGGTGTTTCTTTCAGCAGCGCCAACAGCGCTTCGACGCGCGGCTTCAGGTCGCGTGTGCCCAGGGTCTGGTAGAACATGATGGCCCTGACGTCGGCCGCCTCGGCGCGTTTGAACACCAGGCGCAGGCGCTCCGTGGTCTGGTCGCCTTTGCTGCCGACCGCGCCATCGACAAAACATGCGGGACGCAGGCCGGCCTGGCCTATCAGGTCGATCAGCATCATGCCCATGCCGGCGCCGGCGCTCATGATGGCTACGTCGCCGGGCATTTCCACGAAGCTAAAGCCGGCGTCCGCCGCCTCGCGCTCCAGTGGCGTCAATTCGGCTTGTTCGAGCCGCTCCGATAGCGGCGTGTGCCGGCCGCGATGTCGGAAAAAGGCGCTGTCGTCCAGCACCATCTTGGCGTCGAGCGGCACCAGTTTGCCGTCCCTGGAAACCGCAAGCGGATTGATCTCCAGCATTTCGGCGTCTTCGGCCGCGAACAAGCGGTACAGCGACACGGTCAGCCGCGTCAGGGCGCCCAGCAGTTTCCCCTCGACACCCGTTTTCGCAAAAAAAGCGATCAGGTGGTGTGGACGCAGTTCAACAAGAGGGTCCACCAGGAAAGAAAATACCGCGTCTTGTGCCTCTTCAATGTCGATACCGCCTTGCGGCGAGAACAACAACACGGGGCATTGCAGCGCATCGTCGATCACAAACGAGAGGTAATACTCGGCCGCGATGGCGATCTTTTCCTCGACCAGGATTCCGGCCGGTTTGCCGTCGGCTGCGATGCGTTCACGCAGCGCCAGAACTTCCTTGCGCAAGCTTTCTTCGTCCGCCCCAAAGCGCACCAGGCCAGCCTTTCCGCGCCCGCCACTCAATAGCTGCGCCTTGGCGACACCGCCGGCAAAACCCGCAAGGTCCAACGGCGCATCCGCGGCCACGAACCTGCTTTTGGGAATGGCGATGCCGCTATGGCGCAGCATGGCCTTGGCTTCAACTTCACATAAACGCATTTGGGACTCCTCGGCAATTTTGTCGATTGCAAGTATATTTGACCATAGGGTAGAATATTTGTCTTAATCGAAAGATACTTGTCTTCAGGTTCATTTTCGGTTCACTTTACGACCTGGAGCCGCTGGCGCCACACAGAGATTGCATGGGAATTCTTCTGACCCCGGAGACGGCGATTGCGGTCTACAACCCGCTCTCGGCTTATGCGCCCGGCATGATCGCGGGCATGCGTGCGCAAGGCTCGCGCGTCGTGGCCGGCGTCATGCCTGGCCTGGCTGGCAAGGTGCACGAAGACACGCCGTTGTTTGACAGCATGGCCGACGCGCTGCAAAAAGCCGGCGCCAACGCGGCCGTGATTTATGCGCCCGCGCCCGGTGTGGAGGACGCCGTGGTCGAAGCGGTTGACGCGGGTTTCAAGTTGCTCATGGTCGCCGCCGAATACGTGCCCACCCATGACGCAATGCGCGCCGTGGCCTATGCACGCGCGCAGGGCGCCTGGGTCATGGGCCCCAACTCGCTCGGCATGATCTCGCCTGGCATCGGCATGCTCAGCGGCCTCGGTTCTGGCGCGGCGCTGGCCGGACCGGTGGGCGTGATGTCGCGCAGCGGCACCATGGCCGGCATGGTCATGCGCGTGTTGACCCAGGCCGGGCTGGGCCAGAGCTCGGTCGTTAGCATGGGTGGCGACGCCATCATTGGCCGCAACCCGGCCGAATACGCGCGGCTGTTCGAGGCCGACCCCGCCACCAAGGTCATTGTGTTGATCGGTGAAATGGGCGGCAAGAAAGAGCACCAGCTGATCGAGGTTTTGCCCGCGCTGACAAAGCCGGTGGTGGCGCTCATCAACGGCCGCTTTGCGCCTGCCGCGCGGCGCATGGGCCATGCGGGCGCCCTGGTCAACCAGCGCAGCGAGTCGGCCGAGTTCAAGCGCGGCGCATTGCGCGCGGCGGGTGTTTCCGTGGCGGATGACCCTTACCACCTGGCCCGATTGGTCGCGGCTTTGGTATGAGCGCAAGCGCCATGAACAACACCGCGAACGATGGCAATGGCCTGCCGCTGGCCGGCATCCGCGTGCTCGATTTCACCACCTTGTTGCCGGGGCCGCTGGCCACGCTGATGCTGGTGGACGCGGGTGCGTCGGTGGTCAAGATTGAAAGCCCCGCGGGCGGCGACCGGGGCCGCGCCAATATGCCGCGTGATGGCGACGAAAGCATCCAGTTCGCGCTGCTCAACCGCGGCAAGAAAAGCCTGGCCTTGAACCTCAAGTCGGACCAGGGGCGCGCCGCCGTGTTGCGTCTTGTGGGCGAAGCCGATGTGCTGGTCGAGCAGTTCCGCCCCGGCGTCATGGCGCGCCTGGGCCTGGGTTACGAGACATTGAATTTCCTCAATCCGCGCCTGATTTATTGCTCGATCTCGGGTTATGGCCAGACCGGGCCATTGGCCAACGCGGCAGGCCACGACGTCAATTACGTGGCGCGTTCGGGCATGCTGGCCCTGTCGGTCGGCGCCGATGGTATTCCGGTGATGCCCGCCGGTGCCGTGGCCGATGTGGGCGGCGGCACGCTGCCCGCCGTCACCAATATCCTGCTGGCGCTACTTCATCGCCATTCCACCGGCAAGGGTTGCCACCTGGACATTGCCATGGCGGAAAACAGCCTGGCCTGGATGCCGCGTGCGCTCGCGCCCGGCCTGCTGGGCCGGCCTATGCCACCGGCGGCGGAAGGCCGTCACACGGGCGGTTCGCCGCGTTACGGCATCTACCTTGCCTCCGATGGCGTGCAACTGGCGGCAGCGCCGATCGAACCGCACTTCTGGAAACGCTTTTGCGAACTGCTGGGGCTCACGCCGGATCAGGGCGATGACAGCGTCGACCCGCAGGGCGTCAGGCAACGGGTGCGCGAAAAAATCGCTGAGCGCGATGCAGCCTACTGGCTGGCGCTGTTCGAAGGCGAAGACGTGTGTGTCAACGCGGTACAGGACGCGACTGCGGCGCTTGCCGATCCGCATTTCACCGCGCGCGGCGTCTGGAACCGACAACTCACGCTCAAGAACGGCAAGACCCTGCCGGCCTTGCCGGTGCCGCTGTCGCCGCAACTGATGGACCCAAAGCCGTCCGGTTATCCGTCGTTGGGCCAGCATGCGGCGGGCGATCCGGACCTCTGGCAGCGCGCATGAAGCTTGCACGGCGTAGCGGCCGCATCCAATCAAACTGAATGGGACATCCATGGACTTTCGATTAAGCGATGAGCAGCGCGAACTGATGGCGGTCGCGCGCGGGCTCTATGAGAAAAAACTCAAACCCCTGTGTGAGGACCCTAGCCCGGCAGGCGAACGCAAGTTGCGCGAAGTGCTGGCAGCGCACGGCATGCTGGGCCTGAACATGCCGGCCGAATACGGCGGCCAGGGCCTGCCGCTGCTGGACACGCTGCTGATCATGCAGACCCTGCATTACTGCGACGCCATGCTCGGGCCCATCGTGCACCGTTCCACTTCAGGCGCGGTTAACAGCATCCACGTGCTGGGCACCGATGAGCAGAAGCGGCGTTTCATTCCGCCCGTGGTGCGCGGCGAGAGCGCCTTCAGCATCGGCATCACCGAGTCCGATGCCGGGTCGGCCGCCACCGACCTGGCCACGCGCGCGCGCATCGAAGGCGACGAAGTGGTCATCAATGGCAGCAAGCAGTTCATCAGCCACACGCTGTACACCGACCATACGCTGGTCTACTGCCAGTTCGGTGCGGGCAAACGCGCCAGCGAGATTGGCGCCGTGATCGTGCCGCACGATACACCCGGCTTCGTCAAGAGCAAGGGTGGCCTGAACATGGCCGACGACCTGCAGGTGGAATTGTTCTTCGACAACCTGCGCGTGCCGGTCGGCAACATCGTGATGCGGGGCGACGCGTTCGGGCGGCTCATCAACGTTTACAACGCCGAACGCCTGGGTGGCCTGGCGCGCCTGCTCGGGGCCGGGCAGGCCGCGTTCGACTACGCGGTGCAGTATTCCAAGACACGGCGCCAGTTCAACCAGGACATCTGCGAGTTCCAGGGTATCCAGTGGATGATCGCCGACATGCGGGTCAAGCTCGATGCCTGCGAACTGCTGATCTACCGTGCCGCCAGCAACGCCCAGGCCGGCCTGCCTTCGCCGCTGGAAACATCCGTGGCCAAGGTCTATTGCGGGCAGGCGCTCAAGGAAGTCTGCGACGACGCCATCCAGATCCTGGGCGGTTATGGTTACCAGAAGGCCTACCCGGTGGAGAAGCGTTACCGCGAGGTGCGCGGTGGCTCGATCTACAGCGGCACCTCGCAGATTCACAAGAACATGATTGCGGCGCAGGTGTTGGGCCGCAAGTTTTCGCAGTGGAAGAAAAACCCATGATTGCCGGTTCGCATACGGAGTTCACGCCATGCTGAGCAGTACCGTCAAGACCAGGCCAGGGACCAAGCCTCTGGCCAAGTCCCTGGCCGGATCCAGGGCGGAGGTGCCCGGTGCATTCGACCGCGAAGCACAGTTCGCGGCCAAGCGCCGCGCCCTGCTGCAACAGGCGGGCATCGTGTTTGGCCAGCGCGGTTTCGGCAACACCTCTCTCGAAGAGATTGCCCAGAACCTCAACATCACCAAGGCCGCGCTTTATTACTATTTCAAAAACAAGCACGAAATCCTGTACGAGTGTTACGCGGCGTCCTTCGACCTGGCCGACGACGCGCTCGAACGGGCGCTGCAAGAGGGCAGCGCGCCCAGTGCGCAAATGCGCCTGTTCGTGCGCAACTACACGCTGGCGGGCCTGACCGAATTGCACCAGACCATGGCGCTGCGCGACATCGACGTGTTGACGGCCGAGCATCGCGCCATCATCGATGGCCGGCGCACCACGCTGCATCGCCGCTTGCGCGCCATCATCGACGCCGGTATCGCCGATGGCACGATGGCGCCCTGCGATTCGCGGGTGCTGGTGATGGCCATGGTGGGTGCGATTTCGTGGCTTTTCCGGGCGTTCGACGGCCATGGTGAGCTGTCGGCCCAGCAAATGGCGGACCAGTTGGTGGAGATCATGGCCAATGGGTTTATCGCGCGCTCCCCGGTGGATAAACGTCCCAGGAAAAAATCATGAACATCTTGGCTCCCTGTGTGATGAAGAGATTGCTGGCCGGTGTTGTCGCGGCCGTCGCCCTGTCAGCCGCCTTTCCGGCGCCGGCCGCCGATGTAGCCGTACCCAAGGTCATAAAAATAGTGGTGCCCTACGCGCCCGGCGCGAGCACCGACCTGCTGGCGCGCCAGTTGGCCATTGCGCTGGGCAAGCGTCTCGGCAATACCGTGATGGTGGACAACCGGCCCGGCGGCGGCAGTATTCTGGGGACCGCCGTGGTGGCCAAATCCGCGCCCGACGGTGCCACGCTGTTGCTGACCTCCAGCGCCTTCACCATTAGCCCGGCGTTGCAGGAAAAGGCGCCTTACGACCCAGTGGGAGATTTTGCGCCGGTCGCGATGCTGACCCAGGTGCCGATGATTCTTGCCGTGCCGGGCAGCTCCCCCTACAAGACACCGGCCGACTTCGTCAACGCCGCGCGTGCCCAGCCCGGGGTTCTGAACTACGGCTCGTCCGGCATCGGTTCGTCGAACCACATGGCGATGGAACTGTTCAAGGGCGCGGCCAAATTGCAGATCACGCATATTCCGTACAAGGGCATGGCGCCGGCCGCCACGGACCTGAGCACCGGGCAAGTGCAGGCCATCATCGGCAGCTACAGTTCGCTGGCGGCCGTCATGCAAAGCGGCAAGGTGCGTGCGCTGGCGGTGTCTTCCGCCAACCCGAGCCCGCTCTCTCCCGAGCTGCCCACGCTCGCTGCCACGGTGCCGGGCTTCAGCATGTCGGGCTGGTTCGCGGTATTCGCGCCGCGCGGTACACCACCGGCGCTGGTCGAGTTGCTGCACCGGGAAATCAATGCGGCGATCACCACCGAAGAGTTCTCCAAATTCTTCGCCCAGGACCGCGCCGAGGCTTCGCAAATGGACATCCCGACGCTGACGGCGCTGGTGAAGACGGAGACGGTCCAGTGGAAGAAGATCGCCACTGAGCAGAAGATTCAGGCTCAGTGACGGGTGGCCGGTTTGCGCCTGGCCGTCACTGCGCGCGTGGCCAGTCCGGCGGTTAACAGGCCGGCCGTTTGCCCGGCTATCTGCTCGGCCGTCATGTCGCCCCCGGGGTCGTAGACCTTGAGCAATTCAGTGACCGCGCCAATCAGCACGATGACCGCGAACTTCGGGTTGCACGGTGCAATTGAGCCATCGGCCAGCCCCTGCGTGACCAGCTTGCGCAAGCGCTTATGCAGGCTGTCGCGCCGTGCCAGTATGCGTTTGCTGTAGGCCGGCTCCAGCGCCATTTCGCGCAGGGCCATGGTCGCGTGCAGCTCGGTCAGGCCTGACAGCGTGTAGTTGTAGAGAAAAGCGCGCAAGGTCTCGCAGGCATTGCCGTCCGCCGCCACGGCCTGTTCGAGCGCCTTGTCGCCAATGTCGAACGACAGCGCGTAACACTCAAACAAAATCTCCTGCTTGCTCTTGAAGTAGTAATACAGCGCGGGCTTGGTGATGTTCAGATTGCGCGCGACTTCGGTGATGGAGAACTTGCCTTCGCCGTTTTCCATGAACAGGCGGGCCGCTTCGAACAGCAGCGCCTTGCGCTTGGTCTGGTATTGCGCGTTGCGGTCGAAGGCGGACGCCGCCTCTGCATCGTGGGCCATTTCAGGCCTTGCCGGCCTTGACTTCGGCGCGTTCGGCGATGAAGTTGTCTACGCCCTGGCGCCAGTCGCCGGTGGCCAGCAGGCGGTCGATGGCCATGCGCTCATAGGCCATGCCGGTGCGCAGGTCGGACTGAATGCCCCAGTCGATGCAGCGCTTCATCAGGCTGACTGACAAGGGGAATGCGGCCTTGACCTCGGCCACGGTCCTGTCCACGGTAGCTTCCAGCTCGGCCGCCGGCACCAGGATGCTGACCAGTCCGATGCGTTGCGCTTCGGTTGCGTCTATGGTGCGGCCGGTAAACAGCAGCACTTTGGCCATCGCCTTGCCCACGATACGCACCAGGCGCTGGCCGGCACCAACCGAGCCCCGCACGGTTTCGGGGTAGCGGAAGCTGGCCTTATCGGACGCGATGATGAAGTCGCAGGCGCTGGCGATTTCGCCGCCCGAACCCACCACCGGGCCATGGGCCACCGCGATGCAGGGCTTGGCGCAGTCCTGCAAGGCATCGTAGGCGGCAAAGGCGCGCATGCGCCGGTCGCGCAGCCAGGTTTCCGTGACGCCCTTGCGTTCGCCCACGTCGGCACCGGCGCAGAACGAAGGGCCGGCACCGCGCACCAGCACGACGCGGATGCTCTCGTCTGCTTCCACCTCGCGCACCGCGGCCAGCAGGTCCAGGCACATCTGGTAGTTCAGGGCGTTGCGTTTGTCGGGCCGGTTGAGTGTGATGGTGCCGACGCCATCGGCCACGTCCACACGTACCGTTTCGTATTCGGTGGCCATCAGATCGCTCCCTTTTGCCTGAGTTGCTCAATGTCGGCCGCACCCATGCCGAGCCGGTCGCGCAGCACCGCCTCGGTGTGTTCGCCCAGCAGCGGTGGCCGCCCCATTTCGGGGTTGTCGTAGTCACGGAATTTCAGCGGCATGGACAGCCCGGGAAACTCCCCCACCACCGGATGGTTGAAGGTCTTGATCATGCCGCGCGCACGTACATGCGGGTCGTTCACCACGTCGGCCACATCGTTGACCGGCCCTATGGGTACACCCAGCGCGTTGCAGCGCTCCAGCAACTCTTCGCGCTTCCACTTGGCCAGTTCCATGCGCAGGCGCTGCATCACTTCCTCGCGATGGGCCAGGCGCGCATCGTTGGTGGCTACCTCGGGGCGCGTGCCCCAGTCCTGGATGCCAAGTGCCTTGCACAGGTCGGGCCACTGGCTTTCAGCCGTGGTGATGTGCACGTATTTGCCGTCGCCGCAAGCCATGGTGCTGGACGGCACGCGCCCCAGATGTTCAGTGCCCATGCGTTCGGGCACTTCGCCCAGCATGAAATACCGCGCCGCCGCAACGCTCAGCATCGCGACCTGGGTGTCGAGCATGGACACGTCCACGTAGGAGCCATGGCCCGAGGTGGCACGGCCTGCCAGCCCGGTCAACCCGGCGATCATGACCCACAAAGCGGACATCAGGTCGGCCACCGGCAGCCCCGCTTTGACCGGGCCGCCGCCGCGTTCACCGGTCAGGCTCATGATGCCGCTCATGGCCTGGATCACGGTGTCGTAGCCGCGCCGGTCCGCATAGGGGCCGTCCTGCCCGAAGCCGGTCATGGACACGTAAACCAGGCGGGGGTTGACGGCTTTGAGCGACTCGTAGTCAAGCCCGAAACGGGCCAGCGTACCCAGCGTGTAGTTTTCGAAAACGATGTCGGACTGGGCTGCGAGTTTGCGTACGATGTCCTGCGCTTCCTTTGTCTTGAGGTTGAGCGTGATCGACTGCTTGCTTCGGTTGGCAACGAAAAAGTAGCCGCTCTCGCCCTTGAGGAAGGGATGGTTGATACGCGTCTCATCACCGGTGCCGGGTTGTTCGACCTTGATCACGGTGGCCCCCATCTCGGCCAGGAACATCGTGCCCAGCGGCGACGCCAGCACGCGCGACAAGTCCAGTATCACGACGCCGTCGAGCGGTTTCATACGGTTCCTTTGATCGTATAGCCGCGCATCACCATATTGGCGTCACGTGCGATTTCGAGGGCGTCCAGCAGTCTGGTGTCGGCAACACGGTGAAACAGGCGCTTGGTGGCGCGTTGGGCGTGTCGTGCCTGCCCGGCAATCAGTCTGGCCATGGCCATGGCTTCATCCACCGCCTGGCCGTCCGGCACCACGCGGTTGACCATGCCCAGTTCGAGTGCGCGCCGTGCGTTCACGCGTTCGCCCAGCGACACCAGCTCGTAGGCTGCCTTGCGCCCGACCTGCCGCACCAGGTTGGCCATGACGATGGCCGCCACGGCGCCGCGTTTGGTCTCCGGGTAACCCAGCGTGGCGCTCTCTGCAATCACCGCCATGTCGCCTGCGATCGCCAGGCCGCAACCACCGCCCATGGCGACGCCGTTGATGGCGCAGATCACCGGGACTTCGATGCGCACGAAGGCACCGTGGACTTGCGACGTGATCCGTGCACGCGCCGCGGCGGCATCGGGGTTGTCGCTGCCCATGCCGGCGAATTCGGTCACGTCGGCGCCGGCGCAAAAGCCGCGCCCCGCGCCGGTCAGCACCACGGCGTTGACCGTGGTGTCGGCGTCGGCCGCCAGCAACGCCTGCAGCAGCGCTTCGGTCAATCCGTTGTTGAGCGCATTGAGTTTGTCCGGCCGGTTCATGGTCAGCAGGCGCACGCCATCGCGGTCTTCCGCCAGCATTACATCAGGCATGTTGAACTCCCTGGTTGAGAAGGCCGAGCCCGGACCGCGTGACGCGTCCTTCCAGCTCGCGGCCCAGGACTTCTTCACACTGGCGCGCGGTCGCCAGCAGATCCGCCATGTTCAGACCGGTGTCTATGCCCATGGACTCGAACATGGTTGCCAGGTCTTCGGTGCAGACGTTGCCCGAGAGACCTTCGGTGTAGCTGATCCTGGCCGGGTTGCCGCCGGTGCCGCCAAAGGCGCAGTCGAAATGCCGCACGCCGGCCTCATAGGCAGCCAGGCAATTGGCGATGCCCAGGCCGCGCGTGTCGTGAAAATGGGCAATCGGCACCACGTGGGGCAGGGCATCGCGCAATTCGCCGAACAGCTGTTTGATCGAGCGCGGGTTGCCCATACCCGTGGTGTCGCCGATGGCGATATGACGCACGCCCCGTGCCGCCAGCCAGCGGGCGTCTTCGATCACGCGCGTGGGTGCAATCGTTCCTTCAAACGGGCAACCGAGAGCCGAGGACACCGTGCCAATGATCTCGAAGCGGTGTTGCGAAGCCTCGATCATGGCGCCGATCACACCGTACTGCTCGTCGCGGGTGCGCTTGAAAGCACGTTGCAACAAGGCGTCGCTCGCGACCAGGATCACGCTGATCTCGCTCGGGCCATGACCGGTGTCGGCGGCCGCGACCGCGCGCTCCACCGAACGCAGGTTGACGCAGGTGGCCTTGTAGCGGGTGCCGGGTGCGCGCCGGATGCCGCGCAATACTTCGCCGGAGTCGGTGAATTGCGGCACGTTGCCCGGATGGGTGAACGAGGTGGCCTCCACGCGCCTGAAACCGAGTGCCGAGAAGCGGTCTATCAGCGCGATCTTGTGTTCCGTCGGCACAAACGCCGGTTCGTGTTGCAGACCGTCGCGCGCAAAACATTCACACAACACGACCGCGTCACTGGAGGATGGTTTCATATGCGGGCACGACCGGGCTGCCGGATTTGGTGCTTGTCCTTGAGGATGTTTTTTTTTACTATATCATACGAAAAAGCTTTAATTTGAACAAATTTGAAAAATGGTCAAATTTATGCGCCGGTAAATCGCGGCTTGCGTTTTTCGCGGAAGGCGGTAAGCGCTTCGACCCGGTCGGTGGAGTTCAGGCAGGCCTGGTAAGCCTCCGCCTCGAATTCCAGGCCGACATCCAGGCCCAGGTTGAACGACGCGTTGATGGCCCGTTTGGCTTGTGTCAGTGCCAAGGGCGCATTGGCCAGCATTTGGGTCGCCATAGCGGTTGCTTCGGCCATCAGGTCAGCGTCGGGCACCAGGCGGTTCAGGATGCCCAGGTCGAAAGCCTCGCGCGCGCCGAAACGCCTGCCGGTGAAGATCAGTTCCTTGGCTTTGTGCGGCGCGATCATGCGCGGCAGGCGCTGGGTGGCGCCACCGCCCGGTATCACGCCGAGGCTGGTTTCCGGCATGGACATCCGCGCGGACTCGGCACCGATGAGGATGTCGCACAACAAGGCCAGCTCGAAGCCACCTCCAAATGCAAAGCCGTTGATCGCCGCTATCACCGGCCTGCGGCAGCGCGCCACGCCGCCGAAGACGCGAGGCGCCAGGCGCCGGCGCCGGCTCACGTCGGCCACCGTCATGGTTTGGCGCTCCTTGAGGTCGGCCCCCACGGAAAACGCGCGGCCAGCACCGGTCACGATCACGGCCCAGATCGAAGCATCGTCGTCGATGCGCGCAAACACCCGTCTTATGTCGAATAACAGGCCCATGCTGATGGCGTTGAGCGCATCGGGGCGGTTCAAGGTGACGGTGGCGATGTTGTCTTTTACGTCGAGAAGCAGGTTCTCGTAGGTTTCCGGCTCAAGGCTCATGGGGGCTCCTGGGGTTGTGGGAACGCGACGCACTTGCGGTGGTCGCGGCTGCACGGCAGCATACCCGAGGGGTCGCATGCAGCCCCTCGCTTCCGGGGTCGGGACGTTGCCTGGCGGTGTCGTCAATAGGCCGGATCGGTGTCGGCGGTCGTTATCGGCAGGATCAGGTTTTGCGGTGTTTGACCAATGGCCGCGCAACCGGGACGGGGTAACGGATAATCGTGCCGCATGAATGCTACCGTTCTTCCCGTAAAAAGCGCTGCTGGAAATGTCCCCAGGGAAGCGCCGCTCAGCTACGAACAAGCCGGTGTCAACTACGGGCTGATCGACCCACTGAAGGTGGCCGCGCAACGGGCTGCTGCTTCCACCGCCGGCCACCTTTCCGTGCACGGCTTTCGCGAGGTTGCGGCCTCGCGGGGTGAATCGGCTTACGTGGTCGACGTGGGCCCGTTCTACCTTGCGAGCATCGTCGAATGCCTCGGCTCCAAGGCCCTGGTGGCTGACGAGATGCACCGGCTCACCGGCAAAAGCTACTACGCCGCCATAGCGCAGGACACCATAGCGATGGCAGTCAACGACCTGATCACCGTGGGCGCTACGCCGCTCGTGGTGCAAGCCTACTGGGCTGCCGGCGGAAGCGATTGGTTCGGTGACGCGCAGCGCGCCCAAGCACTGGTCGAAGGCTGGAAACAGGCCTGCGATACGTGCGGCGTGGCATGGGGCGGTGGTGAAACTCCGGCGCTCGCCGGCATCGTGGAAAGCGGCCGCATCGACCTCGCTGCATCCTGCACCGGCATCGTCAGTCCCAAGACCCGCCTCAGCGTCGGCGACGCTCTCGCGCCTGGGGACGCCATTGTGCTGCTTGCTTCCAGCGGCATACACGCCAACGGCCTCAGCCTGGCTCGCAAACTCGCCCCGCGCCTGCCGCAGGGCTATCTGACCGCGGTGCAACCAGGCCTGGGCTACGGCGAAGCGCTGCTGGTGCCGACCACGCTCTACAGCCCGGTTACCGAAGCCTTGGCCAAAGCCGGTGTAGTGATGCACTACTGCGCCAACATCACTGGCCACGGCTGGCGCAAACTGCTGCGCCACCCCGGCGCGTTCAGCTACCGCATCCACACCGTGCCGGAAGTGCCGCCCGTGCTCAGGTTCATTCAGCAATACGCCGGCCAAGACGACCGCGAGGCTTATTCCACCTTGAATATGGGTGCCGGTTTTGCGTTGTTCGTGCGGGCGCAGGACGCCGACCGCGCCGTGGCGATCGCCAACGCCCAAGGCGTGGGAGCCATCGTCGCGGGACGCGTCGAAGCCGGCGCGAAGCAGGTGGTGATTGAGCCTGTCAACGTCACTTTTGGCGGCGAGGATCTACAGCTGCGCTGAGGATCACACCCCGCGCGCGCGGCCTGCCTTGAACTGCTGGCGGAACGCGCCAAATGTACCGGCGTCCAGCGCCTCGCGCACCTCACGCATCAGGTTCAGGTAGTAGTGCAGGTTGTGGATGCTGGCCAGCATCGGGCTGAGCATCTCGCCGCAGCGGTCCAGATGGTGCAGATAAGCGCGCGAAAAGCCGTCGCGACCCCCGTCCGCCCAGGCTACGGCGGACTTGCCCGCGCAGGCGTAGCAGGTGCACGTGGTGTCCAGTGGCTGCGGGTCTGCCTTGTGCCGGGCATTGCGGATTTTCAGGTCGCCAAAGCGCGTGAACAGCGTGCCGTTACGGGCGTTGCGTGTGGGCATCACGCAGTCGAACATGTCCACGCCCTGGGCCACACCTTCCACCAGGTCTTCCGGGGTGCCCACCCCCATCAGGTAACGCGGCTTGTGTGCCGGCAGGCGGTGCGGTGTATGCGCCATGATGCGCAGCATCTCGTCCTTGGGTTCGCCTACGCTTACGCCACCCACCGCATAACCGGGCAAGTCCATGGCTACCAGTTGTTCCAGCGACTCCTGGCGCAGATGTTCAAACATGCCACCCTGCACGATGCCGAACAAGGCATTTGGATTTTCCAGCCGTGCAAACTCGGTCTGGCAGCGCCCGGCCCAGCGCAGGCTGAGCTCCATCGAACTGCGTGCCTCGCGTTCCGTCGTGAGTTGGCCTTTGGTCTTGGGTTCGACCGAAATATAGGGCGTGCATTCGTCGAACTGCATCGCGATGTCGCTGTTCAGCGTGGTCTGGATCTGCATCGATATCTCGGGTGTCAGGAACAGTTTGTCGCCATTCACCGGGGAAGAGAAGCGCACACCTTCTTCGCTGATTTTGCGCATGGCGCCAAGCGACCAGACCTGGAATCCGCCGGAGTCGGTGAGTATGGGTTTGTCCCACTTCTCGAACTGGTGCAAGCCACCGAACTGCGTCACCACGTCCAAGCCCGGCCGCATCCACAGATGGAAGGTATTGCCCAGGGTGATTTGGGCGCCCATGTCCTCCAGGCTTTGGGGCGTCACGCCCTTGACCGTGCCGTAAGTACCCACTGGCATGAAGACGGGCGTATCTACTACGCCATGGTTCAGTGTGAGGCGGCCACGCCGCGCGTGGCTGCCAGGATAGGGGCCTTGCGCGCCATCGGTTTGAAGAAGATCGAAAGTCAGCATGCCGGATATTGTTACTGGTTCGCCGGTCTCGCCGGTGCCTGGGCCGCAGCCGGCAAGCCGGGGCGGGTGTGCGCCAGCAGCATCGCATCGCCATAACTGAAGAAGCGGTACTGCTGGCCAATGGCGTGCCGGTACAGGGCCCGGATATGCTCGTAGCCGGCGAACGCGCTGACAAGCATCATGAGTGTGGACCTGGGCAGATGAAAGTTGGTGACCAGCATGTCAACCAGCTTGAATTCGAAACCGGGCGTGATGAAGATTCTGGTATCGCCGCTGGCCAGCCCGGTCTGCGCCCAGGATTCCAGTGTGCGCACGGTCGTGGTGCCCACCGCCACCACGCGGCCGTCGCGGGCGCGGCAGTCGGCAATTGCCTGCTGTGTGGCTACGGGCATGTCATACCACTCGCTGTGCATCTGGTGCTCGGCCAGGTTCTCGGTCTTCACGGGCGCAAAGGTGCCGGCACCGACATGCAGCGTGACACTGGCACGCTGTACACCGCGCGCGTCCAGAGCCGCCAGCAATGTTTCATCAAAATGCAGGGCCGCGGTCGGTGCCGCCACGGCGCCGGGTGCACGCGCAAATACGGTCTGGTAGCGCCGCGCATCTTCGGCCGCGTCGGTGTCGCTGACAGCGCTGCCCTGATGGCGCTGAATATAGGGTGGTAGCGGCACGTGCCCGTGTTTTTCCATCAGCGCGTAGGGGTCGTCACCCGCGTCGTTGCTCAGTACAAAACGAAACAGCGCGCCTTGTGCATCCGGCCAGCGGCCCAGCAGCGTGGCGGTCAAGTGCTCGTCGGAGCCGGGCGCACCGGCCAGTGCCAGCGTTGTGCCTGCTTCCGGCTTTTTGCTGACCCGCATGTGTGCAGCCACCTGGTTGCCCAGAAGCACCCGTTCGATCAGCAGCTCGACCTTGCCGCCGGTGGGTTTTTCACCAAACAGCCGCGCCTTGACGACCTTGGTGTCGTTGAATACCAGTAGGTCACCGGCGTTCAGTTGCGCCGGCAGATCGCGGAAGACGCGGTCCACCGGCCTGGAGCCCGTGCCATCCAGCAGGCGGGAGCCGCTGCGTTCGGGTGCAGGATGCTGCGCGATGAGTTCCGGGGGCAGAGCGAAGTCGAAGTCGGAAAGCGTGAACGAAAGCGCTGTTCGGGAGTCAGGTGGTGTCATGCTGCTTGAGGGCTTTACCGGCCCGTGCCAAGTGGAATGGGGAGGACGAATGGGAAGACAGGGCAGAATTGTCCCATGCCCGGCCATCCGTCCCCACCACCCTCCCACAGACCGGCCGCGGCGGGCGCCGGCAACCCGCTGCGGAAAGCGCTCAACAAATTGGGGCTGCAGCGCGATATCGACCTGGCCCTGCACCTGCCGCTGCGTTACGAAGACGAGACGCGTATTGGCCGCCTGGCCGACGCACGTGACGGTGACACACTGCAGATCGAAGCCACTGTTACGGCAAGCGAAGTCACGTTCCGCCCGCGTCGCCAGTTGCTGGTGACGGTGGATGACGGCTCGGACACCTGCACGCTGCGTTTTTTCAGCTTTTATCCGTCGCAGCAAAAGGCCTTGGCGACTGGCGCACGCATACGGGCCCGGGGCGAAGTCAAGGGCGGTTTTGTGGGCTGGACCATGGTGCATCCCACCGTCCAGCCGGCCCGCGGCGAGCTGCCGTCGGCGCTGACTCCGGTGTATCCCTCGGTGGCCGGATTACCGCAGGCCTATCTGCGCAAGGCGGTCATGGGTGGACTGGCGCGTGCGGACCTGTCCGAGACGATAGCCGATGCAATTGGCTCCACCCAGCGGCTCGCTTCGTTATGGACGTTGCGCGACGCCCTGCAGTTTTTGCACCACCCAACGCCCGATGTGTCGCTGGCCACTCTGGAGGACCGCAGCCACCCGGCCTGGCAGCGCCTGAAGGTCGAGGAACTGCTGGCCCAGCAGGTTTCGCAACTGCGCTCCAAACGTGCCCGCGACGGGCTGCGTGCACCAACACTGCGTGCGCTGCCGGGGGGCTTGCAGGAACGACTGCTGGGTATATTGCCGTTTGCGCTCACGGCGGCGCAGCGGCGCGTGTGTTCCGAGATTGCCGCCGACCTGGCCAAGGCGGCTCCCATGCACCGGTTGTTGCAGGGCGACGTGGGTTCGGGAAAAACCGTGGTCGCGGCACTGGCCGCCGCCGTGTGTATGGACGCGGGCTACCAATGCGCCCTGATGGCCCCCACTGAAATCCTGGCCGAGCAGCATTTTCGCAAGCTGGTGGGCTGGCTGGAGCCGCTGGGTGTCACTACCGCCTGGCTCACCGGCAGCCAGAAGACCAAGGAGCGGCGAGCCATGCTGGCACTGATCGCATCGGGCCAAGCCGGGCTGGTAATCGGTACCCACGCCGTAATCCAGGACAAGGTGCAGTTCAGCAAGCTGGCCTTGGCCGTGATCGATGAGCAGCACCGGTTTGGCGTGGCACAAAGGCTGGCCTTGCGCGACAAGATGGCGGAGTCCGCCCTGGAGCCGCATTTGCTGATGATGACCGCGACCCCGATCCCGCGTACCCTGGCCATGAGTTACTACGCCGATCTGGAAGTCTCCACCATCGACGAGTTGCCGCCGGGGCGCACCGCCATCGTCACCAAACTGGTGCAGGAAACACGCCGCGACGAAGTGGTGGAACGTATCCGTGTGCAGCTGGGTCTGGGCCGGCAGGTTTACTGGGTCTGCCCCTTGATCGAAGAGAGCGAGGCGCTGGATTTGACCAATGCCACCGAGACCCACGCAGCACTGAGCGCCGCCCTGCCCGGCGTGATGGTGGGCCTGCTGCATTCCCGCATGCCGGTGGCGGAAAAAAAGGCCGTGATGTCGCTGTTCGTGGGTGGGCAGATGGGGGTGCTGGTGAGCACCACGGTGATCGAGGTGGGGGTGGATGTGCCCAACGCGTCGCTGATGGTGATTGAACACGCCGAGCGTTTTGGCCTGTCGCAGCTGCACCAGCTGCGCGGCCGGGTTGGGCGCGGCGCGGCGGCTTCGGCCTGTGTGCTGCTGTATTCCACTGGTGATGCGCCACGCCTGGGTGAAACGGCACGGGCCCGGCTCAAGGCCATGGTCCAGACCAACGACGGGTTCGAGATTGCGCGGCGTGACCTGGAGATTCGTGGCCCGGGCGAGTTCCTGGGCGCGCGCCAATCGGGAGCGGCACTGCTGCGTTTCGCCGATCTGGGCACCGATGCGGCACTGCTGGACTGGGCCCGGCGTGCCGCCCCGCTGATGCTGGACCAGGCTCCCGATCTGGCACGGAAACACGTGGAGCGCTGGCTGGGCGGCAAAGCCGAATATCTCAAGGCATGAGCTGGCCAAAAGTGGTGTCGCGAGGCTCCTGGCTTTGACACGTAGGACAATAGCGCCATGACCCTGACCGAACTCAAATACATCGTGGCCGTTGCGCGTGAGCGGCACTTTGGCAAGGCGGCCGAAGCCTGCTTCGTGTCGCAACCCACCTTGTCGGTTGCGGTCAAGAAGCTGGAGGAAGAACTCGAACTCAAGCTTTTCGAACGCAGTGCCAACGAGGTCACCGTGACGCCGCTGGGCGAAGAGGTGGTGCGCCAGGCGCAGTCGGTGCTGGAGCAGGCGGCCAATATCAAGGACATCGCCAAACGCGGCAAGGACCCGCTGGCCGGTGCCCTGCGCCTGGGTGTGATCTACACCATCGCGCCTTATCTGTTGCCGGACCTGGTAAGAAACGTGATCGCCAGGACACCCCAGATGCCGCTGATGTTGCAGGAGAACTTCACCGTCAAATTGCTGGAAATGCTGCGTACCGGCGAGATCGACTGCGCCATCCTGGCCGAGCCGTTTCCGGATACCGGCCTGGCCATGGCACCGCTGTACGACGAACCCTTTGTGGCGGCCGTGCCCAGCACCCATGCACTGGCCAAACTCAGCTCGGTGACGGCCGAACAGCTTAAGAGCGAGACCATGTTGTTGCTGGGAACCGGTCACTGCTTCCGCGACCATGTGCTTGAAGTCTGCCCCGAGTTTGCGCGCTTCTCCAGCAACGCCGAGGGTATTCGCAAGAGCTTTGAAGGCTCGTCGCTGGAGACCATCAAACACATGGTCGCCGCGGGCATGGGCGTAACCCTGGTGCCGCGCCTGGCGGTGCCTGCAGGCTTGCTGGATCCCAAGCCGAAACGGCGCAAGGACACGGAAAACTTCATACGCTACCTGCCGATCACGGACGAGGCGGGTAGTGCGCCGCCCACAAGGCGCGTGGTGTTGGTGTGGCGGCGCAGCTTTACGCGTTATGAGGCCATTGCGGCGTTGCGCAATGCCATCTACGCCTGTGAGCTTGCCGGTGTGAAACGTCTGTCGTAAAGGAGGACTTGACGTGGTGACGCAGCAGTCGCAGAGCGGCATCCTGGCGCCAGTGCCCAGAGCCGGCCGTTATCTGTTCTTCTCGCTGGCGCAGCCGCAGGCATTGCGCGACGGCCTGTCCCGGCTGGCCCGGTTGCCGATCAGCGAAACGCGGGTGCTTGGTCTGGGGCTCGATACCCTGGCGGCTTTGGGCGCGGGCGCCGTGGCGCGAGTGCCGGGCATGCGGCAACTGCCAGCAATGTCCGGCCCTGGTGTGCAGGTTCCGTCCACGCCGTTTGCCTTGTGGTGCTGGTTGCGTGGCGACGACCAGGGCGACCTGGTGAATAACAGCCGCGAGCTCGAACAGACGCTGGCGCCCGCGTTCAGGGTGGAGCGCGTGGTGGACGCGTTCCGGTACGGGCGCGGCCCCAGCGGCCATGGCCGGGACCTGACCGGCTACGAGGACGGGACCGAAAACCCGGAAGGCGAAGCCGCGCTCAGCGCCGCCTTGGTGCAGGGCCGCGGACCCGGGCTGGACGGGTCGAGTTTTGTGGCGGTACAGCAGTGGCGGCATGATTTCGCCGCCTTCGAGTCCATGTCCACGCAGGCGCAGGACAACATGATGGGCAGGAGGCGCAGCGACAACGAAGAGCTCGAAGATGCGCCCGAGTCGGCCCACGTCAAACGCACGGCGCAGGAGAGTTTCGACCCGGAGGCCTTTGTGTGGCGGCGCTCCATGCCCTGGGCCGCCGGGCACGATGCGGGCCTGATGTTTGTGGCGTTTGGAAAATCGCTGGATGCATTCGAGGCCCAGATGCGGCGCATGGCGGGGCTGGACGACGGCATCACCGACGCACTGTTCCGGATATCCCAACCCGTGACCGGCGCGTATTTCTGGTGTCCGCCGGTAAAAGATGGCGCCCTGGACCTGCGTGTGCCGATGGGCCAGGGCCTGTTCGCATTTTCAAAAATAGCGTGAACAGGCTCTGCCCGTGACACCGCCGCGCGAACGCCTGGCGCTGTATCTGCAACTGATCCGTTGGGACCGGCCGGCGGGCTGGTTGTTGTTGTTGTGGCCGACCTTGAGCGCCTTATGGATCGCGGCCCGGGGCTTTCCGGGTTGGCATCTGCTGGCCGTGTTTACGCTGGGTACAGTACTGATGCGCAGCGCCGGGTGTTGTGTCAACGACGTGGCGGACCGCGAGTTCGACAAACACGTCAAACGCACGGCGCAGCGGCCGGTCACCAGCGGTGCGGTATCGACCAGGGAAGCTCTGGTACTTGGTGCGGTACTGGCGCTGACCGCCTTTGGCCTGGTGCTGACGACCAACCTGGTCACGATTGCCTGGTCTTTTATCGCTTTGGCCATCACGGTGTTCTATCCGTACACCAAACGATTTTTCGCCATGCCGCAGGCGGTGCTGGGAGTGGCATTCAGTCTTGGTATTCCGATGGCCTTTTCCGCGGTGCAAAACCCGGGGCCGCTCAGCCTCGCGTCGTTCCAGGCCAGCGTGCCGCCTCTGGCGTGGCTGCTGTTGCTGGGTAACCTGTTCTGGGTGCTGGCCTATGACACGGAGTACGCGATGGTGGACCGCGATGACGATCTGGCGATTGGCATCAAGACTTCAGCCATTACGCTGGGGCGCTTCGACGTGGCGGCGGTGCTGCTCAGTTACGCCACCTATCTGCTGGTCTGGACGCTGGTTGTAACAGCGCAGATTTCCTCGCTGTTTTTCCTTGTGGGCATCGCTGTTGCCACGCTGCAGGCGGCCTGGCATGGTCGGCTGATCCGTGACCGTTCGCGTGAGGGCTGCTTCAAGGCCTTCCGGCTCAACCACTGGCTGGGTTTTACGGTGTATGCCGGCATCGTGCTTGCATACGCGGTGTCTTGACGCTTGGCCGCCTACTGCCTTTTGCCCCAGCGCTGTGAGGCGTCATGGCCGGCTATTGCGCGTGAAGATCCGGCTCCTGGGCGGACAGGAGCGTTCGACGGGGAATTACACTCACGGCATGAAGTCGCGTTGGTTGGCGATCACCCTCTATGTGGCAGTGGCGATCAGCATATTGTTCTGGGGCCTGAAGTTTTTCCCCGTCTCGCGACCACCGGCTGATGCGGGCGCCAGATTGCAGAGCATGGTGTTCCCCGGCGAATTGCCCGCGATGCGCGGAAACGAACCACCGCCGAATCCGGTCCCGGCTGTCGCGCTTGCAGCCGACAGCTTGCGCTTTCAACTCGTTGGGGTGATCGCGCCGCGCGACCCGAACTCGGGCAGCCAGGGAGTAGCCTTGATTGCCATCGACGGCAAACCGGCGCAGGCCTTCAGAGTCGGCGATATGCTGGGTTCCGACCGCATACTTCAGGCCGTCCAATTGCGCGGAGTCTTGATCGGTCCGCGCGGTGGCGCGACGTCGATTTTGCTGGAACTGCCAGGGCAGGGGTCGGCTGGGAGCACCAAACTGGACGCCAACGCGCCGGATAGCGGACAGACTGCGATACAAGCGAGGTCGTCGCGGAATTTATTGACCGAGCGTCCGCCAATGCCCGGGATCAGCAGCCTGCAGAGCAGTGCCCCGAACACCCTGCTGAATAATCCTGCCGATATGGCGCCTGCGGACGCGAGCAGTAGCGTCACGCCACCGGACCGATGATGCAGCGTCCGGGTAACTCCAACGTTTCACGCCGGCAGTGGCACATTCTTGTGTAACAAGATGTCAGCTCGCTTTACAATCAGCGTCCCGGAGTTTGTGGAATTTCATTCGCGTCCGTTGCAAGTCATTGATTTGCATGATTTTGGCTGCGCAACACGAGCGCGGCACAGAAAGTGCTTAGTGTTACTTTTGGCTAATTGCTTGACCAACGCGAGGTGCTGCCGATGTACTTACAAACAAGAATTTTCTGGGCTGCCATTTTCTGCGTCATAGCGTCCGGCGCCAGCGCGCAAGAAGAGACGCCGCCTCCGGCGCCGAGCTTTCTTCAAGGACTGACGGAGCCGCAACTCAATAGCAAGCCGATCCAGCGCTTCCTGCACAACTACCGCCTACGGGCAAACAGCGACGGTTCGTTCCCCGATGCTCCGGGAGCTATCGTTCTTCCACAAATCAATGCGCTGCCGACGACCAATATCACTGCGTTTCCCTACGTGCTGAATTCGCGCTGGACCGCGCTTGGGCCGCAACCGATCACCGGCGGCCAAGTCGGAAACGCACGGACCAATCGCCCGATGAGCGGGCGCGTAGCGTCGCTTGCCGTGCACCCTACGGACAACAACCGCTGGCTGGTCGGGACGGCGAACGGTGGTGCTTGGGAGACCAAGGATGGCGGCGAAAACTTTGTCGCGTTGACCGATGCGGCTGCATCGTTGGCCATCGGCGCTGCCGCTTACGCGCCCAGCAACCCGAACATCATCTACCTGGGTACCGGCGAGGCTACATTTTCCGGAGCTTCGTTTGGTGGTGAAGGGGTCCTGAAGTCCACCGATGGCGGCGTCAACTGGCAACAGCTTGCTACAACAACGTTCTTCAAGGGCACGGCGTTCTCCGCCCTCAAGGTCGACCCCGCCAATGCCAACGTCATCGTGGCCGCGACGTCGCTGGGCATCTACGGGCGCGCCGCCGTCCGGCCCACAGGCAACGGCGCGCGTGGTCTGTGGCGCTCGGCCGACGGGGGCGCCACCTGGGCCCGCACGCTGGCCGACGATGGCATCTCCATCGCCCCGAGCCCGGCCAACTTCGCGCAGCAGTACGCTGGCCTGGGATTTGGCACGAACGTCACTGTGGCGGTCGCGCGCTCGGTGGACGGCGGCAGAACCTGGGCCGCCGTGCCCGGCCCCTGGACCAGCTTGACCGGCAGCACCGACCGCACCGAAGTTGTCATAGCTCCGTCGAACCCGAACCGGGTCTATGTCGCCATCAGCAACACGAGCACTTCCGGCATGTTCGGCTTGTGGACTACGGCCAACGCGTGGGACGCCAATCCGACCTGGACTCAGATCAGCCTGGCGGCCACCGACAACGGAACCGGTACCCTGGGTCCGTGCGCCTTTGACAAGGCGTTCAATTCCGCCTCGCAGCAATGCTGGTACAACATGACGCTAACTGTGAAGCCCACCGACGAGAGCATCCTGTTCTTCGGTGGCATTCCAGTGTGGCGCCTCAACCTGTCCACGCTCACTTGGGTGGAAGTCAGCCAGACCGCTGCGCCGGCCAACCGCAACAACGGCATCCACGTCGACCAGCATGCGTCGGTCTGGGCCGGGTCCCGGTTGATCGTGGGCAACGACGGCGGGGTGTGGAGCACTACCACCGACGGGGACAGCGCGTGGACCACCCACAACACCACCCTGGCGACCGTGCAGTATTACGAAGGGTCATTGCAGCCCGACGCCAGCAAGATCATCGGTGGCTCGCAGGACAACGGCACGCACCAACGCAGCGGCAGCAATGCCTGGCCGCTGATCTTCGGGGGCGACGGCGCCGGCAACCTCAGCAGCAGCGCCAGCAACATCGCAGTGTCGTCGCAGAACCAGGGCCTGGCCCGGTCGACCAACGGCGGCGTCAGTTTCACCAGTGTGCGTGGCAATTACGGCGGCGCGGCGCCGTTCATCGGCAAGATGCGCGAATGCCCGTCGGCGCCCGGCACGGTCATCGTCAATGGCACTCGGGTCAACCGCACGACCGACTTCTACAACGGCCCCGCGGCCAGCCTATGGACCAACGGCGGAGTGATCTTCAACACGGCGGGTGTCGCCATTGCGTTCGGCAATGATTGCAACACGATCGGTATCGGACACCGCGACGGTTCTATCCGCATCGGCACCAACGGCGGCCTGACGCCGGCGGACATCATCAACCGAGACCCGGGCAACCAGGTTCCGGACCGCCCGGTGTCGACGATGGCATTCGACCCGAACAACGGGACCAAGGTCTGCGTCGGACTATCGGGTTTCACCGGCGGCACGCCGGGGAACATCTACTGCACTGGCAACTTCACCGCCGCCACCCCCTCCTGGAGCAATTTCAGCGTCCCGGTCGACGTCTCGATCAATTCCTTGATATATGACCCGACGGTACCCAACCGCCTCTACGCCGGCAGCGACTTCGGCGTCTGGGTGACCTCGGATGCTGGCGCCTCGTGGGCCCATTGGGGGCCGGGCGTCGGGATGCCGAACGTGCCGGTGTTCGACTTGGTCGCGCGCGCCGGCAAACTGGTGGCCTTCACCCATGGCCGCGGCGCCTTCGTGCTTTCCAATTTCGACCTCAACAACGATACCGTGGTTGATTGCGCCGACGTGAACATCGTCAAGGCGGTTATGGGCAAGAAGGTCGGCGACGTCGGGTTCAATGTACAGGCTGACCTGAACGGTGACAACATCATCAACATCCGCGATCTAACGATGATCACCCGGCAGTTGCCGGCTGGCACGTCGTGCCCGTAATTCCCAACAGACGGAGTCAAGTTAAATGATCAGAAAACTTTTGTGTGCGGTCGCTCTGCTGGTCGGAAGCATGGTCGGGGCCCAGGCTTCGCCTGTGCTCAGTGTCACCCCCTCACTGAGCAACGTGACCGTCGGCGACGTGTTCACGCTGGATATCCGGATCAGCGGCGTTTCTGATCTCTTCGGGTGGCAACTGGACCTAGGCTTCGGTCCGGCCGGGCTGCTCAACGCGTCGCCGGCGACCGAGGGAGGCTTCCTTGGCGCTGGGCAAACCTTTGGTGGCGGCACGGTTGACAACGCTTTGGCAACGATCACAACCATCTTCAGCGCCTTGTCCGGTACGACCGGCGTGAGCGGCGACGGTATTCTTGCGAGCGTCACTTTCGAGGCTATTGCGGCCGGCGCTGCCACGGTCTCGTTGGGTAACGTGATGCTGACGGATTCGAATTTGGACGAGATATTCTTCAGTTTCCCGAATGACGCGTTCTCGGCCAGAGTTGGCATAGCGCCGGCCGGTGGGAAGGTGCCCGAGCCCTCGACGCTGGCCTTGTTAGGACTGGCGCTGGCCAGTGTGTTTTTGAGTCGTCATCTGGCGGAGTCGTCCGCTGCGAACTGCTGTCATTGACTGCCAAAGGTGCTCCTGACTTGCCATGAGCGCGACTTGGGGTACAGTGATTTTGGCTTGGCAGCCAGACTAAGCACGCGCCGAGTTCCGCAGCAATGCTAACCAGTTTGATGGGCAACTGCGGTATCGGATGCGTGGAGTTCGAATCTCCTGCGGGGCACCGGCGCGTCAAGGCTGGGTTCATCTGCGTGGGGGGATGGCGGGTGCTTGTGCCGAAGTACCGGAACAGGTCGGAGAATCGCCAATGTTCCTGCATCGTCTGACCCTTGGCTTCGCCGCCGTCGTCTGTTGCTGCGGCAGCGGAAGCGGCAACTTGGCGCCTGCCTCAATAGATGGACGCTGGAACGCCTATTCGGACGGTTTGGGCAGCTCACTGACCATGACCTTGAGCTTGAGCGGCAAGATGGTGTCGGGTACCGGCACCTACAGCGTCGGCGCCATTCGCACCGGCTCCGTTGTCATCGCGGGAACCTATCGCCCGACTTCAGCCGTTCTGGTAATCACCTACGACCATGGGGAAACAGTGACATTCGCAGCCACTGTCACCGACAGCAGCCACATGAAGGGCAAAATGACCTACAAGAGCGGCACGGTCATCGATGTCGAGTTCGTCCGCCCCTGAAAGCAAACGGCAGCAACGTCAGATCTGAGCCCGCGTGACGAGTATGGCAACGGCGTTGTCCGAAAGTCGCAAGGCCTGCGTTTTACGTGGAAAGGTCGCCGCTGGAAGCCGGTTACGCCGGTCGCTCAGGCTGCGAAGAAGGATCATGGGCTGCCGAATTAGCTGCCACCAAACTCACGCCCCAACTCTTGCGCCCGCACGCGTGCGGCGTGCAGGGCGCGCTGGAACAGTGGCTTGATTTCGGCATCGTCCATCGAGGTAATTGCGGCATGGGTGGTGCCACCTTTGGATGTGACGCGCTGGCGCAGGATCTCGGGCGGCTCATTGCTGGAGCGTGCCAGTTCCGACGCGCCGATAAACGTGGACACCGTCAGCTGGTAGGCCTGTTCGCGCGTCAGGCCCATTTCGGCACCGGCCGCCGTCATGGCTTCCATGAAGTAGTACACGTAGGCCGGCCCCGAGCCCGAAATGGCGGTTACCGCATCCAGTTTGTCCTCGCTGTCCACCCACAGGAATTCGCCGGTGGTGCGTATTATTTGACCGATCTGGTAGCGGTCGTTTTCACTGACCTCAGGGCGGGCAAAAAGGGCGGTAATACCCTTGCCTATCAGGGCCGGTGTATTGGGCATTGCACGCACCACGCGTTCGCTGGCCAGCCAGCGTGCAATGCTGTCGCTCGGGATGCCGGCCGCAACGCTGAGGTGCAGCGCGGCCCGGGCGTGGTAGCGGGTTTGCCGCGCCGCTTCCTTGAAGGTTTGCGGCTTTACGGCCCACACCACGATGCCTGCTGCTTCCAGGAACGGCCCGGAAGCCTCCTGTGCCGTGACGCCAAAATGGCCCTTGAGTTTGTCGCGTGCCTCGGCGAACGGTTCGACCACGGTAATGTTGTCGCGCGGGTAACCCTGCTCCAGCATGCCGTTGATGATTGCGCTGGCCATGTTGCCCCCGCCTATGAATGCAATATGACCGCTCATGGTTTCCCCTCCCCTTTGGACTGTCGAAGTCTAGCCCGAATGCTGTAATCTTCGCGACCTATGCAGTTCATTCTTGCGCTCGATCAGGGCACCACAAGTTCACGTGCGATTCTTTTTGACCGCGCCGGCAAGGTGGCGGCTGTCGCGCAACAGGAGTTCCGGCAAATCTTCCCGCAGCCTGGCTGGGTGGAACATGACGCCAACGGGATCTGGCGCTCGCAATACGCCGTGGTGCTGGAGGTTCTGAAAAAGGCCAATGTGCAGGCTGGCAATGTTGACGCCATAGCTATCACCAACCAGCGGGAAACCACGGTATTGTGGGACCGCAAGACCGGTGAGCCGGTGGCCAACGCCATCGTCTGGCAGGACCGGCGCACGGCCGGCCGCTGCGATGAACTGCGTGCGCAGGGGCGCGCCGCGATGATCCAGAAGAAAACCGGCCTGGTGCTGGACGCCTATTTTTCGGCGACCAAGCTGCAATGGCTGCTGGACCATGTGCCAGGCGCGCGTGCGCGTGCCGAGAAGGGTGAGCTGGCGTTTGGCACGGTGGATAGCTGGCTGGTCTGGAAGCTGACCGGCGGCCGGCGCCACGTGACCGACGCCAGCAACGCGTCGCGCACCATGCTGTTCAACATCCATACGCTGCAATGGGATGCGCAGCTGCTGGCGCTGTTCGACATTCCGCCCTCGGTATTGCCGCGGGTCGTGCCAAGCAGCGGCGAAATCGGGCTGACGGATGCGGCCTTGTTCGGTAAGGCGCTCAAGATCGCGGGTATTGCCGGTGACCAGCAGGCCGCGACTTTTGGCCAGGCCTGCTTTTCGCCCGGCATGGCCAAGAACACCTACGGCACCGGTTGTTTCATGCTCATGAATACCGGCACGGCAGCGGTGGCCAGCCACCACCAACTGCTGTCCACGGTGGCATGGGTGGGGCCGGGCGAATCGTTGCGGCCGGAACAGGCCTGTTACGCGCTGGAGGGTTCGGTGTTTGTGGCCGGCGCCGCCATCCAGTGGCTGCGCGATGGCCTGGGAATCATCAAGACCGCGCAAGACGTGCAGGCGCTGGCAGAACAGGTGCCCGACACGCAGGACGTCTACCTGGTGCCGGCCTTCGCGGGCTTGGGTACGCCAGACTGGGACGGATACGCACGCGGCGCCCTGGTTGGAATTACGCGCGGAACCAGCGGCGCCCATATTGCCCGGGCAGCGCTGGAATCGATTGCACTGCAAACGGCGGATGTGTTTGGCGCAATGGCCAATGATTCGGGAATAGCCTTGCGCGAACTGCGCGTGGATGGAGGGGCCAGCCGCAACAATTTGCTGATGCAGATGCAGGCGGACTTCCTCGGGGTGCCGGTGGTGCGTCCGCGGGTCACGGAAACAACGGCGCTGGGAGCGGCCTACCTGGCCGGCCTGGCCAGCGGGTTCTGGTCGGGCGTGGATGAACTGGCGTCGCAATGGGCCGTGGGGCGCCGGTTTGAGCCGGCCCTGGGTGCGCCCGCGCGCGCCGCAAAGCGCGCACGCTGGCGCCAGGCCGTGCAGCGCGCGAAAGGCTGGGTAAACCATTGAGCGACGACGCAGGGCGCCCGCCGCGCGCGGCACTTGACCCCGCCGCGCTGCCGACGCGGCGCGACGATCTGATGGCCCGTCTTGCGCGGGCACACACCTACGATGTGGCGATTGTGGGCGGCGGAGCCACCGGTCTGGGTGTGGCGCTGGACGCCGCGGCGCGTGGCTTCAGCGTGGTGCTGGTGGAGTCGCATGACTTTGCCAAGGGAACGTCGTCGCGCGCCACCAAGCTGGTACATGGCGGTGTGCGTTATCTGGCGCAGGGCAACATCGCGCTGGTACGCGAAGCCTTGCACGAACGTACCACGCTGCTCAATAACGCACCCCACCTGGCGCAACCGCTGGCGTTTGTGATGCCGTCCTACCAATGGTGGGAGACGCCGTTTTACGGCGTCGGTCTCACCATGTATGACATGCTGGCCGGCAAGGCCGGGCTGGGCAAGACGGAGTTTCTGAGCCGCGGGCAGACGCTGGGTCTGTTGCCTACCGCCCAAGGCAGGGGCTTGCGCGGAGGCGTCAAATATTGGGACGGGCAATTCAATGACGCGCGGCTCGCGCTGGCTCTCGCACGCACGGCGGCGCGGCAGGGGGCCTTGTTGGTCAACTACTGCCGCGCCAACGATCTGGTGTGCGAACAAGGCAAGGTAGCCGGCTTGCAATGTGAAGACACCGAGACCGGGGCCGGCATCACCATCCGAGCCCGCTGCGTGATCAATGCGACCGGTGTGTGGGTGGATGAGTTGCGCCAGAAGGACGGCGACGCCAACCGTGGTGACGGCCGCCGGCCGACGAAGCCGATGGTGGCGCCCAGCCAGGGGGTGCATATGGTGGTGGACCGCGAGTTTCTGCCTTCCGATACCGCGCTGATGGTTCCCAAGACCGCCGATGGCCGGGTGTTGTTCGCCGTTCCCTGGCTGGGTAAAGTCATATTGGGCACCACGGACACTCCGCGCAACGACCTGGCGCGTGAGCCGCAGCCGTTCAAGGAGGAGGTGGATTTCATCCTGCGCGAGGCAGGGCGTTACCTGCAACGTGCACCCACCCGGGCCGACGTGCGCAGCGTGTGGGTGGGCCTGAGGCCCCTGGTCAAGCCGCAGGACGACGATGGCGACAACACCAAGGGCCTGAGCCGCGAACACACGGTGCTGGTCAGTCGCAGCGGCCTGGTCACCGTGACCGGAGGCAAATGGACCACCTACCGTGCAATGGCCGAGGACGTTTTGCATAAGTGTTTCGACAAGGCACTGCTGGATAAGCGTACCGAGGGAGTGACCACTCACATGAAGCTGGTTGGTGCAGGCCAGCCTGGCGATGTACAACAATCCATCGGCCGTCCGCCGGGATTGCACAGTTACGGCAGCGAGCAGGCGCAAGTGCTGGAAATGCCTGGCGCGCACAGGGAGCTTTGTCCCGGTTTGACCGAGGCCATGGTCAGGTTTGCGGTGCGGTTTGAGTACGCCCGGTGTGTCGAGGACATGCTGGCGCGGCGTTCGCGCCTGTTGTTCCTGGACGCGAAACTGGCCCTCTCGATAGCTGCGCGCGTGGGCGAAATAGTCCGGCAGGAGACCGGCCTTGACCCGCAGATGGAAGCTTTTCGCGCCCTGGCGGAGGCTTATTTGCGCTTGCCTGGTTAACGCGGCTTGACCAAGCGTCGCAATTTATTGCATAATCGCAGGCTTCGCTTGTAAAAAGAGCGCGTTAGTTTCTGCCCAACCTAGGCAGCGTGAGTGGTTCATGCTGTTGATGACGGGCCCAAGACTGACCTGTGTGGCCGGGTATTGAGAGATCAATACAAGACACAAAGGTGCAAGTTGGGAATAT
This sequence comes from Betaproteobacteria bacterium, assembly GCA_031367285.1. GTDB lineage: Bacteria > Pseudomonadota > Gammaproteobacteria > Burkholderiales > Burkholderiaceae_C > CAISIP01. The sequence continues at coordinate 14,421 of JANLPN010000090.1, read as the reverse complement.
TGAAATGATCCAGACTGAATCCCGATTGGAAGTTGCCGACAATACCGGCGCCAAATCCGTCCTGTGCATCAAAGTGCTGGGTGGGTCGAAGCGTCGTTATGCAAGTGTCGGCGACGTTATCAAGGTGAGCATCAAGGAATGCGCTCCGCGTGGCCGCGTCAAAAAAGGCGAGATATACAGTGCCGTGGTTGTGCGTACCGCCAAAGGCATCCGCCGCGGTGACGGCTCGCTGGTCAAATTCGACAGCAATGCAGCGGTATTGCTCAATGCCAAGCTTGAGCCTATCGGCACCCGAATTTTCGGGCCGGTAACACGCGAGTTGCGGACCGAGAAGTTCATGAAGATCGTGTCTCTCGCTCCAGAAGTTTTGTAAGGACAGGCCATGAACAAGATTCGCAAAGGCGACGAAGTCATCGTGCTCACCGGGCGCGACAAGGGCAAACGCGGCAAGGTATCTCTGCGCAAGGACGATTCCCATGTGCTGGTTGACGGCGTCAACATGGTGAAGAAACATACCAAGCCCAACCCGCTCAAGGGAACAGTAGGTGGCATTGTTGAAAAAACCATGCCAATTCACCAGTCCAACGTGGCAATTTTCAATGCCACGTCCGGCAAGGCGGATCGGGTTGGCATCAAGCTGCTGGCGGACGGCAAACGAGTGCGCGTCTACAAGTCCAGCGGCGAAGAAATCAAGGTGGCATGAACATGGCGCGGCTGCAACAACACTATCGCGAAAAAGTCGCTCCGGAACTGATGGCCAAGTTTGGCTACAAGTCCGTGATGCAGGTTCCCCGTCTCACTAAGATCACCCTGAACATGGGTGTGAGTGAAGCAGTGGCGGACAAGAAGGTCATGGACAGCGCGGTGGCTGACCTCACAAGAATAGCCGGGCAAAAGCCGGTGGTGACCAAATCCAAGAAGGCGATTGCCGGCTTCAAGATCCGTGAAGGCCAGTCCATCGGTTGCATGGTCACGCTGCGCGGCGTACAGATGTTCGAGTTCCTGGACCGCTTTGTTACCGTGGCTTTGCCGCGGGTTCGGGACTTCCGCGGTATTTCCGGGCGCGCCTTTGATGGCCGTGGAAACTACAACATCGGTGTCAAGGAACAGATTATTTTTCCTGAAATTGAATACGACAAGGTGGACGCCTTGCGTGGTCTCAATATCAGCATCACTACAACGGCCAAGACCGACGAAGAGTGCAAGGCACTGCTCTCCGGCTTCCGTTTCCCGTTCAAGAACTGAGGTGACCCTTGGCTAAAATGGCTTTGATCGAGCGCGAACTCAAGCGCGACAAACTGGTTGCCAAGTACGCGAAAAAACACGCGGAACTCAAGGGCATCTCCAACGACGCAAAACGCAGCGACGACGAGCGCGCAGTGGCCCGACTGGCGCTGCAGAAGCTTCCGCGCAACGCCAACCCGACCCGCCAGCGCAACCGCTGCTCCATTACCGGTCGTCCTCGCGGCACCTTCCAGCATTTCGGTCTGGCCCGGGCAAAGATACGTGAAATGGCGATGGCCGGCGAGATCCCCGGCATCACCAAGGCCAGTTGGTAAGCGGCAGGAGATATTGATATGAGCATGAGTGATCCCATCGCGGACCTGTTGACACGTATCCGCAATGCGCAAATGGTGGCAAAAACCACTGTTTCGGTGCCGTCGTCCAAGGTCAAGCTTGCCATTGCGCAGGTCTTGAAGGACGAAGGTTATATCGACGGCTTCACGGTCAAGACCGAAGCCGGCAAGGCGGAGCTGGAAATTGCTTTGAAGTATTACGCCGGCCGTCCGGTGATCGAGCGCATCGAGCGCGTGAGCCGCCCCGGCCTGCGTGTGTATCGCGGCAGCGGAGCCATCCCCCAGGTCCAGAATGGCCTTGGCGTAGCGATCGTCACGACCCCAAAGGGTGTCATGACCGACCGCAAGGCGCGCGCCAGCGGTGTCGGTGGTGAAGTGCTGTGCTACGTAGCGTGACATTGAGGAGAAACAGAAAATGTCCCGTATAGGAAAAATGCCCGTATCCGTGCCTGCCGGCGTGGATGTGTCGGTCAAGGATGACCAGATCAGTGTCAAGGGAACCGGTGGCGTGTTGCTGCTAGCCCAAAACGCGCTGGTCAAGGTCACCAGCGATGCCGGCAAGCTGAGTTTTGCCCCTGCCAATGAATCACGCGCAGCCAATGCAATGAGCGGCACCATGCGCCAGTTGGTCAACAACATGGTGGTGGGCGTGACCAAGGGCTTTGAGAAAAAGCTGAGCTTGGTTGGCGTGGGCTACAAGGCGCAGGCCCAGGGTGCCAAGCTGAACCTGACGGTTGGTTACTCCCATCCGGTCAACAAGGACATGCCAAGCGGCATTACCGTGCAGACCCCGACCCCGACCGAGATTGTGGTCAAGGGCGCGGACCGGCAACGTGTAGGCCAGGTGGCGGCCGAGATTCGTGCGATTCGTCCGCCCGAGCCTTACAAGGGCAAGGGCATTCGTTATTCGGACGAGAAGATAACGATCAAAGAAACCAAGAAGAAGTAAGGGCAGCACCATGTTGACCAAGAAAGAACAGCGTCTTCGCAGGTCCCGCCAGACCCGTATCCGCATTGCAACCCAGGGCGTGGCGCGTTTGACCGTGAACCGTACCAACCTGCACATTTACGCCAGCGTTATTTCCGGCGATGGTGCCAAGGTGTTGGCCAGCGCATCGACGGCGGAGGCCGAAGTTCGCGCCGCCCTTGGTGGTGCCGGCAATGGCGGCAACACTGCCGCCGCCCAGGTTATCGGCAAGCGGTTGGCTGAAAAGGCAAAAGCGGCCGGAGTCGAAAAGGTCGCATTTGACCGCTCGGGTTTTGCATACCACGGCCGCGTCAAGGCGCTGGCGGACGCCGCGCGTGAAGCCGGCTTGCAGTTCTAGGCAGATCGGAAACAAAGATGGCTAAAGTTCAAGCGAAGATGCAGGGTAAGGCCGAGGGTCCCGAGGACGGCCTGCGTGAAAAAATGATCGCGATCAACCGCGTGACCAAGGTGGTCAAGGGTGGTCGTATTCTGGGATTCGCGGCGCTGACCGTGGTCGGGGACGGCGATGGCCGTATCGGCATGGGTAAGGGCAAGTCCAAGGAAGTTCCGGCCGCGGTCCAAAAAGCGATGGAAGAGGCGCGCCGCAACATGATCAAGGTGTCGCTTAAGAACGGCTCCATCCACCACAAGGTCATGGGTCACCACGGCGCGGCCAATGTGATGATGGCGCCGGCGCCCAAAGGTACCGGCATCATCGCCGGCGGCCCGATGCGCGCGGTATTTGAGGTGGTGGGCATCACCGACATCGTGGCCAAGAGCCATGGCTCAACCAACCCCTACAACATGGTCCGTGCCACCCTCGACGCTTTGTCGGTTTCCACGACCCCGGCGGAAGTCGCGGCCAAACGTGGCAAAACCGTTGAAGAGTTGTTTGTGTAATCAGGAGCTTGACCATGACGACACAACAAACAGTAAAAGTGCAATTGGTGCGCAGCCCGATTGGCTGCAAGGAATCCCACCGTGCCACGGTCCGTGGACTGGGTCTGCGCAAGATCCGCAGCACCAGCGAGTTGGTGGACACGCCCGAAGTGCGTGGAATGATCAACAAGATCAGTTACCTGGTCAAAGTATTGTGAATCGCGAGGCAGGGCTTAGCCGTGTGGCGGTCGTAACTGTCTCCAACTGACGAGAGAAAATGATGGAACTCAATGGCATCAAACCGGCTGGTGGCGCGAAACACGCCAAGCGCCGCGTCGGTCGCGGAATTGGATCGGGCCTGGGCAAGACGGCAGGACGCGGCCACAAGGGGCAAAAGTCCCGTGCGGGCGGCTACCACAAGGTTGGTTTCGAGGGCGGTCAAATGCCTTTGCAGCGCCGGCTCCCGAAGCGCGGGTTCAAATCGCAACTGCTGAAGTTCAACGGTGAGATCACGCTGACCATGCTGGAGAAGCTGGGTGCTGCGGACGTGGATCTGCTGACCCTGAAGCAGGCTGGTTTGGTAAGTGAAATGGTGAAAGTGGTAAAGGTCATCAAGACCGGCGAGTTGACCAAGGCCGTCAAGCTGAATGGTATTGGTGCGACGGCTGGAGCCAAGGCGGCGATTGAAGCGGCTGGCGGAAGCGTCGCCTGAATTCGGCAAAGTAGGTATTCGTGGCAACCAACGCAGCTCAAATAGCAAAAACCGGCAAGTTCGGCGACCTGCGTCGCCGTCTTGTCTTTTTGTTGTTGGCGCTGGTTGTTTACCGCATCGGCGCCCACATCCCCGTGCCGGGAATTGATCCTGCGCAACTGCAGCAGTTCTTCAAAGGGCAAGAGGGTGGCATTCTGGGAATGGCCAACCTGATGTCGGGCGGTGCCTTGTCGCGGTTTACGGTTTTTGCCCTGGGAATCATGCCGTATATCTCGGCGTCGATCATCATGCAGCTGCTCACCTACGTCTTGCCGGCGTTCGAGCAGCTGAAAAAAGAAGGTGAAGCCGGGCGGCGCAAGATCACGCAGTACACGCGTTACGGCACGCTGGGGCTGGCGCTGTTCCAGTCGCTCGGTATTGCGATTGCGCTCGAAAGTTCGGCAGGTTTGGTAATTTCTCCGGGCTTTGGTTTCCGGCTTACGGCCGTGTGTACGTTGACGGCCGGCACCATGTTCCTGATGTGGCTGGGTGAGCAGATTACCGAACGGGGTTTGGGCAACGGCATATCGATTCTGATTTTTGGTGGTATCGCAGCCAACCTGCCGCGGGCCATTGGCGGATTGCTGGAACTGGTGCGCACCGGTGCCATGAGCATCGTGGTGTGTTTGTTTATCGTGGTGCTGGTGGCGGCGGTAACCTATGTAGTCGTGTTCATCGAGCGCGGCCAACGCAAGATCCTGGTGAACTACGCGCGCCGACAGGTGGGCAACAAGGTCTATGGCGGACAGTCGTCGCACTTGCCGCTCAAGCTGAACATGGCCGGTGTGATCCCGCCGATTTTTGCGTCGTCGATAATTCTTCTGCCTGCGACCGTGGTCGGCTGGTTCAGTACCGGCGAGTCCATGCGATGGTTGAAAGACATTGCGGGTTCTTTGACGCCGGGTCAGCCGATTTATGTGATGCTGTATGCGGCGGCGATAGTATTTTTCTGTTTTTTCTACACGGCGCTGGTATTCAACAGCCGGGAAACCGCGGACAACCTGAAGAAAAGCGGCGCGTTTATTCCCGGCATCCGCCCAGGCGATCAAACGGCTAAATATATTGACCGGATCCTGCTGCGGCTGACGCTGGCCGGCGCGATCTACATCACCTTTGTCTGTTTGTTGCCTGAGTTCCTGATCCTGAAATACAACGTACCGTTTTATTTTGGCGGCACGTCCCTGTTGATCATCGTTGTGGTGACCATGGACTTCATGTCCCAGGTACAGAACTACATGATGTCCCAGCAATATGAATCACTCTTGAAGAAGGCCAGTTTCAAATCTTCTTAGAGTGTGGATGCATATGTCAAAGGACGATGTAATTCAAATGCAGGGTGAGGTGGTGGAGAACCTGCCGAACGCCACCTTCCGGGTCAAGCTGGAAAACGGGCATGTGGTTCTCGGGCACATTTCAGGAAAGATGCGTATGCACTACATACGCATTCTTCCAGGTGACAAGGTGACGGTGGAGTTGACGCCTTACGACTTGAGTCGGGCGCGTATTGTGTTCAGGGCCAAGTGAGATCACTTGGCGCCAAGAGTTTTTAGGAGAACAAGATGAAGGTCTCGGCTTCGGTCAAGAAAATTTGCCGTAACTGCAAAATTATCCGGCGCAAGGGCGTTGTACGCGTGATCTGTTCCGATCCGCGCCACAAGCAGCGCCAGGGTTAAACGCAAGAGTTTTAGAGGACGAAAATGGCACGTATCGCTGGCATCAATATTCCGCCGCAACAACATTCTGAAATTGGCCTGACAGCCATTTTCGGAATCGGACGCACCCGCGCTCGCAAGATTTGCGAAGCCTGTGGCATCGCATACTCCAAGAAGGTCAAGGATTTGACCGACTCTGATCTGGAGAAGATTCGCGACCAGGTCGGCAAGTTCACGATCGAAGGTGACCTGCGCCGCGAGACAACCATGAACATCAAGCGTTTGATGGACATTGGTTGTTACCGTGGTTTTCGCCATCGCCGTGGCCTGCCGATGCGCGGCCAGCGCACGCGCACCAACGCCCGTACCCGCAAAGGCCCGCGCAAGGCTGCAGCGTCATTGAAGAAATAAATTGGGATTGAGATACGACCATGGCTAAACCTCCCGTCAATACCGCTGCACAACGTGTTCGCAAGAAGGTCCGCAAAAATGTTGCGGATGGCGTAGCACACGTGCATGCGTCGTTCAACAACACCATCATCACGATCACCGACCGCCAGGGCAATGCCTTGTCGTGGGCGTCTTCGGGCGGTCAGGGCTTCAAGGGTTCCCGCAAGTCAACACCGTTTGCCGCGCAGGTGGCCTCGGAAGTTGCCGGGCGTGCCGCGGTGGAACAAGGCATCAAGAACCTGGACGTCGAGATCAAGGGCCCGGGTCCTGGGCGTGAGTCCTCCGTGCGTGCGCTGGCAGCCCTGGGTATTCGCATCAACATGATTGCCGACGTGACGCCGGTTCCGCACAACGGCTGCCGCCCGCAAAAGCGCAGGAGAATTTAATCGTCAAGCGCTTGGGCGCAATCGCGTCCAATTTTAGTTACGACATAACTTGAGTACAAGTAAGTCTTCTCTGAAACTTTGTTTTCAACAAGCCCACCGCCATCAACCATGTGTTGATGGCTCCCGCAGCCTGCTGCGGAAGATGACATAAAGGAAGTTCAAGTGGCACGTTACCTGGGCCCCAAGGCCAAACTATCTCGCCGTGAAGGCACCGACCTGTTCCTCAAGAGCGCTCGGCGCGCGATTGGCGACAAGGCGAAATTCGACTCCAAGCCCGGCCAGCACGGACGCACGTCGGGGGCCCGCACCTCTGACTACGGCCTGCAATTGCGCGAGAAGCAAAAGGTCAAGCGCATGTACGGTGTGCTGGAGCGCCAATTCCGCCTTTACTTTGAAAAAGCCGATCGCCTGAAAGGCAACACCGGTGCCAACCTGCTGTTCCTGCTCGAGTCCCGCCTGGACAATGTGGTGTACCGCATGGGTTTTGGCTCCACCCGCGCCGAGGCGCGCCAACTGGTGTCGCACAAGGCGATCACGGTCAATGGCCAGTCGGTAAATATCCCGTCTTATCTGGTAAAGACCGGCGACGTGATTTCGGTGCGCGACAAGTCGAAAAAACAGAACCGGGTGGTTGAAGCTTTGCAACTCGCCCAACAAGTGGGTATGCCGGCCTGGGTCGAAGTGAGCCTTGACAAGGCCGAAGGCATCTTCAAGAAGACGCCGGACCGAGACCAGTTCGCCGCTGACGTCAATGAATCGCTGATCGTCGAGTTGTACTCGCGTTAACGGTCGGGCAAAAGAAAATCGTTCCTGAGCCGCGGGGCACTGCGGTTCAGGTGCTTCACCAGCCTTACCGATGTAACGAGTCGGGGGTATTGAGAGGAAGTCTGCATGCAAACAAATCTGCTGAAACCCAAAGCAATCAACGTTGAACAGCTTGGCACCAACCGGGCCAAGGTCGCACTGGAGCCATTCGAGCGTGGTTATGGCCACACGCTGGGTAACGCATTGCGCCGCGTCCTGTTGTCGTCGATGCCGGGGTATGCGGCAACCGAGGTCACCATCGCCGGCGTGTTGCACGAGTATTCGTCCATTGACGGCGTTCAGGAAGACGTGGTCAACATTCTGTTGAATCTGAAGGGTGTTGTGTTCAAGCTGCACAACCGCGAGGAAGTCACCTTGAGCCTGCGCAAGGATGGCGACGGCGTCGTCACCGCGGCCGATATCCAGACGCCGCACGACGTCGAAGTCATCAACCCCGAACATGTGATTGCCAACCTGTCGCACGGCGGCAAGCTGGACATGCAGATCAAGGTCGAAAAGGGCCGCGGTTACGTGCCGGGCACGATGCGCCGCCATGGCGACGAGCCAACCAAGTCGATTGGCCGCATTGTGCTGGATGCATCGTTCTCGCCCGTCAAGCGCGTGAGCTACACGGTGGAAAGCGCGCGTGTCGAGCAGCGCACCGATCTGGACAAACTGGTCGTCGAAATAGAAACCAATGGCGCCATCACGGCGGAAGATGCCGTGCGCGCCTCGGCCAAGGTGCTGGTGGAACAACTGGCGGTGTTTGCGCAGCTCGAGGGCAGCGAACTGGCTGGTGCGTTCGACGCGCCGGCTCCGCGCGGCAACACGCAGTTTGATCCCATCCTGCTGCGCCCGGTGGATGAGCTCGAGTTGACGGTTCGTTCCGCCAATTGCCTCAAGGCCGAAAACATCTACTACATCGGCGACCTGATCCAGCGCACCGAAAACGAGCTGCTCAAGACGCCCAATCTGGGCCGCAAGTCGCTCAACGAAATCAAGGAAGTGCTGGCGTCCCGCGGCCTGACCTTGGGTATGAAGCTGGAAAGCTGGCCACCGGCCGCTCTCGAGAAGCGTTAACAAGATTCAGGCTCTTGAAGCCTGTGTGCAGCGGGCAGTACCTGATACGGCTGTTCCATTGATAAAAGTAAGTTCAAGGAAAAGCACCATGCGTCACGGACACGGACTCCGCAAACTCAATCGCACCAGCGAGCACAGGCTCGCCATGTTGCGCAACATGATGAACTCGCTGATTGCCCACGAGGCCATCAAGACCACGCTGCCCAAGGCCAAAGAGCTGCGCCGTGTGGTCGAGCCCATGATTACCCTGGCTAAGGAAGCAACACTGGCCAACCGCCGCCTGGCGTTCGACCGTTTGCGTGACCGCGACAGCGTTACCAAATTGTTTGCGCAGTTGGGCCCGCGCTACAAGGCGCGCCCCGGTGGTTACACGCGTATCCTGAAAATGGGCTTCCGCGTCGGCGACAACGCCCCCATGGCCCTGGTGGAATTGGTGGACCGTCCGGAAATCGTTGAAGGCGCCGATGCCGCCGCCAAGGCAGAATAGGTTATACTCATGGATTGCCGCGCGATGGAGCAGCCTGGTAGCTCGTTGGGCTCATAACCCAAAGGTCGCAAGTTCAAATCTTGCTCGCGCAACCAACACACCGGCAGCAACGCTGGTAACAAAACGCCCACTGACTCAGTGGGCGTTTTGCTTTGTGCCTGGCATCCAAAGGCACCGGCTCGGGATGCACCTGGACCGTCCCGCGGGCATGACTGCAACTCATGGCCTCCACGCGTAAACATGGTGTCCAGGCTGGGCAGGTTTTCCGTGATACTCGGCAATACCTCAGGCAAATTCAGCAAATTGGGGACAGCGCTTGCCGCCTAAAAGCAGCAGGGCTGTTCCGCGAGACCAGGAAGCCATCCCCATGACGGAAGCAACAACACCCGGCGCGCCAGTGCGCAGGCGCGCAGGCCGCGCCAGTGGATCGGTCCGTGCCGGGCCGTCCACCACCAAATACCGCAAGCTAAAACACCGTTTCCCGGCCACCCCCGTGGTGTCGGAGGATGAATTGGAGGCCATCCACGACGCGTCCCTGACCATTCTGGAAGAAATGGGCATGGACTTCATGCATGCCGGTGCGCGTGAGATCCTCAAAGGCGCCGGCGCCGACGTGCGTCCCGATTCGGAGCGCGTTCGTTTCGACCGCAACCTGATTCTCGAAGCCATCAAAACCTGCCCCGCCGAATTCACCTTGCATGCACGCAACCCGGAGCGCAACGTGCAGATCGGCGGCAGGAACCTGGCTTTCGCGCAGGTGGCAAGCCCGCCCAACTGCTCGGATCTGCAAGGCGGCCGCCGTGTCGGCAACCAGAAGGATTTCCGCAACATGGTGCGCCTGGCGCAGCGTTACGACGTGATCAACGCCAGCGGCGGTTACCCGGTCGAGCCGGTGGATCTGCACGCATCGATCCGCCACCTGGACTGCCTGTCCGACATCGCCAAACTCACCGACAAGCCCTTCCACGTGTATTCGCTGGGCAAGGAGCGCAACCAGGACGGGCTGGAGATCGCGCGTATCGCGCGCGGCATCACGCGCGAACAGATGGAGCTCGAACCTTCGCTGTTCTCCATCATCAACAGTTCCTCGCCGCTGCGTCTGGACACACCCATGCTGCAAGGCATCATCGAGATGTCTTCGCGCAACCAGATCATCATGCTGACACCGTTTACGCTGGCGGGCGCGATGGCTCCGGTCACGATCGCGGGCGCGCTGGCGCAACAAAACGCCGAGGCCTTGGCAGGCATTGCTTTCACCCAGATGGTGCGGCCTGGCGCGCCAGTCGTCTATGGCGGCTTTACGTCCAACGTGGACATGAAAACCGGAGCGCCCGCCTTCGGCACCCCCGAGTACATGAAGGCGGTGCTGGCAGGCGGGCAGTTGTGCCGCAAGTACGGCTTTCCTTACCGCACGTCGAATGTCTGCGCTGCCAACACCGTGGACGCCCAGGCGGCCTACGAGTCGGTGTTCTCGCTCTGGGCCGTCATACAGGGCGGCGGCAACTTCATCATGCACGCGGCGGGATGGATGGAGGGCGGGCTGACCTGCTCGTTCGAGAAATTCATCCTGGACGTGGATCTGTTGCAGATGGTGGCGGAGTTCCTGACGCCGCTCGACGTAAGCCCGGCCGGCCTCGGTCTGGACGCGGTACGCGATGTCGGCCCGGGCGGCCACTATTTCGGCACCGCCCATACGCTGGAGCGCTTCGAGACCGCGTTTTATTCGCCCATCATTTCCGACTGGCGCAACTTCGAGACCTGGGAAGAGGCGGGCAGCCCTACGGCCATCCAGAAAGCCAACGCGATCTGGCAAAAGGAACTGGCCGCCTATGAGCGGCCGCCCATCGACCCAGCGATTGAGGAAGAGCTTGACGCCTTCGTGGCCAGACGCAAGGCCGAAGGCGGCGCACCCACCGATTTTTGAGATGCAGTGAATCTTTCTACTGCGCGGCCCGATCTGGCGTCTGCGGTGCTCACCGTACACTTGTACGGCTCCGCTCCTCGACGCCACCTCGGACCGCTCGCTACGAAATCTTCACTACATCTGGGCCTTGAAAAAATGACATGTCGCAACCTTGAATGGCAAGAGTTTGAAGGGACTTGAGTAGTGAAAACAACAGCACAAGTGGTGGTGATTGGCGGCGGTGTGGTGGGATGCTCGGTGCTCTACCACCTGACCAAGAAGGGCTGGGGGGACGTGATGCTGCTGGAGCGCGACCAGCTCACTTCCGGCTCGACCTGGCACGCCGCAGGCGGCTTTCACACCCTCAATGGCGACCCCAACGTGGCCATGTTGCAAAGCTACACAGTGGGCCTGTACAAGGAACTGGAAGAAATCTCGGGCCAGTCCTGCGGCCTGCATCTGTCGGCCGGCATCATGCTGGCCGACACACCCGAACGCATGGAGTTTCTCAAGACCACCGTGGCCAAGGGGCGGTATCTGGGTATGCACACCGAGATCATCTCGGTGCAGGAGGCCAAGAACTACTTCCCGTTTATCGAAGACCAGCACTTTATCGGCGCCTTGTTGGACCCCAACGAAGGCCATCTGGATCCCTCCGGCACCACCTATGCCTACGCCAAGGCCGCAAAGCTGGGTGGGGCCACGATAGAGGTACAGACCAAAGTCGAAAGCCTGGAGCAAAAGCCCGATGGCACCTGGCGCGTGATCACCAACAAGGGTGTGGTGGAGTGTGAACATGTCGTCAACGCGGGCGGTTTGTGGGCGCGCGAGGTGGGGCGCATGGTGGGTATCGAACTGCCCGTGCTGGCCATGGAGCACATGTACCTGGTGACCGAGGAGATTCCCGAGATCGTGGCCTACAACAAGTCGGCCGGCAAGGAGATCGGCCACGTGATCGACTTCGGCGCCGAATGTTATCTGCGCCAGGAGGGCAAGGGCATTGTGCTCGGCGCCTATGAAAAAGCCTGCGTGCCCTGGTCGCCCAAGGAGACGCCGTGGAGTTTCGGGCAGGAACTGCTGGCGCCCGATATCGACCGCATCGCACCTTCGCTGGAAGTGGCCTTTAAACATTTTCCGCGGCTGGAAAACGTGGGTATCAAACGCGTCATCAACGGGCCCTTTACGTTTGCGCCCGATGGCAACCCGCTGGTGGGCCCGGTACAGGGGCGCACCAACTTCTGGTCGGCCTGCGGGGTGATGGCCGGCTTCAGCCAGGGCGGCGGGGTTGGCCTGGCCTTGTCCAACTGGATGGTCGATGGTGATCCGGGCTTTGATATCTGGGGCATGGACGTGGCGCGTTATGGCGACTGGGCCACGCGCACCTATACCAACGCCAAGGTGCGGGAGAACTACTCGCGCCGCTTCAGCATCCGTTTCCCGAACGAGGAGTTGCCTGCCGCCCGCCCGCTCCAGACCACGCCGCTGTACGACACCCTGCGCGCCCAAGGCGCCGTGATGGGCGATTCCTGGGGCATGGAAACACCGCTGTGGTTTGCGCCCAAAGGCGAGAAGGCCGAGGACATAGTCTCTTTCCACCGCTCCAACGATTTTGCGCCCATCAAGGCCGAATGCCTGGCGGTGCGCAACGGCGTGGGCGTGACGGAAATCGCCAACTTCGCCAAGTATGAAATCACCGGTGCCGGCGCTGAAGCCTGGTTGCTCAGGGTGATGACCAACACCATGCCCAAAAAGGGCCGCCTTATGCTGACCCCCATGCTTAACGAGCAGGGCAAGATCATCGGCGACTTTACCGTGGCCAAGGCGGCGGACGGGCGCTACATGATGTGGGGCTCCAGCCAGGCGCAGATCTACCACATGCGCTGGTTCGAGCAGCACCTGCCGAAAGACGGCTCGGTAAAGATAGAGCCGTATGGCATGAAACTGATCGGCCTCTCGATTGCCGGCCCCAAGTCCCGCGAACTGCTGCAGCGCCTGACCGACGACGACGTGTCCAACGAGGCCTTCAAGTTCATGGATTACCGCGAGATGGAAGTTGCCAACGTGCGGGCCAAGGTGAATCGGGTGACCTATACCGGCGATCTGGGTTATGAAATCTGGGTTGCGCCCGAGTACCAGCTGCGCCTGTACAACAGCATCATGGCCGCCGGTGCCGATCTGGGTATCCGCAATTTCGGTATGCGCGCCTTGTTGTGCCTGCGCCTGGAGAAAAACTTCGGCACCTGGTTCCGCGAGTTCCGTCCCATTTACGGGCCGTTCGAAGCTGGCCTGGACCGCTTCGTCAAACTCGACAAACCCGACTTCATAGGCAAGGCGGCGGCGCTCAGGGAAAAAACCGAAGGCCCCAAACGCAGCCGCATCACCATGGTGGTGGACACCACCGATTCCGACGTGATGGGCGACGAACCGATCTGGGTCGACGGCAAGGTGGTGGGCTGGGTTACGTCGGGTGGTTATGGCCATTACGTGGACCAGTCGCTGGCGCAGGGTTACATCCCCACCGAACTGGTCAAGGCCGGCATGCAGCTGGAGATCGAAATCCTGGGTGAACGCCGGCCGGCGCGCCTGCAGATGGACCCGCCGTTTGACCCGGACGCCAAACGCATGAGGATGTAACGATGGGCCAGCGGTACTCGGTCTGGTCGCTGCTAAAACATGCGATGGGCGGCCACAAGGGCTGGGAGCGCGCCTGGCGCGACCCCGAGCCCAGGAAGAACTACGACGCCATCATCATCGGCGGCGGCGGGCATGGCCTGGCCACGGCGTATTACCTGGCCAAAAACCACGGCATGCGCAATCTCGCCATCGTGGAAAAGGGTTACATCGGGTCCGGCAACGTGGGGCGCAACACGACCATCGTGCGCTCCAACTACATGATGCAGGACAACACGGCCTTCTACGAACACTCCATGTCCCTGTGGCGTGGCCTGTCGGAAGACCTCAACTACAACGTCATGTTTTCGCCGCGTGGTTACCTCTTTGCCGCCTGTTCACAGGCCGCGCTGGATGGCCTGGTGCGCCGCGCCAACATCATGCGGCTGAACGGCATACGCGCCAACATACTCACGCGCGAAGAAGTCATGAAGGAGGCGCCTTACCTCGACTTCTCGGACAAGGCACGTTTCCCGATCTACGGCGGCATGCTGCAGCCCGACGCCGGCACGGCGCGCCACGATGCCGTGGCCTGGGGGTATGCACGTGCCGCCGACCAACTGGGCGTGGACATCATCCAGAACTGCGAAGTGCTGGACTATTTGTGGTCGGGCGAACGTATCGTGGGCGTCAAGACCAGCCGCGGCGATATCGGCGCCGGCAAGGTGGCGGTCGCGGTTGCCGGTCACACCTCCGTGCTGGCGCAAAAAGCCGGTCTGCGCCTGCCAATCGAGAGCCATGTCTTGCAGGCCTTTGTGACCGAGTCCATCAAGCCGGTGGTACACCATGTGGTGGTCTGGTCGGCGACCTATTTT
>JANLPN010000594.1:0-9490 GCA_031367285.1 Betaproteobacteria bacterium | reverse complement strand
GCTTGGCGGTTATGTGAGTTTTCCGGGCGGGATGATGGGGGTGCTGCTGGGTAAACCGCTGATATTGCACGAACAGAACTCGGTGGCCGGGCTGGCCAACCGGGTACTGGCCGGTGTGGCGGACCGGGTGTTTACCGCCTTCCCCAATGTGCTGTCCAAAGCCTTGTGGGTGGGCAACCCGCTGCGCGGCGCTTTTCTGACCCAGCCGGCCCCCGAGCAGCGGTTTGCCGGCCGCAGCGGCCCGCTGCAGTTGCTGGTCGTGGGAGGCAGCCTGGGCGCACGCGTGCTCAACGACGTGGTGCCCCGTGCACTGGCGCTGATCCCGGCCGATCAGCGGCCTGCGGTGGTGCACCAGAGCGGAGCGACGCAGATCGACGCGCTGCGCGCCAATTACGCGGCGGCCGGTGTGCAGGCTGAGCTGACTCCTTTTATCGACGACACGGCGCAGGCATTTTCCCAGGCGGACCTGGTGCTTTGCCGCGCCGGCGCGAGCACCGTGACCGAACTCGCGGCCATAGGCGCCGCAGCGCTGTTTGTGCCTTTTCCCGCCGCCGTGGACGACCACCAGACTAGCAATGCACGTTTCCTGGTGGATCGCGGTGCCGGCTGGTTATTGCCGCAGGCGGAACTGACCCCCGAACGGCTGGCACAGCTGTTGCAGCAGTTCACCCGCACAACTCTGCTGGAGTGCGCCACCAAGGCACGCCAACTGGAAAAAACCGGTGCCACGCAGGCCGTGGTTGCAGCCTGCGAGGAGTTGGCACCATGAAACACGCCATCAAACACATCCATTTTGTGGGCATCGGCGGTGCCGGCATGTCAGGCATCGCCGAGGTGCTGCTGAACCTGGGTTACACGATTTCGGGCTCGGACCTGTCGGCCAGCCCCACGCTCAAGCGCCTGGGCGAGCTGGGCATCCGTGTGTTCGTGGGCCACGACGCGGCCCATGTGCAAGGCGCCGACGCGGTCGTCACCTCGACCGCCGTGCAGGCGGAAAACCCCGAGGTGCTGGAAGCACGGCGCAGACGCGTACCGGTGGTGCCGCGCGCGCTGATGCTGGCCGAGCTGATGCGCCTCAAACAAGGGATCGCGATTGCCGGCACCCATGGCAAAACCACCACCACCAGCCTGGTGGCCAGCGTACTGGCCGAGGCCGGGCTGGACCCGACCTTTGTGATCGGCGGGCGCCTCAACAGCGCGGGGGCCAATGCGCGGCTTGGCAGCGGCGACTACATCGTGGTGGAGGCCGACGAATCGGACGCTTCGTTCCTGAATCTGCTGCCCGTCATGGCCGTGGTAACCAATATTGACGCCGACCACATGGAGACCTACGGCCACGACTTCAACCGCCTCAAGGCCGCGTTCGTGGACTTTCTGCACCGCATGCCCTTTTATGGCACCGCGATCCTGTGCACCGACGACGCCGCGGTTCTCGACATCGTGCCGCAGGTGTCCTGCCCCGTCACCAGTTACGGCTTTAACGAGGATGCCCAGGTACGCGCCATCAACGTGCGGGCGGTGGGCGGGCAGATGCACTTCACGGTGCAGCGGCGCAATGGGGTGACGCTGCCCGATCTGGACGTGGTGCTCAATCTGGCCGGCCGCCACAACGTGCTTAACGCGCTCTCGGCCATTGCCGTGGCGGTGGAGCTCAACGTGGCGGATGCGGCTGTACAAAAAGCACTCGCCGAGTTCAAGGGTGTGGGTCGTCGCTTCCAGCGCCACGGGGAAATCGCCGCACGTAACGGAGGCAGCTTCACGCTGATCGAGGACTACGGCCACCACCCGGTGGAGATTGCCGCCACCCTGGCCGCGGCACGCGGCGCCTTTCCGGGGCGACGCCTGGTACTCGCGTTCCAGCCACACCGCTACACCCGCACGCGCGACTGTTTCGACGACTTCGTGAAGATCCTGGCGCAGGCCGACGTGGTCCTGTTGTCCGAGGTCTATGCCGCGGGCGAAGCGCCCATCGTGGCGGCCGACGGCCGTGCCCTGGCCCGTGCGCTGCGTGTGGCCGGCCAGGTCGAGCCGATATTCGTGGCCGACATCCAGGACATGGCGCAAGCCATGGCAGACACCTGCCGGGGCGGAGATGTAGTCCTTTGTATGGGTGCCGGCTCGATTGGCGCCGTGCCGCTCAAGGTGCTTGATCTGGCAGGACGGGGGGTAGCCGCATGAGTCTTGCTTCACGTTTTGGGAAAGTCGCGGTGTTGATGGGTGGTGCCTCGGCAGAGCGTGAGATTTCGCTGATGTCCGGCACCGGTGTCCTGCAGGCCTTGCGCACAAGCGGCGTGGATGCGCATGCGTTTGACCCGGCGCAGCGAGACCTGATCGAACTCCGGCGCGATGGTTTCGAGCGCTGCTTCATCGCTCTGCACGGCCGTTTTGGCGAAGACGGCACGGTGCAGGGCGCGCTGGAGTTGCTGGGCATACCCTATACCGGCTCGGGCGTGATGGCCTCGAGTATTGCAATCGACAAGGTCATGACCAAACGGGTCTGGCTGGCGGAAGGCATTCCCACCCCACGGCATGTGCTGCTGCGCCGCGGCGCCTACAGCCAGCAGCAGATCATCACCATCCCCGACGACCTCGGGCTGCCGCTGATCGTGAAACCGGCGCGCGAAGGCTCGTCCATCGGTGTGGCCAAGGTCGCCGGTTATTCCGAAATGCAGAAAGCCGTGGCGCAGGCCGCGCAGCTGGACGCCGACATCCTGTGCGAGCAGTTCATCAGCGGCGACGAAGTGACCTGCCCGGTGATAGGCAGCGGCGACGACGCACGCGCACTGCCGGTGATTCGCATCGTGGCGCCGGACGGCAACTACGACTACCAGAACAAGTACTTTACCGACGATACCCAGTACCTGGTGCCCGCTGGTTTGCCGCCCGGAGAAGAAGAAACCATACAGGCACTGGTGCTCAAGGCCTACCGGGTGCTCGGTTGCCGGGGCTGGGGGCGCGTGGACGTGATGATTGATGCGAGCACGCGTGCGCCTTATCTGCTGGAGCTCAACACCTCACCGGGCATGACCGGGCATTCGCTGGTACCCATGTCGGCCCGTGCGGCGGGTATCAGCTACGACGCCCTGTGTGTGCAACTGCTGGAGCTGGCGGCACTGGACCATACGCGCGTAGCAGCGCTCGCGGCATCGGCAGGGGGACCAGTGCGCAGCACTGTAGAGGGCCGCAATGAATGAAACCCTGGCCACGCCGTTCGACGTGCGACTCATGAATTTCACGGCAACAACGTTATTCGCGGTGTTTGCCGCTTTGTTGCTGAGTGCGCTGGTGGCGTGGGCAGCCAACCGCGCCGCGTTCTCCATCGGTGCCATCACGGTTACCGGGGATGTGACACACAACAACGCGCTGACGCTGCGTGCCAACGTGGTCCCGAAACTGGGCGGCAGCTTTCTGACCCTGGACCTGGCCCATGCCAAACAGGCTTTCGAGGCCGTGCCGTGGGTTCGCCGAGCCGTGGTCAAACGCGATTTCCCGAACCGGCTCAAGGTCGTGCTTCAGGAACACCAGCCGGTCGCTTACTGGGGGCCCGAGGCCGACTCCCGGCTGCTGAACAGTTTTGGCGAAGTTTTTGAGGCCAATGTGGGGGAAGTGGAACAGGAGGTCTTGCCCCGGCTTGGCGGCCCATTGGGCCAGGAACCCCAGGTACTGGCCATGTACCGCGTGTTGCAGCCGCGGTTCGAGGCCATGGACCTTTCGCTGGAGCGGCTTGACCTGAGCGGGCGCGGCAGTTGGGTCGCGACGCTGGACACCGGGGCCGTGATTGAAATCGGCCGCGGCAGCGACACCGAAGTGGTGGCGCGTACGGAGCGTTTTCTCAAGACTTTGACCCAGGTGACGTCACGCTACAAACGCAAACCCGACGCCATGGAAAGCGCGGACTTGCGCCACCCCGACGGTTATGCACTGCGCCTGCGCGGCGTGAGCACGGTAGTCAGCGAAACACCCAAAAAGTAGCGTAATGCAAACAGGACAACAGGTAAACATATGGCAAGAGAATACAAAGACCTGGTCGTAGGGCTGGATATCGGCACCGCCAAAGTCATGGTGGTGGTGGCCGAGGTGATGCCTGGCGGTGAACTCAAGCTGGCGGGCCTGGGCGTGGCACCGAGCAACGGGCTAAAGCGCGGCGTGGTGGTCAACATTGACGCCACGGTGCAAAGCATCCAGCTCGCGCTCAGGGAAGCCGAACTCATGGCCGACTGCAAGATAACGCGCGTCTACACCGGCATTACCGGCAGCCATATCCGCGGCATCAACTCCAGCGGCATGGTGGCCATCAAGGACCGCGAGGTGACCCAGGCCGACGTGGCGCGCGTGGTGGAAACCGCCAAGGCCATCAACATCTCCACCGACCAGCGCCTGCTGCTGGTGGAGCCGCAGGAGTTCATCATCGACGGGCAGGACGTCAAGGAACCGATAGGCATGAGCGGTATAAGGCTGGAGGCGAAGGTGCACATCGTGACCGGCGCGCAAAGCGCGGCCGAGAACATCCTCAAATGCGTGCGTCGCTGCGGCCTGGAAGTCGAACAACTGATGCTCAACCCGCTGGCGTCCAGCCTGTCGGTGCTCACCGACGATGAGCGTGAGCTGGGCGTGGCACTGGTGGACATTGGCGCGGGCACCACCGACGTGGCCATCTTCACCAACGGCGCGATCCGCCACACCTCGGTGATTCCCATCGCCGGCGATCTCATCACCAGCGATATCGCCATGGCGCTGCGCACGCCGACCAAGGACGCGGAAGAGATCAAGGTGGAGAGCGGCTACGCCAAGCAGCTTCTGACCGATGCCGAAACCCAGGTCGAGGTGCCCGGCCTGGGCGACCGCGGCCCGCGCATGCTGAGCCGCCAGGCGCTGGCCGGCGTGATCGAACCGCGTGTGGAGGAGATTTTTGCTCTGGTGCACCAGGTGATACGCGAGTCCGGCTACGAGGAGGTGTTATCGAGCGGCATCGTGCTTACCGGCGGCAGCTGCGTGATGCCCGGTATGGTCGAGTTGGGTGAAGACATCTTTCTCAAGCCGGTGCGCCGGGGCGTGCCGAAATACGCCGGCGCGCTGTCCGACATGGTGTCCCAGCCGCGTGCGTCCACCGTGATGGGGCTGCTTGAAGAAGCCCGCATGTCGCGCATGCGAGGCTTCAAGGTAGCGCAGAAAAACGGGTCAATGAAAACTGCGCTTGGTCAGGTCAAGGACTGGTTTGTAGGGAATTTCTGATGACGAACACATCCGCTGCCCGGCACCCGAGAAACAGCAAAACCTGGCTCGCGCGCGGCAGCCCGCACGCCAGCTGGCCCTGCACCGGTCCGCCGCGCCAGTGGGCGGCAAGAACAGAAGAGACAAACAATTTCGGCAACTGCAATTCAGGAGAGAAACATGAGCATAGAAATGATTGAGGAACACGCGTTCAACCTCGGCACCCAGATCAAGGTGATTGGCGTGGGCGGCGGCGGCGGCAATGCGGTGGAGCACATGATCCAGTGCGACGTGGGCGGGGTGGAATTTATCTGCGCCAACACCGACGCACAGGCGCTGAGCCGCAGCGCGGCGCACAAGACGATACAGCTCGGCCACACGGGCCTGGGCGCCGGCAGCAAGCCCGACAAGGGCAAGGCCGCCGCGGAAGAAGCGGTGGACGAAATCCGCGCCGCCATCGATGGCGCCCATATGTTGTTCATCACGGCCGGCATGGGCGGCGGCACCGGCACCGGCGCGGCGCCCGTGATTGCACGCGTGGCACGCGAGATGGGAATCCTGACCGTGGGCGTGGTGACCAAGCCGTTCGACTTTGAAGGCGGCCGGCGCATGAATATCGCCGACACCGGCCTGGCCGAGCTGGAAGTGAATGTCGACTCGCTGATTGTGGTGCTGAACGAAAAACTCGAAGAAGTCCTGGGTGACGACATCACGCAGGACGAGGCGTTTGCCCACGCCAACGATGTGCTCAAGAACGCGGTCGGCGGCATCGCCGAAATCATCAACGTGCCGGCCCACATGAACGTGGACTTCGAGGATGTACGCACCGTGATGGGTGAGCCGGGCAAGGCCATGATGGGCACCGCCACCGCCGGCGGCCCGGACCGCGCGCGTATCGCGGCTGAACAGGCCGTGGCCTGCCCGCTGCTTGAAGGCGTGGACCTGTCGGGCGCCAAGGGCGTGCTGGTGCTGATCACGGCGAGCAAGGGCTCGCTCAAACTCAGCGAATCCAAGCTGGCCATGAACACCATCCGCGCCTTTGCGTCGCCCGATGCGCTGGTGATCTACGGCACGGCCTACGACGACATGCTGGGTGACGACATCCGCGTGACGGTGGTGGCCACCGGCCTGAGCCGGCAAGGCCAGCGCCGCAACGCACCACCGCTGCAGGTGCTGCGCACCGGCACCGACAACGTAGGGTTCCAGATCCCGACGCTGACCAACCAGGTAAATGGCGGGGCGGCAGGAGGAACGCCGGCCATCACCTCGGCGCAGCCGGACTACGGCAGCATGGGAACACCCGCGGTATGGCGCGGACGTACTTCGGCGGCGGCCAAGGTGGATGCACTCTCCAGCGGTGGCATGGACGACTACGAAATCCCCGCGTTCCTGCGCAAACAAGCGGATTAATGTTGTCCCCTTGCGTGCCTCGCCACGGCTCGTCCCGGGGCTTCTCGCTGCGCGTGGTGCGCTGTATGGGCCGTTGCCAGAGGCAATGGCTCTTTGCCCCGTCCCAGTCTGCGCAGGCAGACTGGGAGCCGCGGGGCGCAGCCCCGAGGGGGCCGTGCCTTGCTTGGGGCGGCCCTGCGCTGCGGCGGTCTTTGCCGCCTTTTACAATCCACGGGTGCTAAAACAAAGAACCCTCAAGTCCCTGACCCGCGCCGTGGGCGTGGGCCTGCACAGCGGCCAACGGGTGGAGCTCAGCTTGCGGCCCGCGGCACCCAACACCGGCATCGTGTTCCGGCGCGTGGATTTGCCGGTGCCGGTCGAAATTCCCATGTCGGCCGCGTCAGTGTCCGACACCCGCATGGCCACCACCGCGTCCAGCGGCGGCGCCAAGGTGGCGACGGTGGAACACCTGATGTCGGCCTGCGCGGGTTTGGGCATAGACAACCTGTACGTGGACATCACGGCCGAAGAGGTACCGATACTGGATGGCTCGGCCGCCTCGTTTTTGTTTTTGCTGCAAAGCGCCGGCATCGAATGGCAAAACGCGCCGCGCCGTTTTATCCGCGTCAAACAGACCGTGGAAGTACGCGAAGGGCAAGGCGCCACGGCCAAGTGGGCGCGCCTGGAACCGTACCATGGCTACAAACTCAGCTTCGAGATCGTGTTTGACCACCCTGCCGTGGATTCGACCGGACAGCGGGTGGAGTTCGATATGGGCAGCGGCTCGTATTCACGCGACATCGCGCGTGCCCGGACCTTTGGGTTTACCAAGGACGTGGAGAGAATGCGCGTCAACGGCCTGGCCCTGGGCGGCGGGCTGGACAACGCCATCGTGATGGACGACTACAAGATCCTCAATTCTGAAGGCCTGCGTTACGACGACGAGTTCGTCAAACACAAGATCCTTGACGCCATCGGCGACATGTACATGCTGGGCAAACCCCTGTTGGCCAGCTACAGCGCGTTTCGGTCCGGCCACGAACTCAACAACAAACTGGCGCGCGAACTGCTGTTGCGCAAGGACGCATGGGAGATCGTGACCTTTGAGGACGAACAGAATGCACCGGCAGGTTTTGCGCAGCTCGCGCCAGCCTGGTAGACCACCCGCCAGGCCCTGTCTCACGCTTCACTATCCTGCTATTCGATGCTGCTGTTTCGCTGGCTTATCTTGATGTTGCTGCTGGGTGCGGTCGTCTCGTTTTCGTTCTTTGTGGCCACCGGCCAGGCACGCTTCAAGCAGTATGGGCTGCGGATTCTGAAGTGGACCTTGATTGCGGCGTTCGGATTTTTTGCGGTGCTGATTCTGGAGCGGGTGGCGTAGTCATGGTCGAACGGCGCGCGCTTGTCTGCGCATTCATGTGGCGATAACTGACCGTGTCCCGCGGCACACGTCCGCGCCATCTGTGCGCTAACACACCGTCACCAGCCGCACTCCGGCCCATAATCGATTGCGGGTAAACCCTAGCCGCCACGGCTCCGCGTGCCTCCGGTGGCGACTTCTCCACCGAAGGCTGTGTATGGTCCGACTCAAATTCTCCATTGAGCTCAATTACGAGATCGACCAGCCAGGTTGCGATTTCATCTTCAACGTGCATGCGGCGCAGACTGCACACCAGAGCGTGGTAACTGAGTCGCTGTATATCAGCCAGCCCCTGCTGCCCAATCTGTATACCGACCCGGTTACGCATACCCGTTTCCTGCGGCTCAAGGCCTATGGCGGGCCGCTCATGGTGCGCTACAACGCCACGGTGGACATCGACCACTACACGGCCCAGCCGGACCAGCTGGGCGAAGTGGCCGTGGCCAACCTGCCGGGGCAGGTGTTGCCCTATATCTACCCCAGCCGCTATTGCCAGTCCGACCGGCTGCACCGCTTTGCCGTCAAGGAGTTTGGCCATTTGTGGCAGGGTTACCGCAGGGTGCAGGCGATCCACCAGTGGGTCACCAGCCATGTGCGGTTCCTCCCCAACTCATCCAACGGTAATACCACGGCGGTGGACACGCTGGTGGAGCAGGTGGGTGTGTGCCGCGACTTTGCCCACTTGATGATTGCCTTGTGCCGCGCCGTGAACATACCGGCGCGTTTTGCGACCGGCATCGACTACGGCGCCGACCCGGTGCTGGGGCCTACTGACTTTCACGCCTATGTGGAGGTGTACGTCGGTGACCGCTGGTACATCTTTGACGCGTCGGGCGTGGCCATCCCCATGGGTTTTGTGCGTTTCGGAACCGGCCGCGACGCGGCCGACTCGGCTTTTGCCACCATGTTCGGCGGCGTGCGCGGTGCCGCGCCCGTCATTCAGATTGAACCCGTGCCCAACGCGCAAGGCGTGCTGGTGGTACCGCAGCATGTGCCGTACGCCCTGTCCACGGATGGGCAGTTTGTGCGGAATTAAGCTTGCGCGGATGGACCCATTCGGCCCGTAGAAATATTCACATGCCTCCAGGTTCTGTTACCTTGCCGATGTGAAATCCACCCGCTATTTCCAGTTCACAAGAACAAGGCCCGACCGGGCAGAGGTGGCTCGACAAATCTGAACAGCGCGCTAAGTGGAAACTCGGCCTATTTTGAATTGCTGGGCGCAAGCCCGGCGCAAAGGAGTTTTCACCATGAAGTTGACGCAGAAAGCCAATGTGGCCAGGCGGGTGCGGCGCACGCACAGCGCCGAGTTCAAGGCCCGCGTGGCGCTTGCCGCCTTGCGCGAGGACAGGACCATGGCCGAGCTGTGCCAGGAGTTTGACCTGCACGTCAACCAGATCACTGAGTGGAAGCGCCAGCTCGTCCATGACAACTCCCGTCGATCAACGATGGGGCAAAGCCTACCATGAC
>JANLPN010000581.1:0-30710 GCA_031367285.1 Betaproteobacteria bacterium | reverse complement strand
CGCAATCCTCCACGCGGGTACACAGCGGCTTTTCTATCAGGATATGGGCATCGGTCTTCAACGCGTCCCGCAGCACAGTGATGTGCGTGTAATTGGGGGTGGAGATGACGAGTGCGTCGCATAAACTGCTGGACAGCAATTCCTGGTAACTCTCGAATATCTGGACCCGCCCCGGAATCAGGGCCGAAGCGGCCTCGCGACTGGCCGGGTGGGGGTCGGCAATCGCGGTCACTTCGGTGCCGTCGAGGGCCTTGATATTTTCGATGTGCTCCCGGCCCATACTGCCGCAGCCAATGATGCCGTAACGAATCTTTTGCATGTGGTTAGCCCCTTTGCAAAGCCCGCGTTCAATATCCCTGCGCGTGGTTCTTGACCTCCGCGGATCGAATGGTGGACAGGGTGGCCGCGCAGCTGCGCATCATCAGGCCCAGGTCGGATGCGACGCCGATGTAGTCAAAGCCCGCCTGGCGGTAGAGGGCCACTGCATCCGTAGTACCACCAACCGTGCCAACGGGTTTGCTGACCGCGTGGCAACGCTTGACGCTTTGTGCCATCACCTCCACCACGGCAGGGTTCAGCAAATCACCCACAAAACCCATGGCACCGCTCAGGTCGCCAGGCCCGATAAAGATCGAGTCCACGCCCGGCACCTGTGCGATTTCTTCCAGCCGGTCCATGGCCTGCGGTGTTTCGATCTGCACAATCACGGACACACCGCGATTGGCGACCTTGAAATAGTCCTTTACCGTACCAAAACGCGAGCCTCGGCTCATGGCCGCCATGCCCCGCACACCGGTGGGCGGATACTTGCACGCCGCCACCGCCTTCGCCGCTTCATCGGCGTTTTGCACAAAAGGGAAAAGCAGGGTCTGCGCACCCGCATCCAGCAGCCGTTTGACCATCACCGTGTCATTCCATGGGATACGTGTGACCGCCAACATGGAGGTTCCAGCAACCGCCTGCAGCATATGCACCAGGCCGTCGAGGTCAAGCGGCGTGTGCTCCATGTCGATCACGGCCCAGTCGAAGCCGGCGCAGCCCACTGCTTCCGCAACCAGGGGCGACGCCGACATGACGAACGTACCCACCGGATATCCGGCCGGCAGATCGGTGCGCGCGAGCATTTCGCGAAAAGGGTTGTTCATGGTGGATGATGTTTCAAAAAATCACGGGCTCCGCGGTGGGATGATTGCCCTGTAGAAAGTCGAAATCGCAACCCTCGTGTGCCTGGGTGACGTGTTGCTGGTAGAGCCTGGTAAACCCGCGCTGGAAGGGCTGGACCGGCGCAACCCACGCAGCACGACGCAGCACCAGCTCATCATCCGCCACGTGCAACTGCAAGCTGCGCTTGGCTACATCCAGTTCGATCAGATCACCAGTCCTCACCAAGGCCAGCGGCCCGCCGACGGCGCTCTCGGGCGAGATATGCAGCACGCAGGTCCCGTAATGCGTGCCGCTCATGCGTGCATCACTCAGGCGCAACATGTCGCGCACACCGGCCTTGAGCAGCTTCTTTGGCAACGGCAGATTGCCCCACTCGGGCATGCCCGGCGCACCCACCGGGCCCGCGTTGCGCAGCACCAGCACGCTGTTTTCGTCGCAGTCCAGGGATTCATCGGCCATGGCCGCCAGCATTTCGGGTTGGCTGTCGAATACCAGCGCACGGCCGGTGTGTTTCATCAGTTTCCCGGACGCGGCACTGGGTTTGATGACTGCGCCAAAGGGCGCCAGGTTGCCCTTGAGAACCGCCAGTGCGCCGGCCGTGCTCACGGGCCGTGACAAGGGCCGTATGACTTCAGGGTCGAGGACCGTCACGGCTGCTATGTTGTGGCCAATCGTCTGCCCATTGACGGTGATTTCCGAAGTTGACAGTTCGGCGCGGATTACCTGCATCAGTGCCGGCAGGCCGCCTGCGTAATAGAAATCTTCCATCAGCCGGTCGCCGCTTGGGAACAGGTTGGCCAGCACCGGTACGCGGCGCGCGACGGCATCGAGATCGTCCAGCGTCAGGCGGATCCCGGCGCGTCCGGCCATTGCAATGATGTGCACGGCCGCATTGGTCGAGCCACCCAGCGCCATCTGTGTTGCCATGGCATTGTGAAAACTGCCGCGCGTGAGTATTCGCGACGGCTTCAGATCCTCCCACACCATCTCCACGATCCGCTCACCGCAGTCGGTGGCCATACGGGTGTGGGCCGAATCCATGGCCGGGATGGAGCTTGCACCAGGCAAAGTCAAGCCCAGGGCCTCCACGATGCCGGTCATGGTGGAAGCCGTGCCCATGGTGTTGCAGGTGCCCGGCGCACGGGTCATGCGTGATTCGAGATGCTGAATTTCAGCGGCGCTCACGTTGCCGGCCTGGTACTCGTCCCAGAAAATCCGCGTATGGGTGCCTGCGCCCACGGTGCGGGAGACGCCGTCCCTGACATAGCGGTCGCTGAGCATCGGTCCGGCCGGGCAAAAGATGGTCGGTATGTCCATGCTGATGGCGCCCATCACTGTGCCGGGAGTAGTCTTGTCGCAGCCGGCCAGCAGCACCACGCCGTCGCAGGGCAGGCTGCGCAGCAATTCCTCTACCTCCATGGCCAGGAAGTTGCGGTACAGCATGGTGGTGGGCTTTACCATCACCTCGCCCAGGCTCATGGCCGGCAGCTCCACCGGGAACCCGCCGGCCATCAACACCCCGCGTTTGACGGCTTCGGCGCGCTCGCGCAAGTGGGCGTGGCAGGGCGACAGGTCGCTCCAGGTGTTGACGATGGCCACGATGGGCCGTTCCATCACGTCTTCGCGCCGTGCGCCCTGCTGTTGCATTCGCTGGCGATGCGCAAAGCCGCGCATGCCCTGGTCGGCAAACCAGCGGCGCGATCTGAGTTCGGAAAGGGTTTTGCGCATGGGCAGTGGCTCCAGGTCGAACACTATGCGGCCAGAGCTTCGATCTGCGCCATCAAGGCGTCCGGAATACTCACACCGGTCTGCGCCGCCTGTTTTTCAAGCGCCATGCGCCGCGCGCCGGCCAGGCGCACACCGTCATCCAGCAGCATCTCGGCGATCACCGTCTCCATGCGTTCAAAATATATGTCGCTGCCGGCCAATGCGCCGGGGTCGATCAGGATGAACGCCTGGCCGATGCGCGGCTGGTTGCCTTCGTCCACAAAAAATGACGAAGCTTCAAACCCGAACTGCGCGCCAATCACTGCCGTTACCAGCAACTCCACCACCAGCGCCAGCATTGCGCCTTTGGGGCTGCTCGCCGCCCCAAGTGGCAACATCGATCCCCTAAGGCCCGCTTTTGGATCGGTAGTCGGTTCGCCGGCTCCATCCAGCGCCCAGCCCAGTGGAATACTCCTGCCTTCCTTGGCCGCAACCATCAGCTTGCCGCGCGCCACCTCGCTCAGCGACAGGTCGATGGACAGTGCATCGGCGTTTCTGCGCGGGAACACGGCGGCAACCGGATTGGTGCCGAATACCGGGTGTTTGCCGCCCGCGGCCGGCATGGCGGCCGGGGAGTTTGCAAATCCCAAACCAACCAGGCCTACCGCTGCCGCAGGACGCAAATGGTCCACCAACACGCCGCAGTGGTGGCTATTGGTCACCCCTGCAAAACAGACGCCCAGTTCCCTGGCTGTAGTTATTGCTTCGCGAACCGCCAGCTCGCAGGCCGGGAAGGCCAGGCCCTGTCTGGCGTCCACCAGCAAGGCTGCCCCCTTGCGGCGCGCCACCGCCGCAATAGCCTGCCCATCGGCTCGGCCATTGCGCAGATGGGTCGCGTATTGGGGTACGCGGCTCAGGCCATGCGACGCCAAACCCTGCGCCTCGGCCAACACCAGTGCCTGCGCCGTGCAGTGGGCCATGGCCTCGGCGGCACCGGCATTTCTCAGCGCACGGTCGACAAGCCTTGTAGCACGTTCCATGGACAGTTGGCCCATCAGTGCAACGCCTCCAGCACCTTGTCGGCAATCATGAAGGAAACCCGCTCATTGGACTCCTGGCTCACGCCCGATATGTGCGGCGTCAACAGCAGGTTGGGGCAATCCTTGAAGACGTCGGAGGCCGCCAGCGGTTCGCTGTCGAATACGTCGAGCGCCGCACCACCGAGATGTCCCAGGCGCAACGCATTTGCGACCGCAAGCACATCAACAATGTGGCCGCGCGACGTGTTGATCAGGATAGCGCCGGCCTTCATGGACGCAATACACCCGGCGTCAAACAGGCCACGGGTTGTTTCGACCAGGGGTACATGCAGGGTGATGACGTCCGCGTCGGCAACCACCTCCTGAAAACTGGAAACCCTCGCGCCACTTGCCTTGAACACGGGTGCATTGGCCGGCAACATGGCATCGAAGGCCATCACGCGCATGCCAAGTCCGCGAGCCAGGCCGGCGGTGATCTGCCCGATGGAACCAAAACCAATGATGCCCAGGGTTTTGCCTGCTGTTTCCCGGCCATTGCCCAAGGCGTTGCGCGGCCATTTGCCGGCACTCACGTCGGCGCTGGACGTGAAAGCACCGCGCAGCAGCAGCATGCTGCTGGTGATTACATATTCCGCCACGCTGAGCGCGTTGGCGCCGGTGGCGGGTATGACTTTCATGCCGCGCGCCTCGCACGCCGGTACGTCGATATTGTCCAGGCCCACGCCCAGCCGGCCCACCACTTTGCAGCGGGTCAGGGCAGCCAGCAAAGTGCCACGCACCTGGGTACGGTTGCGCACCACCAGCACGTCGGTGTTTGCCGCTTCGGCCAGCAAACGCGGCGCATCATCAATCAGCGCCGGGTCGTACAACACGTCATGTACCGCGGCGAGCCGGGCTACGGCCCGCTCGTCCATGAACTCACAGATAACGAGCCGTGTCATGCCGACTCGTACAAGCGCGTCAGCACAAACTCGCGATGGCCCAGTGCTTCGGCGGCGGTGAGCCGGCCATTGGCGGTGCGCAACATGTTCTCCAGCAGCTTGTCGCCGGCCTGGTCCAGCGTGAGCTCACGTTGCAGCAGGCCGGTGACGTCTACGTCCACATGTTCGCTCATGGTGCGCACGGTTCGCGGGTTAGCGCAGATCTTGATTACCGGCAGGATCGGGTTGCCAATTACATTGCCCTGCCCAGTCGGGAAAAAATGCAGCGCATAGCCCGACGCCGCACACAGGGTCACCATCTCTGCTGCCGCGCTGCTGGAATCCATGAACCACAGACCCGGATGGGTGGGCATTTCGGCCTTGTCGATCACGCCATCCACGCTGCAGACCTTGCCGATCTTCTGGATGTTGCCCAGCGCCTTTTCCTCGATGGTGGTCAGTCCGCCGGCGATATTGCCCTTGGTCGGCTGGCTGTCCGACAGGTCGCTGGTCTTGTGGCGGTTGATCACGTCCTGGTAGCGGTTGAACATGAACATGAACTTTTCGCGCACCGCATCGTTCGCGCAACGCGCCGCGACGATATGTTCGCCGCCGGTCAGCTCAGTGGTTTCCCCGAAACACAGGGTGCTGCCCAGCGGATGCAATTTGTCGAACGCATTGCCCACGCTCGGGTTGGCGCCGCAGCCGCTGGTGGTGTCGGACTCGCCGCATTTGGTGCTGACCCACAACTCCGCTATGGCGCAGGTTTCGCGCTGCTTTTCGCTGGCCCACTGCACGTATTCCCGCGCCGCCTTGCTGGCGCGCAGTATGGTGTCGTGATCCCCATGCAGCTCGATGCCAAAACCCACGACCGGCTTGCCGGTGGTCTTGATGCCGTCTACCACTTTCTGCGTCCATCCGTCCTCGATGCCGATCACCACCACCGCCGCCACATTGGGGTTGCAGCCGGTGCCGATCAAGGTGCGAAAGTGCAGTTCCAGGTCGGCGCCGAATTGCAGCCGGCCATAAGGGTGCGGGATCGCCATTGCTCCCTTGATGTTGTG
Organism: Betaproteobacteria bacterium; assembly: GCA_031367285.1. GTDB lineage: Bacteria > Pseudomonadota > Gammaproteobacteria > Burkholderiales > Burkholderiaceae_C > CAISIP01. Next base: position 24,815 of record JANLPN010000581.1, on the reverse strand, counting down.
CGCCACGGCCTCCGCCGCAGCGTTGGACAAATCGTCCAGCGGCAGGATGATGACATGGTTGCGGATACCGACACGGCCGTTTTCGCGCCGGTAGCCGAGGAAGGTGGTTTCGTTGCTGACGATGGGCATGTGTGTTCCTTGCTTACCAGCGTTTGGTCTTGATGTTGTGCACATGGGCGTGTTGCCCGGTCTCGATGGCGGCCACTACCTTGCCCATGTCGATGCCGTATTTCCATACCGTGTCGCCCACGGCCATGTTGGTCAACGCCACCTTGTGGCCGATCGGGATGTCCGAGCGCGCCGTTACGTTGATCATTCGGTCCTCGTCCATGATCCAGCCGGTCATGGCGGTCCCGGCCTTTACACCTTCCACCACCACGACGGCCACGGTGTCCTTGGCGTCATGCAATACAAAATGAATCATCGGGCTCCAGTCGTTGCAGGTTCACGAAAGAGACAAAGTTTAATGGTGAATGCCAGGCTGTCAATCAAGTCATTTATATGAGTTGAATGTTTGCGCGGAAGCCCGCTACACTGCGCGGCGACCATGAAAATCGACACACTGGATCTGACACCGTTAACTGACACCGGTGTCGCGCCCCTGTACCGCCAGGCCAAACTGGAACTGCAGCGCGTGATCGAGTCCGGGCGCTGCCGCCCCGGACAGGCCTTGCCCAACGAAGCCGCGATTGCCGGCGCCTTGCGGGTCAGCGTGGGCACCTTGCGCCGCGCGGTAGACGAGCTGGTTCATGAACATGTGCTGGTGCGTCGGCAGGGCAAGGGCACCTTTGTTGCCATGCACAACAACGATCGCTTCTTTTTCCATTTCTTCCACATTGAACCTCGGCCCGATGCGCGTTTTTCCGATGTGGTTCCCCAGGTGGAGTACCCGATGGTGGAGTGTCTGTCGTTCGAGCGCGACCGGGCCGCCGAGGGTGAAGCGGCTGCGCTGCGCATCAAGCAGGGTGACCCGGTGATTCGCTTCGACAACCGCCTCTTGCTGGCCGGGCGGCCGGTGGTGCATGACCGGATCGCGATCCCGTCGCTGTTGTTCAAGGGCCTTAGCGAGAAGCGCCTGCTGGACCGGCCCAGCACCATCTACAGCCTGTACCAGACCGACTTCGGCATCACCGTGTTGCGGGCTCAGGAGCGGGCCCGTGCCGCCGCGGCGGACCGGCTCACGGCGCGGGTGCTGGGTGTTGCGGTCGGGTTGCCAGTGCTCGAAGTGCACCGCGTCGCGCTGACCTTCGGCGAAAGGCCCGTGGAATACCGGGTGTCAACCATCAACACCCAGGTACACGACTACGTCAGCGTGTTGTCGAAGAAGTTGTAATGCCGCGCGGACTCCCAGGCCTGCCAGGTCATGCGAATGAACGCCAGCCCCACCAGATACGCATTGCCGTGGTAATCGTGCACAAGGCGGCAAAGACGTAGGCCAGCAACGCAAAGTAGTGCGGCCACAGGCACATAGCCATGAAAAACGCCAGCGTCTCGGTGGCCTCGGTCAAGCCGCCCAGAAAGTAGAACGACTTGTCGGGATAAGCCAGGTTGCTGATATTGCGTTTGGCCGCGAGCACCGCAAAAGCCAGGAAACTCGACATCGTGCCGATGAAGGCAGCAAGCAGAACTGCACTGGCAAGCGCGTTGCGCCCAGGGTCGGCAAATGCAAAACCGAGCGGGATGGAAGCGTAAAACAGGAAGTCGAGCGCAATGTCAAGAAACCCGCCGGCATCGCTAACCCGAGTCTGGCGTGCCATGGCCCCGTCCAGCGCATCGCACAGGCGCGACAACAGAATAACGGCGGCCCCCGCCAGAAAACTCTGCGACCCTATCAAAAACGCTGCAACCAAGCCGGCCCAAAAGCCGAGCAGCGTCATCTGGTTGGCGCCCAGCCCGGCTTTTACCAGTGTGCGCGCCAGCCAGTCAACGGCGGGTTTGATCAGGGCGGCGGCGGCGCGGTCCAGCATGCGACTTTTAAGCCCCGGATCCGACGTTTGCAGGGGGTTGCAGCCGCGTCACATGTGCGGCATCCGCGATGTCCGCGTCGTCATGGGTCACCATCAACACCGGAATCCGGCGCTGGCGGACAAGTTCAAACACGAATTGGCGTACCCGCACCCGCAGCGCGGCGTCGAGCCGGGAAAACGGCTCGTCCAGCAGCAGGGCCTGCGGGTCTGCCAGCAGGGCGCGCATCAAGGCAACGCGCGCGCGTTGCCCCCCCGACAGCGTGGCCGGATCAGCCTGTGCGAATTTGACCATTTCCAGGTCATGCAGGCCTTGGGCGACGCGGCTCTTGCGTAGCGCGTCATCGCCGGGTGCCACCGCGAACAAAAGATTTTCGGCCACTGTCATGTGGGCAAACAGCAAGTCTTCCTGAAACAATATGCCAATGCGGCGCTGCTCCGCAGGCAGCAGGTCCACGCGCCGGCCCGACAGCGTGACCCAACCGTCAAACCGCAGGCCCGGCGCCAGAGTGCCGCATACGGCCGCTAGCAAGCTGGACTTGCCCGATCCGCTGGCGCCCATGACGGTGTGTATCACGCCCGCCGCGACCGTTAAATCAAGGTCGCGCAGCAGCGTTGCGTCCGCCGTGGCGAGTCGGGCTACATGCAGTTGCAATGTCATGAAATGCGGAAACGGGCGGTGAATGGCGACCGGGGATAATATGCGGGCTCGCAAGCGGGCGACCTTTTCGGTCGGTCTGACCATAGCATTTTGAAAGAACCCCTTATGAAAAAATTGTTTGCCGTTGCGCTGTTGCTGCTCGGTGTTGCCGTGTACGCACAGACCCCGGCGGCCAAGAAAGAACTGGTGACCAAGGTTTTGCAATTGCAGCAGCCCGGTATTGACGGGATAGCACGTGGTATGGCCGAACAGCCGGCAGCGGTTTTGCTGCAGCAGGCCGGCAACATCATGCAGACGCGTATCCCCCCGGAAAAGCGCGAGGCCATTGCCAAGGATATTCAGGCCGACGTGAAGAAATACGCCGATGAGGCGGTGCCCCTGCTGCGGGACCGTGCGACCAAACTCGCTCCAACAACCATTGGCGCCATACTCGATGAGCGGTTCACCGAAGAGGAACTCAAGCAACTCGTCGCCGTTTTTGAATCGCCCGTGAACCGCAAGTTCCAGCAGATGGTGGGCGAGATGCAAAAAGCCTTGGCCGAAAAACTAGTGGCGGACACCAAGGGCATGATGGACCCCAAGATCAAGGCGCTCGACCAATCGATTGCATTGCACCTTGGGCTGGCGCCAGCGGCCGGCGCCGCTTCCCGTCCGGCGGCGGCGAAGGCGCCGGCCAAAGCAGCGAGCAATTAGGGCGGTGGTAGCGCGTATTCTCAGGCTGGGTGGGCCGCGTGTGGAAGGCGAGGGCACACGTATAGGTACGGTGCGCCGGCCACCGCGCGGCGTTCCCAAGGCTGAGTTCGCATCGCGGAACTGGTACGACGTCTGGTTCCCCAACCTGGCGCCCAGCCTGGAGACCATGAAACTTGGACAGCAGGCGGCCGATCCGTCGGCCTGGACTGCATTCAGCAGGAAGTACCGTTCCGAGATGGCCACTCCCGAAAACAGTCGCACACTGGACCTGTTGGCCGCGCTCTCGCGGCATACGAATTTTTCGGTCGGATGTTATTGCGAAAACGAATCCCGCTGCCACCGTTCCATTCTTCGCGGCTTGCTGCTTGAAAAGGGCGCGGCGCTGGAGGATTGACCTGTGTCGGATCAGAACCGCCGAGGTTTGCCGGCCCACGCGGCAAGTGCGAATCCGAGCACCGGCAGCAGCCATTGCAGCCAGGCGTAGGCCGAAGTCAGCGAGCGCTGTGCGCCGGATGCAAGCGTCACGGCCTCTGTCGTGATGGTGGCAAAACGCCCGCCACCTACGAATAGCGTGGGCAGATACTGCGCCACGCTCACCGCGAATCCCACCGCCAGCGCGGATGCCAGCGATGCACGCAGCAAGGGCCATTTCACGCGCCATAAAAAGCTCGCCCGGCCGTGGCCCAGGCTTGCCGCAACAGCACGCAGGCGCGGGTCGAAGCCGCTGTACGCGGGGCTGAGCGCAATCAGCACATAAGGCACACCGGCCAGGGTGTGTGCGAGCCACAGGCCAAGCCAGCGCCCGTCGAGCCCCCAGCGCAATGCGGTGGCGTACACACCAAGCACCCATAACACGGAGGGCAGCACCAGCGGCAGGTATATTGCGCGGCGCAGCACCGCGTCCCACCGGGGGGGCGCGGTCTCCAGCCAGGCCACGGACCATAACAAGGCGCTGGAGGCGCTGGCCAGTGCCAGGGTGAGGGTTGTGACCACAGCGGCCATACTCGATGCGACCGATGCCCATGCCTGGAATGTGAATGTCCTCGGCAGCAACGCCGGAAACGGCCACACGCCGGCGAAGCTGCCGATGGCGAGCGCCAGCATGACGGTCAGGTAGAGTCCAGCCAGTATTCCCATGCCGCCAGTCGTGCCGCTTTCAAGGCGCGCCGGCCTTGCGTTGCCGCGCCGGCCATTCACACGGCGCCGGCGCCATAAGGGCAATCGGGGGGCGTACCAGAACAAGGTGGCGACAAGCGCCAGCAGCATGGCCAGCAACCAGGCGGCGGCGGCCCCCTGCGCATTGGCGGCAAGGTCGGCGTCCAGCAGCCAGCCCCAGGCAAGTACGGCCAATGTAGGCGGAGAGGCGGGGCCGATAACCAGCGCCACGTCGACCACCGTCATGCCATAGGCCAGCACCGCCAGCATGGGCCACTGCAGGCGTGGCCAAAGTTGTGGCCACACCACGCGCCACCACGCCATGCCGCTACCGTAGCCCAGGCTGCGTGCTACCTGTTGCTCCAGCGTAAACCGTTGTGCCACGTCGGCGCGCTGCAAATGGGAGGCTGCCGCCCATAACAGGAACGGCACCTCCTTGGCCACCAGCACGGCGATAAGCCCGAGCCCCCAGGGGTCCTGGGTCGTGCTCCATGGTGGCGGTGCGGCAAACCCGCTGGCCCAGGGCGAAACTGCCCGTAACAACCACCCGCTGGGTGCGATCAGGAACCCCAGGCCGATGGCAAAAGCAGCGTGCGGAACGGCCAGCATCGGCCCCAGCAGGGAGACCAGCCGCGACCAGCGCGGCCCCGGAAAGCCGCGCGCCAGCGTCCATGCGGCAACCGCACCCGACAGCAACGTGGCGGTCACGCCGGTCCAGACACTCAAGGCCAGGGCGGGTCCAGTGCGGTGGTCCGCGGCCAGAGCCTGCCAGGCCTCGCGGTCCAGTGCAGCATGGACGGCGGACCCTATCGAGAGCAGCAGCGGCAGGCCCAGCAGCGCTGTCAGCCACAGCGCCCAGGCCAGATCAGCGCGGCCCTGCAGCCTGGCCATCGGCCCCCACGACAGAACGCAGGAAGTGACCGATGTCTTCGATCTCGCGCGGGTGCAGGCTGTGTTGCATCGGATACTGGTGCCATTGCACCGGGTATCCCATACCTGCCAGCGCGTCGCGCGAGGCAAGGGCGCGTGTGATGACGATCATCGGATCGGATACGCCGTGGGCCATAAAAATGGGCAGTTGCGAGTTTACCGGGCTGCATTCGGCAGGCAACTTGTCGGCCAGCGGAAGGTAACCCGACAAGGCCATGATGCCGGCCAGCCGGGCCGGATACCGCAGGCCCGTGTGCAACACCATCGCACAGCCCTGTGAAAAGCCAGCCAGCACGATTTTCTCCGCGGCAATGCCGCGCTCCAGTTCACGCTGCACCAGCGCCTCTATCGCCAATGCCGAGCGCCGTATCCCGGCCTCGTCTTCGCGCCGCTGGGTCTCGGTGCCCAGAATGTCGTACCAGGCTGGCATCACATGGCCGCCGTTGATCGTCACCGGGATTTGGGGTGCATGCGGGAACACAAACCGGATAGCCGCGCAGCCGCTCAAGTCGAGCTCGGGCACAATCGCGGCAAAATCGTTGCCGTCCGCTCCCAGGCCGTGCAGCCAGATGACGGCTGCGCCTGGACTGGGGCCACTGTTGATTTCTATGCAGGGCAGGAGGGTGGTCATGGGTTTGCTCTTGGAAGGGATGGTTGTCGGATCGGAACCGTCAGGATGACTATAACAACCGCGCTGGCACGGCGATCCGCACGGGCCATGCCGGCAATAAACTTTCGGGACCTGATGTGATGCGATGTGTATGAGCCGAAATGGTGGGTGTATAGCGTGATAGGCAGAGGCAGGTGTCGGCTAATTTTGATGCTTTTGCTGGCCGCACCCGCAGTGACCTGGGCGCAGTGGGCCAGTAACCGGGGTTTCCAGCTTTTGCAGCGGGTGGACGATGTGCTGTTTGGCGTGGACAACCTTTCGCTGGTCATTCTGGACCGGCGCTACGTGGCCGGCACGCTGGTCCGCATCAATGTCCTGCAGCCGAGTCCGGTGCGAGGCAGCACCGAGTTTGTGGCGGACTGCCAAAAGCCTTTGCGTTTTGCGCTGGTGCCCGGTGTGTCCAAATCCCGGGCACTGCCCAGCCAGCTTGAGTTCGCCAGCGCCAATTTGCTCGATGGAAGCCTGCTCGCCGCCGAGTTTGCCTGTGAGAGCACACGCCAGCCGGGACGGGCTTCGCGGCTGGCCAGGGAACTGTTTGAACGCGGCGGGCCGCAGGACATGCAGACCGTGTACTGCGAGCTGCAGCCCGACGGCAGCGAAGAGACGCGCGCCGGCGTGGAGGTGCGCTTTAGCGAGTCGGCCAATGCGGTGGCCGTCAACCGCCAGTGGCTAAGTTCCGGCTCGGTCTCGCCGGAGGAAATAAGGTTTGGCGGCAACAGCACCTGGCATATCGACCGGCGTGCGCTCAATGTGCGCCGGACCGCGCCCAGCGGCGAAATGTTGTTTTCTGGCCTGTGCGACCGACGCCCCCCCAGCGCCGCCTTGCGCTGAAAGGGTTCAGCCGTAACGCCTGAGCCACTCTTTCTCGATGGGGTCAACCCAGCTGGCATGCGGTTCAGGAATGGCAGGCATGACTTGCTCGACCTGGCCTGGCAGGGCGTTGGCGGTAAAACGCGCGCGTTCGCCGGCAGGCAGTTTGTCCAGCGCCAACACGGTCGGGTCGCCCCACTGGCTGATGTCGGCCTTGCGCGCCTGCGCCAGCGGGCTGAGCAGGAAATTGGCCAGTACCTGCGCGCCTTGTTTGGCTTTGGCGTTGAAAGGTATGGCCAGAAAATGCGTGTTGCCAATGGTCCCGCCACTTAGCTGGTAGCTGTAGACGCTGTCCGCCAGTCGTTTGGCCGCGATTTCATTGGCAGCCTCGTTGGGGTTGAAGGTCAGGGCCAGCAGCAACTCGCCGTCGGACATCATCTGGCGTACCGCCGCGGAGTTTTGTGGAAACTGTTTGCCGGCGCGCCAGAGCTGCGGATGCAAGGCGTCCAGGTACCCCCACAGGGGCGCGGTAGCCGTGGCCAATGCCTGGGGCGTGACACCGCGGTACAGCGCCGAGCGGTCCGGGTTGAGCTCGATCAGCGCCTGTTTGACAAAGGTCGTGCCGTGGAAATTGGGCGGCAGCGGGTAGGTCAGCCGGCCCGGGTTGGCGCGCGCAAAATCCAGCATGGCAGCCATGCTGCGCGGCGGCGCCGGAACACGTTTGCGGTCGGCAAAAAATGTCAGCTGGGCCATACCCCAGGGCGCCTCGAGTCCTTCCACCGGCTCTGAGAAGTCGATACGTGTGGTGGGTTTGCCCGCCACATCGACATACTGGAAACTTGGCAGGCTTTCGGAAAACGGGCCAAACAACATGGCCTCGCGTTTCATGGCCAGAAAGTTTTCGCCATTGATCCACACCAGGTCCACCGAACCATCCGTTTTGCCGGCGGCTTTTTCCGCGCGCACGCGTTTCACCACTTCGGCGGTGTCGGAGATCTTCACGTGTTCGAGTGTTACGCCGTGGCTGCGCTGCAGCTCGCCGGCAGCCCACTGCAGGTAGGCATTGATGCGTTCGCTGCCGGCCCAGGCGTTGAAATACACGGTCTGGCCGCGCGCCCTGGATTCGATGGCGCTCCACGGGGTACCGGTTTGCGCCCACGCGGGAGCGGCCAGTGTGGCGCCTATCGAAGCCAGAGCATGCCGGCGCGAGATGGAGGGGGGTGGGATGTGGTTCATGCGTATTCGTCAGCTTTGATGGCGGTGAGCTTACGCCAGCAGCGCCTGGGCAAATTCACGTGCGTTAAAAGTCTCCAGCTCTTCCAGTTTTTCGCCCACACCAATGAAATAGACCGGGACCGGCCGCTCGCGCGCGATGGCCGACAGGATGCCGCCTTTGGCCGTGCCATCGAGTTTGGTGATGATCAGCCCGGTGAGTTGCAGCGCGTCGTCAAAGGCCTTGACCTGGGCCAGCGCGTTCTGCCCGGTGTTTCCGTCTATCACCAGCAGTATCTCGTGCGGCGCACTTTCGTCCGCCTTGGAAACCACCCGTTTGATCTTGCGCAATTCCTCCATCAAATGCAATTGCGTGGGCAGGCGCCCGGCCGTGTCCACCAGCACCACGTCCTTGCCGCGTGCGCGCCCGGCTATGACGGCGTCATAACTGACCGCGGCGGGGTCGCCGCCCTGCTGGCTGACGATTTCCACCGTATTACGGTCAGCCCACACGCCAAGCTGTTCCTTGGCCGCCGCACGAAAAGTGTCTGCAGCCGCGAGCAGGACCGAGGCGCCCCGATAACTCAGATGGTGGGTAAGTTTGCCGATGGATGTGGTCTTGCCCGCGCCGTTCACCCCCACTACCATCATCACGGTGGGGCGGTGTTCGCCGATCACCAAGGCCTTTTCCAGTGGTGCCAGCAGGTCGGTCAGCGCTTCGGCCAGCATCGCCTTGACCATGGCAGGATCGGTGGTCTTGCTGTCTTTCACCCGGCGCTTGAGGTCGTCGAGCAGGTGCTGGGTTGCCTTGACGCCCGAATCCGCCAGCACCAGAGCCGATTCAAGCTCCTCGTACAAGGCTTCGTCAATTTTGGTCCCGGTGAATACCGCGGCGATATTGGAACTGGTCTTACGCAGGCCGGCGCGCAAGCGCGTGGTCCACGATGCACGTGCCGATACCGCAAGCGGTAAGCTCTGCGTGGGTGGGCCGGGGCGCGAGAAACGCACGGCGCCCGCGCGTACCGCTTCCGGCGCCAGGGTGTCCGGGGCAACTGTCGTGGCATTGGGCGCCACGGTTTTGTCCGGGTCCGATTCAGCGGGGAGGGACTTCTTTTTGAAAAAACTGAACATTTGCGGCGATCCTGGGATCAGACCATTTTATGAAACGTTTACTGCTCTGGCTCGGTCTGCTCGTTTGTCTGGCCACAAACGCACAAAACGCCAGCGAGGTCGCGCGGTTCACGTTGTCCAATGGCCTCACGCTGATTGTCAAGCCAGACCGGCGCGCGCCCACCGCGGTCCACATGTTGTGGGTACGCGTGGGCGCGATGGACGAGGTGGACGGTACGTCGGGCGTTGCGCACGCGCTCGAACACATGATGTTCAAGGGTACGGCCAATCTCGCGCCGGGCGAGTTTTCACGCCGTGTAGCGGCCCTAGGCGGGCGCGAGAACGCTTTTACCAGCCGTGACTACACCGGCTTTTACCAGCAGATACCGTCGGCGCGGCTCGAGGACGTGATGAAGCTGGAGGCCGAACGTTTTGCCGGCAACCAGTGGGCGGACGCCGAATTCACCAAAGAGATCGAGGTCGTCAAGGAGGAGCGCCGCATGCGCACTGAAGACAGCCCACGCGCGCTTTTGTATGAGGCGATGTCGGCCACGGTTTTTGTCGCGTCTCCGTACCGCCGCCCGATTGTGGGCTGGATGAACGACCTGGATGCCATGACCGCCAGCGATGTGCGCGAGTTTTACCGGCGCTGGTATGTGCCGGCCAATGCCGCGGTGGTGGTTGCCGGCGACGTGGATGTTGCACAAGTGCGCCAGTGGGCGGAAAAATACTACGGCGCCATTGCCGCACGCGAGCTACCCGCGCGCAAGCCGCGCCTGGAGCCGATACAGGTGGGCGTGCGGCGCATTGATGTCAAGGCGCCGGCGGATCAGGCCTATGTGGCGCTGGCTTTCAAAGTGCCAGGCCTGGGCGCGCCGGGATTGGCGTCGTCCGCCACCGGTGTCGCGGACGATGATGCCCTGGCGCTGACCGTGCTGGCCGCCGTGCTGGACGGTTACAGCGGTGCCAGGCTGGACCGGGCATTGACGCAGGGCGAAACACGGGTGGCCGACAGCGCGGGCGCCTCCAACGGCCTGTGGGGGCGCGGGCCACAGCTGTTTACGCTTGACGGTGTGCCGGTCAAGGGTAAATCGGCCGAGCAGGTGGAGGCTGCTTTGCGCGAGCAGGTGGCTCGGGTCGCACGGGATGGGGTGTCGGAGGCCGAACTCAACCGCGTCAAGACGCAGTGGGTGGCCAGCGAAGTGTACAAACTCGATTCGGTGTTCAACCAGGCGCGAACGCTGGGCAGCAACTGGGCCCTGGGCTTGCCGCTCGACGCCGGTGAACTGCTGGTGCAGCGCTTGCGCCGTGTCAGCGCGGAGCAGGTGAAGGCGGTCGCCGGAAAATATTTTGGCGACGACCAGCTCACCGTGGCGATACTGCGGCCGCAGCCACCCGACCCGACGCGCAAGGCGCGAACACCCCCGCCTGGTGCGCGGCACTGAGGCAGGCGCATGACTGATAACACTATCTTCCACACCAGCAAGCGTGTTGGTGCAAGCCTTGTTGTCGCGCTGCTGGCCACGCTGCTGTTACAGGCCGGCGCCTGGGCGGCAATACCGATACAGCAGTGGACGCAAGCCTCGGGTGTCAAGGTCTATCTGGTGGAGAGCCACGCTATTGCCATGGTGGACATGCAGATCGACTTTGACGCCGGCAGCCGGCGCGACCCGCCCGACAAGGCGGGCCTGGCCAGCGTGACCGCTGGCATGGCTTCCAAGGGCGTGCTTGCGGGTAAAGCGGTGGGCACGGCAGAGCCTGCGCTGGACGAGAATGGCCTGAGTGAAGCCTGGGCCGACCTGGGCGCTTCTTTTGGTGTCGGCGCCAGCTCGGATCGCATGAGTTTCTCGTTGCGTTCCCTGGCCTACCCGGACCTGCTTCCAAAGGCTGTGCAACTGGCGGCGCGTCAGTTGGGTGAGCCGGCATTTCCGGACGGCATCTGGAAACGTGAACGCGAGCGACTGATCGCCTCCATCAGAGAGTCCAATACCCGCGCCGCCACGGTGGCGAGTCGCGCTTTCGCGTCAGCCGTGTACGGCCGGCATCCGTACGGGTTCGAGATGACCGAGACCACACTCGCGCGGATCGGTGTAGCGGACATGCAGGCGCTGTATGCGCGCCTCGTTGCCCCCTGCCGCGCGACCGTGTCCATCGTTGGGGCCGTCACGCGCGCGCAGGCGGACCAACTGGTGCAGGTGCTGTTTTCGCGCCTGACGTCCGGCAGCCCGGGAGCAGCCTGCCCGGCGCTGGCCGGCGTAGCCGAAGTTGCACCACTCACCCAACCCAGTGAGCAGATCATCAGTTTTGATTCGGCACAGGCACAGGTGTTGCTGGGGCAACCCGGCTTCAAGCGCGACGACCCGGATTTTTTTGCGCTGACGGTGGGCAACTACATCCTGGGCGGCGGAGGATTCGTGTCGCGGCTGACGGCCGAGGTGCGCGAGAAACGGGGCCTGAGCTATAGCGTCTACAGCTTTTTCTCGCCGCGTTTGCATGCCGGCGCATTTACCCTTGGTTTGCAGACCCGGCCTGACCAGGCCAGCCAGGCGCTGGCGGTTTCGCGCGAGGTGCTTGCGCGGTTTGTGCAGGAGGGGCCAACGCAGGCTGAACTGGAGGCCGCCAAGTCCAACCTCGTCGGTGGTTTTGCCTTGCTGATCGACAGCAACCGCAAGCTGCTCGACAACGTGGCGAATATCGCGAGGAACAAGCTGCCGCTGAACTACCTGGACACCTGGACGCAGCAGGTGGAAAAAGTGACGCTGGCCGACGTGCGGACCGCGTTTGCTCGCAAGCTGCAGCCCGACAGGATGGTAGTGGTGGTGGTAGGGGCAAGCGCCGCCAATTGACCGCGGTTGATCCGGGTCGCGGCGGCGCTGCTCTGGACAGGTGCAGGTTAAGCTTGCGCCATGGCCAAAGAAACAACCAGTCCCAAGGGCCGTGCCGGGGCGGGCGCGGTGAAACCCGTGTTGCGGCCCAAGCACGAAATCCGCATCATTGGCGGTCTGTGGAAACGCAGCAAGCTGCAGGTTGCCGACCGGCCAGGTCTGCGGCCCACACCGAATCGGGTGCGTGAGACGCTGTTTAACTGGCTTGGCCAGGACCTGACCGGTTGGTGCTGTGTCGACGCGTTTGCGGGAACGGGTGCACTGGGGTTTGAGGCCGCTTCACGCGGTGCATCCGGGGTGTGGATGTACGAGCAGGATCCTGGCCTCGTAACGCAGCTTAAAGACACGCAGGCGAAACTGCAAGCTGGCGCCGTTCGTATAACGCGCGGTGACGCCGTGGCGGCGCTGCGGCAGCTGGCGCCCCAGAGCATGGACCTGGTGTTTCTCGACCCGCCTTTTGATTCGACGCTGTTTGACTCCGCCGTGCCGGCTGCTGCTGCTGTTCTGAAACCAGCGGGCAGTATCTACCTGGAAGCCGCGCTGGAGTGGACCAATGAGCGGCTGACGCCGTTTCGACTCAAGGTGTTTCGCCACTTGAAGGCCGGCGCCGTGCATGCGCATTTGCTGAAAGCCACCTGATCGCGCAATGCATAATGCGGCGCATAACCCCCTTTGGGGTGGCCCAGCAGGAGACAGGACCATGTCAAACAAAGTTATCGCGGTATATCCGGGCACGTTTGACCCGATGACGCTGGGCCACGAAGACGTGGTGCGCCGGGCAGCCCAGTTGTTCGACCGGGTTATCGTGGCGGTAGCGGCGGGGTACCACAAGAAGGCCATGTTCACGCTGGATGAACGCGTGGAGATGGCGCGCGAGGTGGTCAAGCCCTACCAGCATGTGACAGTGGAGAGTTTCGATGGCCTGATGCGTGACTTCGTGGTGGCGCGTGGCGCAAAGGCCATGGTGCGCGGTCTGCGGGCCGTGACCGACTTTGATTACGAATTTCAGCTTGCGGGCATGAACCGCTCGCTGATGCCCGACGTTGAAACCGTGTTTCTCACTCCCAGCGACAGATACCAGTTCATATCGAGCACCTTCGTGCGCGAAATCGCGGTGCTCGGTGGTGAAGTAGACAAGTTTGTCGAACCATTGGTGCTGCGCCGCCTCATGGACAAGGTGCGTGCGCTCAAGGAGCTTGGGTAGTCACGCGGCTTGGGTGAACTGGTCCAACCAGGCGAGCAGCGTGGCGTTCACGATATGCGGCCGCTCCATCGTCAACATGTGGCCGCATTGCGGCACCATCACAAGTTGCGCCGCCGGCAAGAGAGTCATGATTTCCCTTGAACACTCGGGCGGTGTGAGCTGGTCGGAATCGCCACACATCACCAGCACCGGGCAGTTGACCGAGGCCAGGTGGGCACGTGCGTCCGGGCGCGCCATGATGGCGCGGTTCTGGCGCACCAGCTGCAGCGCGCCGGCTTCCAGTACGAAGTCCAGGTAGGTCTTTACCAGCTGCGCATCCCCGGCCTGGCTGGCATGAAAGGCCAGCGGCACATTGGCCCGCAGCACTTCCGGCGCGCGCCCGTTTTCAAACAAGCCGATGGCCAGGCCCCGCAACTTGCGCATCTCGTCGGTTTCCGGCCGCGCGTTGGTGCCCAGCAATGCCAGGCCCTTGATGCGCCGGGGTGCCTGGCGCACGACTTCCATGGCCACGATGCCGCCCATGGAGGCGCCACACAGGATCAGATCTCCCGGGTAGTCCTCCAGCAGGGCGCGCGCCATGTCTTCAATTGTCTCGTGGCGCGTATGTACATCGGTGACTGTAGCCTGCAAGCGGGCGGGAAGCGCGTCCAACTGGTGTTGCCACATTACCGCATTGGAGGCCAAACCGGGAAGGAGTATGAGTTGGGTCATGCTCGGATTATCGGTATGCCGCACTACCTGCACACGGCCTGTGCGCCGACAAGACAGCGCCGTGGCATCGGCGTATGCTGAATGTTGTCGGGGCATCGCCGGGCCCTGTTCCGGGCACGTCCCCGATTACGGAGAATCACCATGAAAATATTGCTCCCCGTCGATGGTTCGGATGTGTCTCTCAAGGCCGTGCGCCTGGTGATCAGCCTGCTGCGGCAAGGCTTGAGCGGCAGTGTGGTGCTGGCCAATGTGCAGGAGCCGGCTACTCTGTACGAGATGGTGGTCGCCCCGGATGGCGCGGTGCTGGAGCGCGTGAGCACGGCTGCCGGACTGGACGCGCTGGCACAGGCGGAAAGTCTGTTGATGGAGGCGGTCGTTGTGTACGAGCGCGAGATAGCCAGTGGCGACCCGGCACACACCATAGTGGACATCTGCGAGCGTTTTGCGTGCGACCTTATCGTGATGGGTGCACGCGGCGCCAGCGCTCTGCGCAGCGCATTGCTGGGTTCAGTGTCCAACGAAGTCCTGCATGCCGCCCATGTGCCGGTGATGATTGTAAAAATGGACGAGGAGACATCGGATTGAACCGACCGGTGGCGGAGTACAGGGATTTCTCGACCCTGCAGCAATGATTGAAGGGCTGCGCGCGGTTCGTTTGCAGGTTCCTGACCTGGCATTGGGCAGGCAGTGGTACAACCGTGCGCTGCAGGTCGAGCCGTATGCCTCGGACGACGATTCGGTCACCTATTTTCTGGACGGTTATCTGCTGACGCTGAAATCCGGGGCGGCCTCGCCCGAGGAAGGCACGGTGGCCTACTGGGGTGTGGACGACCTGGCCACTGAATACCGGCGCCTGCTAGACATCGGGTCCGCCCCCTACCAGCCGCTGCAAGAACTCGATGCCGTCACCAGGACAGCAGCCGTTCTCGATCCCTTTGGCAATGTGTTTGGCATCTTGGAGCGAAAGGACCCGGCCGTTCTGCGCGCACGGACCCAGCGTGTCGCCGAAAAAGTCGCCATTCGCAATGTGCGCGAGGTACTTGACGATCTGGATCGGGACGAACAGCGCAAACGTACGGCAGTTAGGCTTGTCCTGGTGCTGGTCGGGCTGGGAATAGTGCTGGCAGGCATGTTTTTCTGGGACCTGGTCGCCGGGCGCTCGTTTGGAACGGAGCCGCAGAAGTTGCTGATCAACCGGCCCCCGCGCTGAGGGGCAAGCGTGTTTTTGGTAAGCGGCACGGTTATGGCAGATTGGCACGCCATCAGCCCACCACTGCTTCCAGGCCGAGCTTGGCGTTGACGCGCTGCGTCTGCCGTTTCAGGCGCAGAGACTGCGACTGGGCGTTCAGCCTCTGCTGGAGTACCTGCTGCGCCGCGCTCCAGTGCCCGCTTCGCACCAGCGCGTCCAGATGGATTTGTTCAAACAGGTCACGTTGCGCGTGGCTGCCGCCGATTTCCATCAGTCTTGGAAGGGCTGTGCCCAGTTCGTCCACCGCGCGTGGGTAGTCGCCGCGCGCGTGTGCCAGCAGGCCACGGCTGGCGGGTAGGGCAACGCGGTGCCAGACACCGTTGGCTGGACTGTTCAAGGCGGCTTGCGACGCGCCCGGCCCGACATTGCCCGATGCGCCGGCTGGACCAGCGTTTGCGCAATGCGCCTCGATGCCGCGCATCAACCTATCCGCTTCGGGCCGGCCTGCACGGGCAAGCCCGTACAGGTACTGCAGGTCAAGAAAAGGCAATACGTGGTCATCTACCCGGGTGCTCAGGTAGTTGCCCACATCCTGCCAGCGCTCGCCCACGTCCACCCCGGCCAGTTCCAGGCGCGCCAGCAGCGAGACCGCGCCAATCTGGTCCTGTGAATATTCCTTGGCCACACCCCAGACCTGACCGTCATACAGGCGCAGCACCTCGTCGTCCTGGCCGAGGTCGAGGGCAAACAAGGCCAGATGCCACCAGTTGTGCGTGACCATGAACGAGTTCAGCCCGGTCCAGGTGGCGCTGCTGTCGCGCATGAACTGCAGGCCTTCCCCAAGCCGCCCCTGCGTCAGCATCACATGCGCCAGGGCATGTTGCGCCCAGGGCTCCCTGGCGCACATCCGGATGGCTTTGCGCGCCGCGATTTCGGCCTGCTCCAGCAGATGGCATTGCTCCCAGCCGAAAGCTGCCATGCCGTGCAGGTAGGGCACGTCGGACGCATGGGGCAGGGCCGCCAGCGCCAGGCGCAACATGCCGGCCGCCTCTCCCTGGTTAAACAGGTGGTACTGGCCCAGTTTGAGCGAGGCCAGGTCGCGCGGGTATTCTTTGGCCTGCTGTTCGTGCAGGCGGATGGCGCGTGGTACGTCCCCATCTATCCAAGCCGCAACTGCCGCAACAAAAACCTGCTCGCGTGGGCTGGCGGCGGCAGCGCTGGCGATCGCCCGGGTTATGAAGGGCCGTGCGTTGACCGGCCCAAGCGGTGACTCGGCAAACATGTGCAAGGCAGCGCAGCAGGCTTGCACTATCGCGCTGTGGTCGCTGGTGGCGACGCCAAGTATATTCACCGCGCGCGCTTCGCACGCAATGAATCCTTCAACGAAGTCATTCAGCGCTGCCAGACTGGCCGGGTCCTCCAGGTGGACCGGGTTGCCCAAGCAGTCGGCCAGGCAGTCGGTTTGCATGGCCAGCTCTTAGCGCGACGGCGCAGCCGGCACGGCCGGCGGCTCCGGCCAGGGCCGCTGCACGTCGCGCAGCAGCTCAAAAGCGCGTGCCACCTGCAGCACCCCCAGGTCGTCAAAACGCTGGCCGGCAATTTGCAGGCCAATAGGCAGCCCCAGGCGCGTATAGCCGCAGTTGACCGATGCCGCAGGCTGCTCAGACATGTTGTACGGCACCGTAAACGCGATGTGCTCCAGGCCGTGCAGCGGGTCGTTGGTGGGCGAGGGCAACTCGGCCGGGAACGCCGGCACGGGGGAGGTGGGTGATATTACGAAGTCGAAGGCACGGCAGGCGTTGACGCTGGCCACACGCGTGGCGTGGCTCTGGCTGGCGGCCACAAATACTTCGGTGGCCGTCATACCCGCGGCGCTGTCGGCCCACTGCAGGATGTAGGGCAGCACTTTGGCTTTGTCCTGCGGCGGCAGCGCCGCCAGGTCTACATGGGAGCGCATGCGCCAGAAGTGGTCCAGGCCGTCCAGCATGGCGCGGGTAAGCATGGGTTGCATGGGCTGCACGATGGCGCCGGCTTGCTCGAACAACTGTGCCGCGCGCTGCACGGCTTTGGCAACCTCGGGATCGACCGGCAAACCACACCCTGCATCCAACAGCAGCCCGATACGCAGGCCGCGCAGTTTCTCCACTCCGGCATCAAATTCCTGCCATGCAATGGACTGGTAAGGCAGGCTCATGCCGTCACGTGTATCGGGCAGCGATAACACCTGCATCATCAAGGCCGCGTCAGCCACGCTACGCGTCATTGGGCCGGCGGCGCGGCCCGTATAGGGCGGGTCGATGGGGATGCGGCCCAGGCTGGGTTTGAGGCTGAAAATGCCGCACCATCCGGCCGGCAGACGCAGCGAGCCGCCGATGTCGGTGCCGATATGCAGCGGCCCGTAGCCGGCCGCCGCCGCTGCTCCCGCGCCTGCACTCGAACCACCGGGGGTCTTGCTCAAGTCCCAGGGGTTGCGCGCCAACCGGTGAAAACTCGACAAACCGGACGACAACATCCCGTAGTCGGGCATGGTGGTCTTGCTCACCATCACGGCGCCGGCCTCGAACAGGCGCGCCGCCGGTGGGGCATGCAAGGCCGCAGGGGTGAGCCGGGTGGCAGCAGTGCCGGCCGGCATCGGGTCGCCTGCCGTTGCAATATTTTCCTTGATCGTGACGGGCACGCCGTCGAGGGCGCCGCACGGCGCTCCCTTGCGCCAACGGGCCTCGGAGGCTTTGGCGTTTGCCAGCGCGAGTTCTGGGCGCAGCAGGTAGGTAGCGCGTAACTTCGGTTCCCAGCGCTCTACGCGCTGGAGCACCGATTGCATAACCTCGACCGGCGAGAAGTCCTTACTGCGGTAACCGGCGAGCAATTCGCTCGCGCCCGCCGCATACAGCTCAGTCAATGCGCTCGCCTCCGCGTTCAGGCTGCAGTGAACCCAACATCAGCCCCAGGACAGGGCCGCCAGATCGTTCGCGAAAATCGGCATTTCCTTCCAAAGGCCCTTGACGCCTTTCTTTGCGACGGTCGGGAATTGGGGCTGGTACATAAAACCATTCGCCGCGTCGGTGGCCAGCATTTTCTGTGCGTCGCCCAGCAGCTTGTTGCGCTCGGCGGCATTCCCGGTGTTCTTAATCTTGTTGAACAAGGCATCGAATTCTTTCGACTGGTAACCCCAGTAGTAGTCGGGCTTGGCGTAGTTGCCCATATCAAACGGCTCCACGTGCGAAATTATCGACAGGTCGTAATTGTGCGGGCCGCCGTAGGTGTTGCTGAGCCACTGTGCCCATTCGACGTTCTGCACCTTGACGGTGATACCGATCTTGGCCAACTGCGCCACGATCACCTCGCCGCCCTGGCGGGCATAGGGTGGAGGCGGCAAAGTCATGGTCAGCTCAAGCGGTGTCTTGACGCCCGCCTCGGCCAGAAGCTTCTTGGCCTTCTCGACATCGAACGGGTTGATGCCGGTGGTGTCGATGAAACCTGCCAGGCCCTTCGCATAGTGGCTGCCGATGGGCGCGCCCAGTCCGTCAGCCGCGCCTTCGATAAAGGCCTTGCGATCAATGGCAGCCAGGATGGCTCGGCGCACGCGCACATCGTCCAGCGGCTTCTTCTTGCTGTTGATCGCCACAATGGTTTTCGCCAGCGATGCGCCACGGATAACCTGGAACTGCGGATTCTTTTCGAACTGTGGCACCACGCGGGTTCCGATACGGGGAAACGCGTCCACGTCGCCCGAAAGCAGCGCGGCAGCCTGTGCGGCGGCATCGGCAATGAACCGGAACGTCACCTTGTTGATCTTGGCCAGGTTCTGGTTGCGGTAGCCGTCCCATTTGCTCAACGTGAGCGAAGAGCCCTTGGCCCAGGCGTCGAGCTTGTACGGGCCGGTGCCAACGGGTTTGGTGGCATTGCCCTCCGCGCTCTTGGGCTCGACGATCACGGCGGTCGCTTGCCCCAACACGAACGGCAGGTTGGGATCGATCTCGCTGTTGATCAGCACCACGGTGTAGTCGTCGACCACCTGTGTGCTGAGGTTCGCAAAAGTGCGCTTGTCCTTGTTGGTGCTCTTTTCTCCGCCAGAGCGGTCGAAGCTGAATTTGACCGCTTGCGCATTGAACGGTTCGCCGTTCTGGAACTTGACACCCTTGCGCAGACTGAAGGTATAGGTCTTGAGGTCGGGAGAAATCTCCCATTTCTCGGCCAGCAGTGGGGTGACGCTTCCATCACCATTGATCTTGGTGAGCGTCTCGAAGATGTTGTAGAGCGTGATCTCGGCAATCGCCGCGGCCGCGCCGGTGGTCGGGTCCAGTCCTGGTGCCGGCTCCAGTGCCATCCCGAGCACCATGGTGTCCTTCTTTGACTGCGCATAAGTGCCAAATGGCACTGCCGAGAGCGTGGCGCTCGCAACGGCAGTGGTGAGTACGGAGCGGCGGTTGACCATGGTCAGGTTCCTTTCAAATACGGCTAGGGCGGTGAGGGGTTTGCGTTGGCGCAAGGCGCAACAATATCACTATCGCCGTCAGGCTTGCGCCGCAAGCCCTGATGGGTTCATTGTCCGATAGGTTTGCAGCCTGTTAGCGGTGGATATTTCGCCGCCCGGGAAGTGGCAAGCTACAAGGTGATGACTGCCGACCGGCAACAGCTCTGGCCGGTTGGTATCGCACGCGGCCTGGGCCTGCGGACAGCGGTGGGCATAGGGGCAGGCGCCCGGCAATTGGGGCCGGGACGTGACGGCCACGGTTCGTCTTCTGGCGTCGGCCGGGCCTTTGGGTTCCATGCGTGGCACCGCGTCGAGCAGGGCGCGTGTGTAGGGATGGGCAGCGTTGCGAAACAGGGTTTGCGGCGTGCCCTGCTCCACGATACGGCCCTGGAATACCACGGCCACTTCCGCGCACAAATGGTCCACCACCGCCAGGTCATGGCTGATCAGCAGGTAGGTCACGCCAAACTGCTTTTGCAAGTCCTGCATCAGGTTGAGTACCTGCGCTTGCACCGACACGTCCAACGCGCTGACCGGCTCGTCCGCCACGATCAGGCGCGGGCGCGTGATTAGCGCGCGCGCAATGGCGATACGCTGGCGCTGGCCACCCGAGAATTCGTGCGGGTACTTGTCCAGGTCCGTGGCGCGGAGCCCCACCGCCGCCAGACCTTCCTGCGCCAACCGGCGCTGCTCGGACGCGGATGTGCTGCCCATCACCTGCAGCGGCTCGGTCACGATGCGGTATACCGTCTGGCGCGGGTCGAGCGAGCCATAGGGGTCCTGGAACACCATCTGGAAGTCGCGCCGTGCATCGCGCAGCGCCGCGGGATCCAGCGTCGACATGTCGCGCCCCAGAATGTTCACCCGGCCGGTGGTGGGGGGCTCCAGAGCCATGACAAGGCGCGCGAGCGTCGACTTGCCGGACCCGGACTCGCCCACTATGCCCAGGCTGCGCCCCGCGTTGAGGGTAAAGCTTACGCCCTGCAGCGCCTGCACCAGCGGTGGCCGGCCCCACAATTTTTCGCGCGGCAAGGCATAGGTGCGGGTCACCTGGTCGACGACCAGCAGTGCTTCCGAAGCACCTGCGTGGATCATTGCCGCGCCATGGGTCACGACACGTCACCCGCTGCTACGGCGTCCAGACGCAGGCAGCTGGCTTCATGTCCTGGCCCGATGTGGGTGGCTGCCGGTCGCGTGGCCACACACAGGGCACGGGCCCAGGCGCAGCGGTCGGAAAATGCGCAGCCAGCGGGCAAGTCCACTAGTTCGGGCACGCTGCCATCAATGGTGGTCAGACGTTCGCCTTGCGGCGCACCCAGGCGCGGCCGGGCGCCAAAAAGGCCGCGTGTGTACGGGTGCGCGCGGTGGCCGAAAACACCAGCCGTCGGTCCGCTCTCGATGACGCTGCCACCATACATCACCATCATGCGTTGCACGTTCTGCGCGATCACGCCCAGGTCATGCGATATGAGCAACAGCGCCATCGAACGCTCGGTCACCAGGTCGTGGATCAGGTCCAGAATCTGCCCCTGTATCGTGACGTCCAGCGCCGTAGTGGGTTCGTCTGCAATCAGCAGGTCCGGCCCGCAAGCCAGTGCCATGGCAATCGTGATGCGCTGGCGCTGGCCGCCTGAGAACTGGTGCGGGTAAGCTGCCATGCGCTTGGCCGCATTGGTTATGCCAACACGTTCCAGCAAGGCGATGGTCTGTAGCCGGGCCTCGTCACGCCCGATGCCACGATGCAGGCGCAACGGCTCCGCCACCTGGTGGCCAATGGTGTGTACCGGATTGAGCGCGGTCATCGGCTCCTGAAAGATCATGCCGATTCGGTTGCCGCGCAGCTGCTGCATGGCCGCGTCGCTTTTGCCCACCAGTTCCTGCCCGTCAAACAGGATGCTGCCCGATACCACGGCACTTCCCGGCAACAAGCCCAGGAGTGCCATGGCAGTAATGGACTTGCCGCAGCCCGATTCGCCCACCAGACCCAGGGTCTCACCGCGCTGCAAGCCAAAACTCACCCCCCGTACCGCGTCCGCGGGCCCGCGCTGGGTTTGCAGCCGCACCTGGAGGTTGTTGACTTTAAGCATGGGATGGTCTTGGTCTTCAACGCTTGCGCGCCAGCCGGGGGTCCATCAGGTCGCGCAGGCCGTCGCCCATCAGGTTGAGCCCCAATACCGCTAGCGCAATCGCCACCCCCGGGAAAACGGCCAGCAAAGGCGCCTGGAACAGCAGGGTTTGTGCTTCGGCCAGCATGCGGCCCCAGGAGGGTTGGGGCGGTTGGGTACCCAGGCCCAGATAGGACAGGGCCGCCTCGGCCAATATGGCAATGGCAAAACGTATCGTGACCTGCACCGTCAACACCGACATGATATTGGGCAGCACATGGTCGAAGGTAATGCGCCACGGGCCCTTGCCGCAGGCCCGCGCGGCCAGTACGAACTCGCGTGCCCACACCGCATTGGCTGAGGCGCGTGTGATGCGCGCGAATGTCGGTATGTTGAAGATGCCGATGGCGATGATGGAGTTGACGATGCCTGCACCGAACACGGCGGTCATCATGATGGCCGACAGGATGGCCGGAAACGCAAAGGTAAAGTCCGACAGGCGCATGATCAGTTCCTCGACCCAGCCCCGGCGCGCGGCGGCCAGCAGGCCCAGCGAGGTACCGGCCAGCAGGCCGATGCTGACCGCAATCACCCCCACCAGGATGGAGTTGCGCGCACCGACCAGCAGCAGCGACGTGACGTCGCGCCCGAATGGGTCGGTACCCAGCCAGTGCGCTGCGCTGGGTGCCTGCAGTTTCAGTGCCATGTCGATCTCGTAGGGGGACCAGGGGGTCCACACCAATGACAAAGCGGCGGCGAATACCAGCAGCGCCGTCAGCAGGCCGCCCAGTACAAAGCTGCGGTGCGCCATGGCGCGGCGCAGCAGAGACGGTGTCGTTAGAGTGGGCGGGATCGCACTGGCCGCAGTGGCCGTGCTCATAAGGTAACCTCCGCCCAACGGGCTGCCGCATTCGCCCTTGGAAACGGCCCGGCGGGGCTCATATGTCGCTGGCCTTGACGCGCGGGTCGATCACGGCGTACAGGACGTCGACGACGAAATTGACCAGGACCACCATGGTGGCCAGCAACATCACGCAGTTGCGCACCACTATGAGGTCGCGGTTGGAGATGGACTGGAATATCAGGCGGCCCAGGCCCGGCAGGTAGAACACGTTCTCCACCACGATCGTGCCGGCCAGCAGCTCGGCCGACTGCAGCCCCATCACGGTGATGACCGGAATCATCGCGTTGCGCAACACGTGGCCCCACAGTGTTGCGCGTTGCGACAGGCCCTTGGCCCGCGCTGTACGCACGAAGTCTTCGCGCATGACTTCCAGCACTGCCGAGCGCGTGATGCGCGCCAGAATCGCGGCTTGCACGACAGCCAGTGACAGCGCCGGCAGCAACAGGGACCGCAAGCCTTGCGCCACGCCCTCATCCCAGCCGGCGAAGCCACCGGCCGAGAACCACTGCAACTTGACGGAAAAAAACAGGATCAGCAGGATCGCAAACCAGAAGTTGGGGATGGCTATGCCCACCTGCGTCAGGCCCATCAAACCCACGTCACCCAGCTGGTTATGGCGCGCGGCGGCGTAAATGCCGACAACCAGTGCCAAGGCGGTAGTTAATGACATGGCGATCAGCGCCAACGGCACGGTCAGCGCCAGCCGCTCCAGCACCAGTTCGAACACCGGTGAGCTATAGGCGTAACTGTTGCCCAGATTGCCTGTAAGCATGCCTGCGACCCAGTGCCCATAACGTTCCAGCGGGGGACGGTCCAGACCCAGCTTGGCCGCGAGCGCATGCACCGCTTCAGGCGCGGCGTCCGGCCCCATCATGATCTGGGCTGCGTCGCCGGGCAGAACTTCCAGCACCAGAAACACCACGACGGACGCGCCTATCAGGGTCGCGATCAGCGTGGCAATACGTTTCAGGAGGAACAGGCCCATGGACAGTGCTTAGAACTTGATGCCGCAAGGGCTTACCGGACGGGGCATGCGAAGGCTGGGATAATTCGGGCCATGGCCTTGATCATTACCGACGAGTGCATCAACTGCGATGTGTGTGAGCCCGAGTGCCCGAACGACGCGATTTTTCTCGGGCTGGAGATATATGAGATCGATCCCCACAAGTGTACTGAATGTGTGGGCCATTTTGACGAGCCACAGTGTGTGCAGGTCTGTCCGGTCGCGTGTATCCCCGTCAACCCGGATTTCATTGAAGACAAGGAGTCTTTGTGGCGCAAATACCGGCGGCTTCAGGGGGCCGCCAGAGCGCCTGGCAGCGCGTAGGCTAATTGGAGCGCCCGTGTCTTGGGCGTGCGTTGACGGAACTTGTTGATTGCCCGTGATCAAGGCTTGGGAGGCTTGCCAGCGTTTTCCATCGATGGTTTGTCGTCCGCTTTCCTGGCGGTCTTCTTTTCTTTTTTCGGATCGGGTGCCACCGCTGCGGTGAAGTACTCCGGCTCCTTTTTTTTCTTTTTCTCGCTGGCCTTGGTAATCTTGCCATCTTTGCCATTGCCCGTGGGCTGCCCCGCTTTCGAAGGCTTCTTCGCGGGCTTGCCGGCCTGCGGCTTTTCCAGCGAGACGCGTTCCCTTTCTAGCTTGTCGGCACTTCTTGCCGCCAGCGCGGTCGCCGCATCGGCCTGCGCCTTCTGGGCTGGCGTTCGGCTGTCGTTGGCGTCCACTACCACGCCATCGGGGCAGGGCGATTGGCCATAGACATTGCCGCATTTGTAGATGGTCTGCCCTATGGCGAACGGACCAAGAACGGTCCCAGCCCATAACACGGCGGCAAGCACAGGCAATTGGTTTTTCATGGCGGTTTTCCCTCCGGGTCACGGGGCACTTTGGACTTGGTATGCAGCTGCATGGTGGCTTTTGCCATGTCTCCACTGACTAGCAAAGATATGGCCTTAAGCGATTCCGCGATACAGGCCTCGATTATCCGCAGGTGATCGGCCATCGGCTTTTTCAGAACCCAGTTGATGACTTCGGCTTTGACTCCGGGGTGGCCGATACCCAGGCGGAGCCGCCAATAGTCGTCAGTACCGAGTTGATCGTGAATATCCCTGAGCCCATTGTGACCGGCGTGGCTGCCACC
>JANLPN010000050.1:0-2877 GCA_031367285.1 Betaproteobacteria bacterium | reverse complement strand
GTCACGTGTCAAACTCGATCACAACGCTGCGCTTGCAACTGGGCGTCGCTCTCGCAATCGCTCTGGGACATTGCCCACATTGCCGCTCAGTAAACCTGCGCCTACGTTTATGACACAGTAAGACTAAGGCTCCGCTTGGAGCCAGTCACCGCTGCCGCGCCCTATCGGGTGAAGGCAACAGGCATTGTGTGAAGGGGCCTTCGCTGGGGCCGGGCGCGTCAGCCGTCCGCGCCTCCCGGTCGCTTGCGCGCCCTACGCGCCGACTCCCGTGCGCCCCGTGGCTGACGTGTCACGGCAGCATTGAACGGGCGCTACGCGCTTTGGCGGGGGTCCGGGATATCGGCTGGTGATTGGCGACCGATGCTCGGGGTAGCCTGAAGGTGCCGGGGGGTAACGCAGGGGTAAAGTTCGGGCGGTTTCGTGGTGCTTGAAAAAATAATCAATTAAATCAAAGAACTACCTGCCTGTACTGGCGGAGAGAGTGGGATTCGAACCCACGGTACCTTGCGGTACGCCTGATTTCGAGTCAGGTACATTCGGCCACTCTGCCATCTCTCCGGGAGCGCGCATTGTACCAGCCGGGTTTGGCCTACTGGCGTGTCAGGCGGTGTGCGCCCCGGTGTCCTGGAGTTGCTGGAATGCGCTGTCCAGGTCGGCCGGCGTGACGCCTTCTGCCGCCAGCACGGTGTCTGTCATCGCGTTCAATGCCGCCAGGCCTTGCTGCTGCAGCCGGCCTATCGCCGCGCCCGCGTCCTTGGGTGAGGCGAAGCCAGCGCTTTGCAGCAGCAGGCGGCCGCCGGCATCGACAAACTTGAAGTGGAACTGGCCGTCGCGTTCGCGGTATTGCTTGAACACCGGCAAAGCCGTCTTGGCGGCCTTGCCGGCTTTTGCGTTGGCCTCGGCACCCAGGTTGCGCAGGCCCACCGCATGGCGCAGCCGCGCCATGAACGGCGCCGACAGCTTGCGTGCCTTGATGGCGCCTGCAACCAGTGTGGCTTCGATCTTGCCGGGGTCGCGCATCAGTTCTTCGTAACGCTCCCGCATCGGGGACAGCTCCAGGTCCAGGCGCTCGAACACGCGCTGTTTGGCAGCGGCCCAGCTGATGCCGCCGGCATAGGCCTGGCGCAGTGCCTCGGTCTCCGCCTTGGTGGCAAAGGCCTGGAAGATCTGGAACAAGGCCGAGCCGGCAACCTCTTTGGGCTCGCCCGGCGCGCGTGAGTCGGTCACGATGCCGGCAATCAGCTTCCTGAGCTGCGCACGCGGCGCAAACAGCGGTATGTGGTTGTCGTAGCTCTTGCTCATCTTGCGCCCGTCCACACCGGGCAGGGTGGCCACCGACTCTTCGATCACCACCTCGGGCAGCACAAAATGCGCGCCGTAGCGGTGGTTGAAGCTGCTGGCCATGTCGCGCGCCATCTCCAGGTGCTGCACCTGGTCGCGCCCTACCGGCACCTTGTGGGCGTTGAACATCAGGATGTCGGCGCCCATCAGCACCGGGTACATGAACAGGCCGGCCGTGATGTCCGCATCGGTGTCGGCACCCGCAGCGGCGTT
The DNA here is from genome assembly GCA_031367285.1 of Betaproteobacteria bacterium. Classification (GTDB taxonomy): domain Bacteria; phylum Pseudomonadota; class Gammaproteobacteria; order Burkholderiales; family Burkholderiaceae_C; genus CAISIP01. The sequence continues at coordinate 1,323 of JANLPN010000050.1, read as the reverse complement.
TTTGTCCACGGCGGCCTTGTAGGCATGGGCGCGGTTCAGAATGCCCTTGCCGGTGACGCAGGTCAGGAACCAGGTGAGTTCGGGTATCTCGGGGATGTCGGACTGGCGGTAGAACGTGACGTGCTCCGGGTCCAGTCCGGCCGCCAGCCAGCTTGCCGCTATCTCCAGCGTGGAGCGCTGGATACGGGCCGGGTCTTCGATCTTGATCAGCGAGTGGTAGTCGGCAAGGAACAAGAAGCTTTCCACGCCGGGGCGCTGGCTGGCCTGCACCGTGGGCCGGATGGCGCCCACGTAGTTGCCCAGATGGGGGGTGCCGGAGGTGGTGATGCCGGTCAGGAAACGCGTGGTACTCATTGGGTAACCTCCATGCTAAGCATTGCGGAATTCGCGCTTGGGAGCGGCCCGGCGCTCAGAAAGAAAAGGTCTTAACCAAACAGCAGGGCGAAAGGGGCCCACAACAGGTCCAGCAAGCCGAAGGTCAGCCGCATCAGCGGTTGCATCCACAAGGCGCTCACAACACCGGCTACCACTAGCGCCATCACGATAAAGAATCCCCAGGGCTCGATACGCGACACCAGCTCGGCCTGCCGGTAGGGCAGCAAGCCCACCAGGATGCGGCCACCGTCGAGTGGCGGCAAGGGGAACAGATTGAACACGAACATCACCACGTTGACCAGCACCCCGCCCTGGCACATCTTGAGGAAGAACAGCTCGGTCACCCCCGTTCCTTGCAGCACCAGCATCAGGATGCCCCACAAAAAAGCCTGGGCCAGGTTGGCACCCGGCCCGGCCAGCGCCACCCAGACCATGTCGCGTTTTGGATTGCGCAGGTTGCCAAAACGCACCGGCACCGGTTTGGCGTAACCAAACAGGAAGGTGCCCGAGGTTGCAAAGTACAACATCAGGGGCATCAGGATGGTGCCTACCGGGTCTATGTGTTTTATCGGGTTGAGCGTGACGCGCCCCAGCGCATAAGCCGTGTTGTCACCAAAATGCCGTGCCGCGTAACCGTGCGCGGCTTCGTGCACGGTGATGGCAAAAAGCACCGGCAAGGCGTAGATGACTACGGTTTGAATCAGGTTTGCGATGTCCACGGGTTCATTGTCTCAGCGTGGTTGGGGCCGGAAATCACAGGCCCAGGGCGGCAGCGTCGCCGCGGCCCTGGCGCAGCAGCACCGGTTCGCCGCCGGTCAGGTCGACCACCGTGGTGGGCTCCTGCGCGCAGGCACCGGCATCGACGACGGCCTCGATCTGGTGTTCGAAGCGTTCACGGATTTCCTGTGCGTCATTGAGCGGCTCGGTCTCGCCGCGCGCAATCAGCGT
>JANLPN010000515.1:0-9363 GCA_031367285.1 Betaproteobacteria bacterium | reverse complement strand
GAAGCAAAACCCGAAGTGGCGTTGCATTGATTATGACAACGCGGTTTCCATCAAGCTTTGGCAATGGGCGGCAACCACCAAGGCCGGCTTTCGGCGCGTCATCGACGCACGTCTGGGCTTTACCTTGTGCCACCACGGCGTAACCCAGCTTGCCACGGTCAACACCAAGGACTTTCAGGAATTCGGGTTTCAGCGCGTCTGGAATCCACTCGCTGGCGCGTCTTGACATCGGCTCTCAAGAAAACGCCGGGCTGGCGGTGCGGCGGCAAAGTCTGGAGTTTCGGGTTCAGCCACCGGACAATTTCAGCCCTACCCGAAAAAACTCGCGAGTTTTTTCGGGTAGGGCTGAAAAAACCAACGCTGATCGCCGCGACGATCCCACAAACCCGGAACGGCGGTGCCCGCATATCGAAGGCTTGCGTTATTTGAGGTGCCTGGCCAGAAAACCCATGGTCCGGCTCCAGGCGAGCAGGGCGGCGGCCGGGTTGTAGCGCAGGGAGGCCATGCCCTTGGCGTCCGCCACCTCATTGGCAAAGGCGTGTTTCGCCTCGTAGCGGTGAAACTCGAAGCCCACCTTGGCCGCGCCCAGCTTCTGCTCCAGCGCGTCAACACCCGCAATCGCGAAATGTTCGTCTTCCATGGCCCAGTGGCCCATCAGCGGCGCCTTGATCTTGCCGGCATCCACATACTCCAGCGGCGGGTAGCCGTACCACGCCACCGCCGCATCCACTTCGGGCACGAACACGGCTGCCAGCAACGTCAGCGCGCCGCCCATGCAAAAACCGGTGACACCGGCCTTGGTGCTGCCGGAGCCCTTGAGGTACTGGACCGCGCCGCGGATGTCCTGCCCGGCGGCGTCGCCGAAGTTCAGGCCGTTCATGAGGTGCTCGGCCTCCTTGGCGACCAGTGCCGACTTGCCGCGGTACAGGTCGGGCACCAGCGCCCGGTAGCCGTCGGCGGCCAGCTTGTCGGCCACGCCCCGGATCTGGTCGTTCAGGCCCCACCACTCCTGTATCACCACTACGCCAGGCGCGGAACCGGCGCCCGCCGGCTCGGCCAGGTAACCGTCGACGCCCTTGCCGTCCGGTCGTTTGAAGCTGATTGTTTTTCCCATGGCTGTCTCCTGAAAAATTGGGCTGTTGGTCGCCGCTGATTCTGCGCCAGCCCCGGCTTGCTTGGCAAGCGCCGCATGGCAAAACCCGGCCCGATCAAGGCTACACTGGCTTGGCGATTCAATCGGGTGCCAACCCAGGCTTCCCGGCGCAAGGAACCGTGACACCGTGAGCAAGAACAAGAGCACACCCCCGCGTTTGTCCCCCGGGCCGGCGGCAGCCGCCATCCAGGCCGCCCGCGACCTGGCCTGGGCCGGCCAACACGCCCAGGCCATCACGCTGTGTACCCAGACGCTTGCCGGCGAGGCGATCCCGCCCGCGCGGCACGTGGAGCTGCTCGATCTGCGCGCCGAATCCCTGATTGCCGCCGGGCGTTTCCCCGATGCCGCGACCGACGCTGCGGCCATGGTTGCGCTGGCCCGGGCGACCCAAGAGCCGGCGCTTGCCCTTTTGGCGCTCAACCGCAAGGCCGTGGTGCTGATGCGCATGGGCGACAACCGGACCGCCGTCCGGGTGGCTACGAAGGCGGTGGCATTGGCCCGTAAAACGCAGCAGCAGGCCCTGCTGGCACAAAGCCTGTTGCGGCTGGGCGAGGCGCAGATTCGCGTCGATGCGCTCGATGCGGCCCTAGCCAATGGCCAACAGGCGGCCGAATTGTTCGAAGCTGCCGGAGACCTCGTGGGACTGGGGAGGGCGTATTGGGTCATCGCGTTCGCGCATTCCAACCTGTCCCAGGACGCGTTGTCGCAAGCCGCGGCGCGGCGCGCGCTGGCGCTGGCCCGCCAGACTGGTGACACGCTGGGCCTGGGCAATGCCTTGAATGTGCTGAGTTTCAGCAGTACCGACATTGCCGAACGCATCGATCTGCTGGAGCAGACGTCGCAGGCCTACGAGGCAGCGGGTTACGCGTTCGGCGGCGCCATGGTCAGGGCCAACCTGTCGCTCGCATGCGCCGAGCTGGGGCTGTACCGCCACGCAGCCCGGCTGGCGGAGGAAGTCACCGCGCTGATCAGTGGCATGGGCGGGGGGGGCAACCGTGTCTTGCAGCTGAGTGGTTTGCTGGCCTGGAAGCTGGCGCTCGGCGAAGTGGCGTCCGTGCGCGCGGCCTGGCCGGAGTACGAGGCGCTGATCGCCGAGCACGACTCCCCCACGATGGGCGTCATGTACGTACGGCTGGAAAGCGCACTCCTGCTGGCCGAAGGGGACGCCGCAGGCGCGGTCGCCGTCGTTCGAACCTGGTTGCGCGGCGGCGGCGCCACGCAAGGCGGCTTTGAGTTGCAGGTCCTGGTTCCGCTGGTGGACGCACTGCTGGCAAACGGCGACCATGCCGCTGCCCTGCGCGCCAGCAAGAGGGCCACCCGGCAGCATCAGGCCCTGGGTTTTGCGCGTGCCCAGTACGGGCAAAGCCAGGACATCTGGTGGGCGCACGTGCGCGCGCTGACCGCGAGCGGCCTGCACGACAAGGCCTGGACCACGCTGCAAAGAGCCTACGCCATGCTGCTCGACGCCGTGCGCAACGTGCATGACGAAGGTCTGCGCCGCAGCTACCTCAACAAGGTGCAGACTAACCGCGACATCGTGCGCGCCTGGCTGTTCGAATCCGGCAAGCGCAGCCTGCCGGACGCGGAGCGGCTGGCCTACCTGACCATCAGCAGCAACCTGGGCGAACCCTTCAAGCGCCTGGTGGACACCGGCATGCGCATGAACGAACTGCGCGGCGCGCAGCAGTTGCATGAGTTCCTGATCGACGAAATCACCGAGCTCACCGGTGCCGAGCGGGTCATGCTTTTGCTTGAAGACGACGGCACGGTGTCGGTCGGCGGGTCCCTGCTGCCGGCCGGCGAGGATGCGCGGGACTTGCTGCGCAAGGTCAGCTCCTGGATAGCCGAAGCCCGCCGCAGCCGCGCGGTCAGTGTGCGTTACGGGCCGGAAGGCGCGGCGCCGCTGGACCAGCGTTCCTGCCTGATTGCCCCGCTGGTGGCGCAGACCCGGCTGCTGGGATTTGTGTATGCCGATATCGAAGGCGCGTTCGGACGCTTCAACGACAACGACCGCGACCTGCTGGCCATGCTGGCCGCGCAGGGCGCGGTCGCGCTGGCCAATGCGCGTTGGGCGAAGGCTTTGGAGCGCAAGGTGGAGATGCGTACCGCCGAGCTGACGGAGACGCTGGCCGAACAAACTGCCACGGCGGAGATTCTCAGGGTCATCAGCAGCTCGCCGACCGATACGCAGCCCGTGTTCGATGCGATCGTGCACAGCGTCGCCCGGCTTTTCGGGCGCAAGGCGGCGCTGCGTACGGTGGAAGGCGACGGCCTGCGTCGCCGCGCGCAGAGTTATGCACTGGAGCCCGGCGAATTCCATGGTGGCCAGGTAATGCCCATCAGCGCGGAAAACCTTGTGGGGCGTTCGGTGGTCGAGCGGCGGGCGTTACAGGTCGCGGACACCCAGACCGCTGACGCTCCCGCCTATGCCCGAAGCAACGCCGCCAGGCTGGCCTTCCGTTCCATCGCTTCGGCACCCTTGATGCTGAGCGGTGAGGTCATCGGTACCATCGCGGTGTCTTCGCCGGAACCCGGCGCGATGACCGACGCGCAGATGAACCTGCTAACGACCTTCGCCGACCAGGCCGTCATCGCGATCGAGAACGTGCGGCTGTTCAACGAAACCAGGGAGGCGCTGGAGCAGCAGACCGCCACTGCCGAGGTGCTGGGGGTGATCGGCAGTTCGGTATCGGATGCAAGGCCGGTATTCGAGGCCATTGTTAACAGTTGCCGCAAGCTGTTCGAAGTTACCGATGCGGGCATCGCAGTGATTCACGAAGATGGTCTGGTGCGACTGGAAGCCCACATCGGAGCAACCGCGGAGTCCAGTAAGAGCGTTGGCGCCTACTACCCCGTACGGGTGGATAAATCAATGCAGGGCTTGGCCGTGCAAAAACGGGAGGTTCTGAATTATCCCGACGTGCTCAATGGCGAAGAGGTCCCGTGGGCGCTGCGACAGTTGGCGAAGATGCATGGCAACTATTCATGCGCCGTGGTGCCGATGCTGTGGCGCGATGAGGGCGTGGGCGCCATCCATGTAACGCGCTTCTGGCTGGACGAAGTGACCCCTTCCAGGTTCGAACCGCGCGAGATCGCGCTGCTGCGGACTTTTGCCGACCAGGCCGTGATCGCGATCCAGAACGCGCGCTTGTTCAACGACGCGCAGCAGGCGCGTGCCGCCGCCGAAGAAGCCAACGAAGCCAAGAGCGCCTTTCTGGCCACCATGAGCCACGAGATACGGACGCCCATGAACGCCGTGATCGGCATGAGCGGGCTGCTGCTGGACACCACGCTTACCGACGACCAGCGCGACTTTGCCTCGACGATCCGTGATTCCGGCGACTCATTGCTGACCATCATCAACGACATCCTCGACTTCTCCAAGATCGAGGCCGGGCGCATGGACATCGAGCAGCAGCCGTTCGACCTGCGCGAGTGCGTGGAAGCGGCGATGGACCTGATCGCCGCACGCGCGGCCGAGAAGGGGCTGGACATCGCCTACGTTTTCGAAACCAAGGGCGAGCGCGAGGTGCCAGCCGCGATTGTGGGCGACGTGACGCGCCTGCGCCAGGTGCTGCTCAACCTGCTGTCCAACGCCGTCAAGTTCACCGAGAAGGGCGAGGTGGTGCTGAGTGTCTATGCCAAGGAAGACAAGCTGCTGTTCGCGGTGCGCGACACCGGCATCGGCCTGTCCGAGGCCGGCAAGGGCCGTCTTTTCCAGAAGTTCAGCCAGGCCGACAGCAGCACCACGCGCAAATACGGCGGCACCGGCCTGGGCCTGGCCATCAGCAAGCTGCTGGCCGAACTCATGGGCGGCAGCATGTGGGTCGATAGCGATGGCCCGGGCACCGGCAGCACCTTCCGCTTCACCATCCAGGGCACACCTGCCGAGTTGCCACAGGGCCAGCGGCGTGCCTTCATCGGTGAGCAACCCGCGCTCAAGGGCAAGCGCTTGCTGGTGGTGGACGACAACGCCACCAACCGGCGCATCCTGGCCCTGCAGGCCGCCAAGTGGGGTATGGTGGCGCAGGACGCCGACGCGCCCGAGAAGGCACTGCAGATGCTGCAGGCGCAGAAGTTCGACCTGGCCATCATCGATATGCATATGCCTGGTATGGACGGCGGCACGCTGGCCACGCGTGTACGCGCGGCCGGCCACGAACTCCCGCTGGTGCTGTTTACCTCGCTCGGCCGGCGCGAAGCCGCCGACAGCCTGTTCGCCGCCACCCTGGCCAAACCGCTGCGCCAGAGCCAGCTGTTCGACACCCTGGTCTCGCTGCTGGCACACGATGCCGCACCCAGAGCCGTCGCACCCGCTGCAAAGCCCCGGTTCGATCCGGAGATGGCCACGCACCACCCGCTGCGCATCCTGCTGGCCGAGGACAACGTGGTGAACCAGAAGCTGGCCATGCGGTTGTTGCAGCAGATGGGCTACCGGGCCGACCTGGCCAGCAACGGCATCGAGGCCATAGAAAGCATCCAACGGCAGGTGTATGACGTGGTGCTGATGGACGTGCAGATGCCCGAGATGGATGGCCTGGAAGCCTCGCGCAAGATCACCGCCAAGTGGCAGCCGCACGAGCGCCCGCGCATCGTGGCCATGACCGCCAACGCGATGCAGGGCGACCGCGAGGAGTGCCTGGCGGCGGGCATGGACGACTATGTCACCAAGCCAATCCGTGTCGATGCGCTGGTCGAGGCTCTGAGGCAGGTACCACCACGACCCGGAGCCTCCACCAATGAACGCTGAACCGCGCCAGTTCTCCAACCTGGCCAGCGCGCTTTCGCCGCCGGTTGCATTGACCTCCGTGGGCGAACACCTCACCAGCATCCGCGCACTCGCCTGGGCCGGCCAGCATGTGCAAGTACTTGAGCACTGCACGCTGGCGCTGGCCGTTCCCCGCATCACCCCCGCGCAACGCATGGACCTGCTGGACCTGCGGGCCGAATCCTTGATCGCCGAAGGCCGCTTTGCCGACGCCGAGGCCGAAGCCGCCACCATGCTGGCGCTGGCCTCAAAACACCCACAGGCCGTGCTCCGGGTGCAGGCATTGAACCGGCATGCCATGGCGCTGATGCGTTTGGGGCAAGTCAAGCCGGCGCTGGCGGCTGCAACACGTGCTGTCACCCTGGCACAGGAGCTGGGTACCTCGCCCTGGCTGGCCCGCAGCGTTTTGTGCCAGGCCGAGGCGCAGCTGCGCGCGGCAAAGCCTGAAGCCGCCGTGGCCGGCGCCCGGCGCGCGGCGGCCATGTTCGAGGCGGCGCATGACAGGGTACAGGTCGGCCGTTGCCACTGGGTCATCGCGTTTGCGCAAACCCGCCTATCGCGCAACGAGGAGTCGCGCAGCGCCGCGCAGCACGCGGTCGTGTTGGCTCGACAGACCGGCGACGAACACGGACTGGCCAATGCGCTGAACGTGCTGAGCTTCAGTTGCAAGGACATTGCCGAGCGCATGTTGTTGTTGCAGCAGGCAGCACGGGCGTTCGAGCGCTCAGGCTACGCTTTTGGCCAGGTCATGGTGGTTGGCAACCTGTCGCTTGCTTTTGCCGAACTGGGCCTGTACCGGCGCGCCTGTCGACTCGGGGAAGGGGTCAAAGTTCCCTGCGAGCGCATGGGTGCGCGGTTGAATCTGGTGCTGGAGTTCGGAGGCATGCTGAGCTGGCAAATCGCGCTGGGAGACGTGGCGGGTGCGCGGATGCGCTGGGCCGAGTACGACGCCCTGGTCACGTCGCTGGACGAGCCCGTCACCCGCAACGACCGTGAGATGTGGGGCGCCGCGCTGGAGTTGGCCGAGGGTAATACCGGCGCGGCCTTGAAGCGCCTGCGCGCCTTCCTGCGCAAGGTGCGTGCCACCAACCCCGGGTTCGAGCTGTATGTGCTGATTCCGCTGGCCAAGGTCCTGCTGATGCGCGGCGACATAGCCGGTGCCCTGCGCACCACCCGGCGTGGCGTCAAGTTGCACACCGAACGCGGTTTTGCGCGCGCTAACTTCGGACAGAGCCAGGACATCTTCTGGTGGCACAGCCGCGCCCTGGCGGCCGGTGGCGCAAAGGAGCAAGCCTGGGTGGCTCTGCAGCGCGCGTACGCCATCCTGCTGCAGGCCATGCGCAATGTGCAGGACGAAGGCCTGCGGCGCAGCTTTCTCAACAAGCTGGAGGTCAACCGCGACATCGTGCGGGCCTGGCTGCGCGAGTCGCCACGGCGCGGTCTGCCGGACGGGGAGCGTCTGGCGCATCTGGCGTTGGAAAGCAGCCTGACCGAACCTTTCAAGCGCCTGGTAGACACCGGCATGCGCCTGAACCAATTGCGCGGTGCGCGGGAACTGCACGACTTCCTTATCGACGAGGTCACCGAACTCAGCGGCGCCGAACGGGTGTTGCTGGTGTTGGAGACGCCGGCTGACTTGCAGATAGCCGGTGCCCTTTTGCCCAAAGGCGAAGACAGCGCTGCGCTGCTACGCGCCATCACCCCCTGGCTCATGGAGGCCCGTCACACCCGCGCCGTGTGTCTGCGCCACGGTCCCGATGGTGCCTCAGCCGTGGACCAACGCTCCTGCCTGATCGCCCCCTTGGTCGCGCAAGACCGCGTGTTGGGCTTCCTCTACACCGACATCGAAGGCGCCTTCGGCCGCTTTCACGACACCGACCGCGACCTGCTCGCCATGCTGGCCGCGCAGGCCGCCGTGGCGCTGGACAACGCGCAGTGGGCACAGGGGCTGGAGCGCAAGGTGAAGGAGCGCACGGCCGAGTTGACGGAGGCGCTGGAGCAGCAGACCGCGACCTCCGACGTGTTGCAGGTCATCGGCAAGTCCGTGTCCGACTCCAGCCCGGTGTTCGAGAAGATCATCGATAGCTGCGGGCGGCTCTTTGCCGTCGACGATGTCAGCATATTCCTGGTGGGTGACGATGGCATGGTGCGCACGGCGGCGTGGCGCGGCTCAATTGGCTCCGCCGTCGACCATGCCAGCGCAACGCCGCTGGACCGGAGCCACACGGGCCGGGTTATCCGCGAGCGCCGCGTGCTGCACGTTCCCGATGCCGCTGCCCTGGCGGCGCTGGAGCCAGGGCTCCAGCCCATAATTGATCGCATTGGCAATGTGTCCGTCATGTATGCGCCGATGTTGTGGGAAGACGGCGGTATCGGTTCCATTGGCGTGGTGCGAAGGCCGCCAAAGCCGTTCACCGACAAGGAAATCGCGCTGCTAAAGACCTTTGCCGACCAGGCGGCCATCGCGATCCAGAACGCGCGTCTGTTCAACGAAACCAAGGAAGCGCTGGAGCAGCAGACTGCCACGACCGATGTGCTGCAGGTCATCAACGCCTCGCCGGGCGATCTGGCGCCGGTGTTCGACGCCATCGTGCACAGCGCGCTGCATCTGTGCGGCGCCTATGCTGGCGGCCTCTGGCTCGTCGAGGGCGACATGGCGCGGGCCAATGGCTTGTTCGGCGGCAATGTGCCGCGGGCCTTTACGGATTGGCTGGCGAACAACGCCGTACCGGTACCGCACCTGCTGGGCCGCGATCCGCTGGCGAGCCCATACATGCACGTCGCCGATGTCAAGGAATCGGAAGCATATAGAAACGGGATTCCGATCGGCGTGGCCTGCGTCGAGCTGGGGGGCGTGCGCACAAGCCTCTTCGTGCCGCTGATCGAAGGGGACGGCATCATAGGCATCCTCAACCTGATTCGCCAGGACGTGCGGCCGTTCACTGACAAGCAGATCGCGTTGCTGCGGGCCTTTGCCACGCAGGCGCAGATCGCCATGAAAAACGCGCGCCTGATCAACGAGACCAAGGAGGCGCTGGAACGGCAGACAGCCACCGCTGACATCCTGAAGGTCATTGCCGGCTCACCCGCTGACGTGCAACCGGTGTTCGACGCCATCGCCGTGAGTTCCAAGCGCCTGCTCGACGGCTTCTCGACCACCGTGTTCAGCATCGTCGATGGCGTGATGCACCTGGTCGCCTTCACTCCGACCAACGCCGAGGCTGACGCCACGTTGACGTTGATGTTTCCCCGGCCGATCACCGAGTTCCCGCCCTTCGCGATGGTCAGCGACGGCCAGATGTCGCATATCGGGGACACCGAGTCCGATGCCGGGGTACCGGCCATGTTGCGCGACCTGGCGCGGCTGCGCGGCTACCGGGCGATGCTGTTTACGCCGTTGGTGCGCGCCGGCACCGTGGTCGGCATGATCAGCGTCACCCGG
>JANLPN010000471.1:0-2414 GCA_031367285.1 Betaproteobacteria bacterium | reverse complement strand
CCGACGTGGTGCGTCCGGCCGAGCTGTCGCTGCTGCATTTCAACACGACGCAAAAGCCACTCGACGACATCCGCGTGCGGCGCGCCATCGCCACCGCCGTGGACCGGCGCCAGATCGTGAGCTTCCTGGGCGAGCTGGTGGCCCAGCCGGGCCGCGCGGTGGTGCCGGTCGGCTACCTGGGGTTTGACGACACCAACCCGGTTTATGGCAACGGCGAGTCCGACAAGGCCAAACAAATGCTGGCCGAGGCTGGTTACCCCAATGGCATAACGATCAAGATGGTGCAGACCTCGCTGCCCAGCATGTTGTCGGTGGCGCAGGTACTGCAGGCGCAGCTGAAGAAGGCCAACATCACGATCCAGTTCGACGTGGTGGACCACCAGACCTTCCACGCCAACATTCGCAAGGACCTGTCGCAGATGGTCTATTACTCAGCGGCGCGTTTCCCCGTGGCCGACGTGTACCTCACGCAGTTCTTCCACTCGCGCTCCATCGTCAATACGCCTACCGCTTCGGTCAATTTCTCGCATTGCGCCGTGGCGGATGCCGAGATCGACGGCGCGCGTGTCGAGCAGGACCCGGCCAAGCAGAAGGCGCTGTGGAGCGCCGCGCAGAAGAAGATCAGCGACAACGTGTGCGCGATCCCGCTGCACGAACAGTTGCTGGCCTGGGCGCGCAAGTCCAGCGTGGACTACGGCTACAAGTTCGAGGCCGCCATGCACCTGGGCCCCACCATCACCGAGCTGAGCAGCATCAAGTAAGCAGGCACGCAGAAAGGCAAGCACACAGGCGGCGCCACCCTTGACCCGCTACCTGCTCCGGCGGCTGCTGTTCGCGCTGCCTACCCTGCTTGCGGTATTGACGCTGGTATTCGTTCTGGTGCGCATCGTGCCGGGGGATCCGGCCCTGGTCATCATGGGCGACCAGGCCACGGCCGAGGCGCTGCGCGAGCTGCGCGCCAAGCTCGGGCTGGACTTACCCATCTGGCGCCAGTACCTGACCTTTATGACCCAGGTGCTGGGCGGCGACCTGGGCCGATCTCTCATCACCAACCGGCCCATCCTCACCGACGTAGCGGCGGTGTTGCCGTTCACCTTGGAGCTGACGATTGCCGCGCTGCTGATCGGCATCATCGGCGGCGTGCCGCTTGGCGTGGTGGCAGCGCGCCGTCGTGACGGTTTCGGCGACTGGATGGCACGCATAGTCTCGCTCGTGGGGCTGTCCTTCCCGGCCTTCGTCTCGGCCATTTTGATGCTGCTGGCATTCGCCATCCACTTCCAATGGTTCCCCGTCATTTCGCGCGGGTGGCCCATGACGGAGCCTGTGGAGCGGCTGCGCTCGCTGGCCCTGCCGGCCTTCAACCTGGGGCTGATCATGATCGCCTACGTCACGCGCGTCACGCGTTCGGGCATGCTCAAGGCGCTGTCGGAGGACTACGTGCGCACGGCCCGCGCCAAGGGCGTGCCGGCGCGCGTGGTGGTCTGGCGCCATGGCCTGCGCAACGTGCTGATCCCCATCGTCACCGTGATCGGCCTGTACTTCGGCGTGCTGATCGGCAACTCGGTGCTGACCGAGATTGTGTTCAACCGCCCCGGTCTGGGCAAGCTCATCATCGGTGCGCTGGAGAAACGCGACTACTCCATGCTGCAGGGCCTGATGGTGATTTATGCCTTCATCATCGTGCTGGTCAACCTGCTTACCGACCTGGCCTACGGCGTGGTCGATCCACGGGTGAAAGCGACATGAGCACGCCGCCCGCGAGTGCCGTCAGCGTGCCGTCCAATGCCTTCATGGGCCGTGCCACGCGTTCCGGTGCGCTGATGATCGGCCTGGTGCTGGTCGCGGTTGTGGTGGTGCTGGCCATCCTGGCGCCATGGATCGCGCCACACGACCCCAATGAGCAGAACATCATCGACAAGCTGGTCGGCCCCAACGCCAGCTACTGGCTGGGCACCGACTCCTTCGGGCGCGACGTGCTCTCGCGCATCCTGTGGGGCGCGCGTGTATCGCTATTCGTGGGCTTCGTCTCCACCTTCGCGGGCGTGGTAATAGGTGTGGCGATCGGCGTCATCTCGGGCTACTTCGGCGGCGTGGTGGACCGCTGGATCAGCGGCGCCAACGACGTACTGATGAGCTTCCCGCAGATCATCATGGGCATCATTCTGGTGGCCGTGCTGGGCCCCAGCATGAGCAACCTGATCCTGGCCATCGGCATCACCGCCGTGCCGGCTTTCGTGCGCGTGGCGCGCGGTTCCACGCTGGCGATGAAGGAGCGCGACTTCGTGGACGCCTGCCGCGCCATGGGGTATTCCCACTGGCGCGTGATGTTCGCGCACGTGTTGCCCAACATCCTGGACGAGATCGTGGTGATGGGGTCTCTGTGGCTGGCCACCGCCATCCGCACCGAAGCCACC